>CADDZM010000114.1 GCA_902812345.1 Chloroflexota bacterium | reverse complement strand
ACGCAGCCATTGCTGCCTTCCATCACAAGGGCGGAAAGGTCCGGGCCAGGGTGCCATTTGTGAAGCTGCTTACCAGCGCCATAACCATCGGCAGCGGCGGCAGCGGAGGACGGGAGGGCCCGACCGCCCAGATTTCGTCCGGTTTCGGTTCACTGTTGGCAACCTGGTTAAAGATGGATGTTGCCAGCCGCCGGATAGCAATGGTTGTCGGGATGGGGGCCGGCATCGGTTCAATCTTTCGGGCTCCCCTTGGGGGAGCGGTCATGGCTGCCGAAATTCTTTACCTGCACGACCTGGAAGTGGAAGCCATTATCCCGGCCCTGGTCGCCTCGATTGTCGGTTACTCGGTCTATTCGTTGGTCTACGGCTGGTTTCCCATGTTTGGCTCGAACCTGGGCGGTCTGACCTTCGACAACCCGGTCCAACTGGTCTATTATGCCGTGCTGGGCTTAATTTGCGGCCTTATCGGGATTTTTTATTCCAGAAGTTTTCTCCTGGTTAGCCGCTTCTTTCATCACCTTAAAATAAAAGGCCGGGCCGTTCCCAACTGGATTAAACCGGCTATTGGGGGCTTACTCGTCGGCCTGATAGGTATTGTTTCCCCGGCTTTCCTCCATATGGGTTACGGCTGGGTCCAGGCTACGATGTCTCCCAGCGCCATTGATGGGCTTTTAAGTCTACCGCTATGGTTGGTAGTGCTGCTGCCACTTGGTAAGATAGTCGCGACCTCACTTTCTATCGGCAGCGGCGGCAGCGGCGGCATCTTCGGGCCGGGCATGGTAATCGGCGGTTTCGTGGGGGCAGCTTTCTGGAGGTTGACTGAAAGCTGGCTGCCTGGTATGCCGGTCACGCCTGCGCCTTTCGTTATCGTAGCGATGATGGCTCTTTTTGGCGGCATCGCCCATGCGCCCCTGGCCGTAATGCTGATGGTGGCCGAAATGACCGGAAACCTTAGTTTGCTGGCACCGGCCATGGTTGCGGTGGCCGTTTCACTCCTGGTCTGCGGCGACCGGACCATTTATGTCAACCAGGTAGCTTCAAGAGCCGAATCCCCGGCGCACCGCTACCGTTTCAGTTTCCCGCTCCTGGCAGCGCTACCGGTCAGTGACGTGATGAAAAGACCACCGGCCCTGCTCACCCCGGATTTGCCTGTTAAAGAAGCGGCGGCCGTCCTTGATAAAACTACCGACCTCAGCGGCCTGCCGGTAGTCAACCATGGAAGCATTCTAGTGGGAGTTCTGACCGGGGCCGACCTCGATAATATCAACCAGGAAAAACTTCAAACCTGGTCTTCCGTTGAAAATGTTATGAACAAGCAGCCGGTAGCCATTACCGGCGGGGAAGGTCTGGACCATGCCCTTGAACTATTGGCAGGCAACCGGGTAAGCTGGCTGCCGGTTATTGAAGACGAAAACAGCCGCAAGCTGGTCGGGGTTATCAGTGTGGCGAACGTGGTCAAGGCTTATCAGGAAGGCATGAGCCAGGCTGTAAAGAGTCTTAGTGCGACCATGAACGGAATGAGCCTGCGCGAGATCCAAATCAGACCGGGGATGACTGCCAGCGGTAAAACCTTGCGGGAGTTGGAACTGCCCCAGGATAACCTTGTGGTATCAATCTACCGGCACGGAGAATTAATTGTGCCGCGTGGGGCAACCCGCTTGCAACCAGAAGACGTGGTAACCCTGATGGCCGGTTCAAACCAGAGCCGGACCGCCCGGCATTATTTTGAGACGGGCTTGAATGTTGTGGCCCCTGCGAGGGCAGATGACTCGCCCAAAGTAAGCTGAACTGTTTTTTGATTAATAAAAAGCATATTAAAAAGCATATTAAAAAGCATATAAGGAAATTCAAGATGGCTATTTAGGAGCCTGGCAACCCCTGAATTTAAAACAAAATCTAAACTAAAGGCAATTTAAATACAAATTGCCTTTTTATAACCGGTCTATGGTGGAGGTGAAATAGAGCTTCAAAAATTAGTCGTTTACCTGCTCCAGCAAAGCTACCGGAAAATTTCCCAGCACTTTCCCCAGCGGTAACACTAACGCTTCCTTTGACCCGTCTTCAACCACCGGTTCCACAATCTCACCGGTAAAAATATTACGAAAGCGCCTGTTTCCTGCACCGGCCGGTAACAGCAAAACATCCGCCTGCTCGAAATTCGCACCAACCACCTTTTCAAGATTACCTTCTGTCAGAAGATGCAAGAGGCGCGGCACCACCACGAGAGCATTTTCTCCCTCGAAGCTGCGTAGAAAGGCGCAAATATGCTTGCTGTTGGGGCCTTTAGCCAGCAGGGGCTGATATTCTCCCCGCTCAAAAAGCAGCCGGTGCGCGTTACGAAATTGTAAGGCCTGCCTGGTCAAATAAAGCTTTATCCGGCCATCCTCTTTAGCTGACACCAGTTCCCGCACCCCCTCGAGGGATGGCGGCAGGGGTAAGTGGGCCAGCAAGTTGGCCCGCAGTTCGTAATCAATAGGGCGGCGGTTATCCGGGTCGACCAAGCTTAAATCCCACAACTCGTTTCCCTGGTAAAAGTCCGGGACACCGGGAGAAGTTATTTTGAGCAAGGTCTGGCCTAGCGAGTTAAAGATACCAAAATGGGTTGGGATTACCTGGAACTCCTCAAAGTCTTTAAGGAAAAGGTTAGTCCTGGTCCGTTTGAGCACGTTTGCCACAAAGTCGAGGACCGCGCTCTCGTAAAGCTGGTTAGGATTGAGCCAGCTTGTATTAAACTTGGCCTCCCGGATGGCCTTGATCATATAAGCCTGGAGGCGCCTGGTAAACTCGGCTTGCTCACCGCCGCCCGGCTCAACCCCGGAGTCGGCCTCGGAGGCGTAAGTGGAGCCAGCCGTAGATGCGGAAAAGGGCCAGACCCCGATCAAGGTCTGATAAAGCAAATACTCGTCGTTACGGTCGGGGGCAAACTTGCTTTCCAGATGGGTGCGATGCCGTTCGTTAAAGCGAGCCCAGCGGTTGATAGCCGCTTGCCATTCCGCAGGCATCTCAGAGAGGACGTTTATGCGAGCCCGCACATCCTCGCTGCGTTTGGTGTCATGGGTACTGGTCGTCAGAAGAGCATGCGGCCAGTTCTTGAGCCGCTCCTGGTTCTGGCGGTGAAAAGCCTCGACCGTTTGCCCGAACTGGCTCGGGTCGCCACCCACTTCATTAAGGGAAGTTAGCCGGTTATACAAATAGAAAGCGGTATCTTCCAGACCTTTAGCCATTATGGGTCCGGTGATCTGTTGAAACTTCATCACGAAATCAAGCTGCATGGCGCGCTGGCTTTCCGAGGCATGCAGAGCCAGTTTCAAAAGCAGTAAATCCCGGATGTAGTTAAAGACCAGCGAGTCGCGGGCGGGATTTCGCCGTTTGGCGGCTGCAATTGCCCGTTCAATATAAATCTGGTCCCGTTTTTCGACCTCGGTACGGGTAGCGGTACCGCTACCGGTTGGGGTGGCCTGGGCTACTATGTAAGTGCGGTAGACCGGGAAGCAGGCAATAATCTCGCGGAGGGCAAAGCGTAAGTTATTGAGCGTAAAGTCACGGTGATAGCGGTCCTGCTCGGCAATCCGGCTGAGAAGCCGCGCCAGTACGTTTATCTCGCTGGCCAGGGAGGCCAGGCTTATCTGGGCCTTGCGGCTGTAAATCAGGTCGTCATAACGCCATTTGGTTGTAATAAAGCTGGTGTAGGCCTCCTCAATGGCTGCCTCGCTTTCGCTGGAGCTGTGTACAAACAGGGAGTTTACCTGGTTTAAAAAGTCATACCCGCTCGTCCCCGCCACGGTCCAGGTAGCGGGAAGGAGTTCCCCGGGGCCAAGAATTTTCTCGATGACAACATAAAGCGAAGTTAACACGGGCGAGTTTGGTTCTCGCGCCCGCTCCGCTTCGAGGCGTAGGAGTAACCCACGTTCGAATTCGGCCCATTCGCTATTCGATAAATCGCGGCCTAAAACCTGGCGGCTTTGTAGGTGAGCCAGACCGGTAAAGTAGGTGGTCTGCAACTTCCAGGCATACCCCGCCGGGTCCCATAAACCGTCCGCGTGGTCCACTCTAAGAGCCTGCAAATGGCCTTCCCGGACCAGCTCGAAAATAAGCTGGTGGGTTTTCTCAAACACTTCCGGCTGCTCTACCCGGATGGCGGCCAGTTCGTTGATATCAAAAAACCGCCGGTAGTTGATTTCGTCGGCAGCGACCCGCCAGTAGGCCGGCCGGTAAGCCTGCGCTTCAATAAGGGCCGCCAGCCGGTCAAAACTTTCAGGCTGGCCGGCAGTGCCGTTAATGAACACAACCGCCTGCCGGATAGCATACAGTATCTCGTCTGAAGCTCCGCAGAGGACGGCCAATCTTCTTTTAAGAATTTCTTTTTCGCGGTTGCGCTCTAACATCTGGGGAAGTTCGGTTTCCCAGCGCGCCGGTAAATAGCCGAAGTTATTAATGATGCTTTGAAATTCGAGCAGAAAATCATTATTTTCATCCAGGCGGGATTGTAAACTCGCCAGGGCCAGTTTTAAAATGATGGGGTAGGTGCGCGGGTTGAGAGGCTGACGGTGTTCCCAGTAGTCCAGATAAAAAGCGCCTTCAGGTGCTATAAATTTGATTTGCAGTTCGCCCCGGTCCAGCACCGTACCGTACTGGTCACCCAGGATGGGTATGAGTACCTTATATTCGAGTTCGTCCTTAACCGGCTTCCAGTCAATATCAAAGAAACTGGCATAAATAGAATTTGGGCCGTTTTCGAGCACATCCATCCACCACCGGTTACAGGTTTCGGTAATACCCATGTGATTGGGTACGATGTCCAGCATCTGGTGGAGGCCATTTTGTTTAAGCGTATCACTTAATAACCGGTAATCTTCCTGTGAACCGATAGAAGGATTGAATTGGTTATAATCGCAAATATCGTAACCGTGCAGGCTGTCCGGGCTGGCCTTAAAATAAGGCGAGGCGTACAAATCGGTGATACCCAGGTTGCGCAAATAAGCCACCTGCCGGGCGGCATCCTTAAAAGTGAAGTATTTGTTGAACTGCACCCGGTAGGTTGAACCGGGAAGATGTTTTGCTGCCAGGGCTTTAGCCGCGGTGTACTGAAATAACTTTTCTAGCTCGGCCTGGTACAAACCGGTTTGGGTGTTTGGTTTTAATTCTTTGGCTAAATTATTGTCACTAGCTACGCCCATATTTTTCAGTCCTTGTGAATAACAGCTTTAGGGGAAAAGACAAAGAGAAAGGCAGCCACTACGGTAAGCATAAACTCTCAACAAAAAAAGCACCGCCTTGCCGGGAATCAATGCAATCTAATGGAATTATAGCAGGTATCTTGAAGTCTACCGGGGTTTATTTGCTATAATCAATTTAGCAGGTCCGTTTTACAAACAAAATTGTCCCTGTTTTACCTTTGATATAATTCTGTTTGGCTTTAAGCTTACCGGGGTGCACCAATTACTATAACTTGAAAAATAAGGAGGCTAATTTTGCTAAGTGAAGCTCAACAGAAATTTTATCAGGACAACGGCTATATTCTGGTCGAAGGTCTGATATCAGCCCGGGAGGCAGCCGTCTTAAAGACCGAATGTCACCGGTTAGCCGACCGTTTGAGCCGACACCAGAATATTGACGCGACCTGGGGCAGCGCCAGGGATACTTTTTCAGAAGCTAAAAATACCCGCCTCCTGCACTGCCACAATGTTCAATTTGAATCGGCGGCTTTTTCCCGGCTAATTGTAGATGAGCGTTTTACGGACGTGGCGTCCCAGCTTATTGGCAGCCCGGATGTGCAGCTTCATCATAACAAAATGTTTATCAAGCCGCCCGAAAAAGGTTCGCCCTTTCCCTTACACCAGGACTATCCCTATTTCCCTCACCAGGGCATGAGCATGACAGCCGCTATTTTTCACTTTGATGATGCGCCCCTCGAAAAAGGCTGTGTGCGAGTAGTACCCGGCAGCTATAAAAACGGGCCACTACCCCATGACTCTACGGGCAGCCATCACCTGTCACCGGCTGATTACCCCCTCGAAATGGCCATACCCTGTCCGGCCAGGGCTGGAGATGTCCTTTTCTTTAACTACATGACCATTCACGGCTCCGGTCTCAACACCAGCCAGGAAGCCCGGACGACCCTGCTGGTCCAGTTCCGGCGGCCCGATGATTTGCCGCTCACGACTATTCATGATTCGAGAGGGCAGGGCATGATGTTACGCGGGGTAAACCGGACCTAATTCAAGCGCGAGCAAGGAGTTTTAGAAATGCCCAGGACTGTCCCGGCAACTATTCCACCGCAACGTTTTCTGGACCTTGCGGGGCTGTCCATAAGCGTGAAATTAGGCAGTTACAATAGCAAAATCCTGGGCTGGGGCGTTATCAAGCGCCAGTGGTGGCGCAACCACATGCACACCCATTCATTTTTTGAGGTCTGCTACGCCTTTGAGGGGCGGGGTACTTTTCATACTCAGGGCGTAGATTATGCCGTCGAGCAAGGACAAATCTTCGTAGCCCGACCGGGCAAACCCCACGAGATTATCTCAGCTCACGACGACCCGTTAGCCATCTATTTCTGGTCTTATACGCTTGTGCCGGACGAAACCAGCCCGCCAAACTTCCGGGGGATAGATGCCCTGCTGGATGCTTTTATTGCCTCGTCGCAACCGGTAGCGGCGGCCTCTGGCAGTATGTTATGTATGCTGCAAATGCTGACCGAGGAGATTGTTTCTAAAGAGCCGGGCTATCCCCAGGCTATCGAAGGGCTGGTAACAAAGTTATTGCTGGATAGCGCCCGGTTGGTGGTAGATAATCCTTCCCTGCCGGATATTCCCGAGCCGGTCATCCGTACCGGGTCAGAAGTGCAGGTCCAGAAATTGGTCCGGTTCCTGGCCGACAATTACAACCGCCCCCTATCCCTCAAAGAAATAGCCGCCCAGATGAATTTAAGCGAACGCCAGGTCAACCGGTTGTTTAGAAAAGAAATGGGCCTGACCATTATGAAGTACCTGACCACCCTTCGCCTGGAAGCGGCGGCCCAACTTTTGTTGGAGCGCCAGCTATCTACAAAAGAGGTAGCCCAGGCCACAGGGTTCCGCGATGTCCATTATTTTATGACCCTCTTTCGCCAGTACGCCGGTTGCACGCCCGGCAACTTTCGCTTGAGCAATGGTACCCGGTTTCTGGGTAGCCCGTTTATGCCTATTCCGAGAACCCGCCAGGATTAGCCGGGCAATCAGGCCGACTTCCCCGGTATTATTTGCGGGCGAAAATAGAGCGGAGCGCTTTCGCGCCGTCGGCTGTGGCCCGTTCGACCATTTTTGGAACAACAAAGCCGTGGATGGCTCCCGCATAGCGTTTAACCGTTACGGGCACCCCGGCTTCCCGGAGTTTCAGGCCGTAGGCTTCGCCTTCATCGCGGAAGGGGTCAAATTCAGCAGTCTGGATAAAAGCCGGGGGCAGGCCGGAAAAGTTGGCCGCCAGGAGTGGAGAAGCCAGGGGATTAATTTTATCCTCCTCATTTTTCAGATAATGGCCCTTGAACCATTCTATATCTTCCCTGGTAAGCAAATAACCTTCGCCGTTCTCTTTGAGTGAAGGGGTATCGGCGGTAAAATCGGTCGTAGGCACTACCAGCAGTTGGAAAATCAGCTTCGGCCCGCCCCGGTCCCGGGCCAGGTGGCCTACAACCGCCGCCAGGTTCCCACCGGCGCTGGTGCCGCCGATTGCCAGGCGGGAAGCATCCCCGTTAAAGTTGTCGCAATTCCTGGCAACCCACAGGGTAGCGGCGTAACAATCTTCAGGCGCGGCTGGAAATTTATGTTCGGGGCTTAGCCGGTAATAGACCGCTACCACGATGCACCCGGCCAGGTTAGCAAACCGGCGGCATAAAACATCAATTCCCGCCGGGTCGCGCCGGACAAAGCCGCCTCCATGAAAATAGACCAGGACTGGTAACGGACCTTCCCCGGTAGGGGTGTAAATCCTGACAGGAATATTGCCTGCCGGTCCAGGAATTTCAAGGTTTTCAACTTTAGCAACCGGTTCTAAGGCAGCGGGCGTTTCTGGCGCATCAGCGGCCTGGCGAAACTGGGCCGGGGTCAGGTTGCGGGTCTGAGAAAAATTGGAAGCATTCATTTGCTCTAATAAAAATTTAGTCTGGGGATCAATTGGCATACTTTTTTTGTTACTCCTTTGTTGGTAAATTATAGGTCAAAAATAAAAGTTGTTTCTAATTTTTAAATAGTAAGTCCCTTTTACAAACAATATTGTCGCTAAACCATATTGGACTTAAATCAGTTTGCCTTTAAGCTTGCAAGGCCTTGAAAATTCTGATTTTCTTTTCCCCGGACTTGAAAACTTTGTACATCATTTGTATAGACAATATCTGTTGATATATTGACAAACCGGCCAGGTATGATATGATTCGGTGGGTCAAATCCCGAATTCCAGTTAAATAAAACAGGTAGCCGGCGATGCAAAACCTTTACAAAGATGGCGAAGGTTTAACAATTTACGCACAACTGGTAGCCCACTTTCGTGAGAGTATTCTTAGTGGCGCCCTCCCGGTCGGTTCTCGCGTACCTAACGAACTGGAACTTGCTCGCGATAACCGGATTAGCCGGGGAACCGTCCGGCAGGCTATGAACATCCTCGTAAACGAGGGATTATTAGAGCGGACCCCTGGCCGGGGCACCTATGTCCGGCAACTACCTCAACCGGCCCAACCTGACCCAAAACTACCTCTTAAATGGATTGGCCTGTTACTCAGCCAGCCGGTTTTCCAGATTAGTATAGATATTTTGCTTGGCGTCGAACAGATTGCCAGGGCGCGCGGTTATGAACTCAGTTTAACCTACACCGAAGAGAGCCAGGTCCAGCAGGACCGGGATATTGAGCGGTTGATAGATAATGATGTAGCCGGGCTTATTTTGTTACCTTTAAGTAACCCTATCCCCGGCGAACCGCTTAAAAAATTGGTGGCCGGTAAAGTCCCGCTGGTGCTGGTAGACCGCTACATTCCGGAACTGGATACCGACTATGTGGTTTCGGACAACGAGGGTGGAGCTTACCGGGCAACCGAACACCTGATTATCCTGGGCCAGCGGCGGATAGGTTTTGCTTATTCAAACGCCGCTAATTTCCAGACTACTTCGGTCAGGGACCGCTGGCAGGGTTATCGCAAAGCCCTGGAACATTATAACCTGGCCTATGATGAAAGCTTGCTTTTCCCGGATTTGCCCTTACCGCTATCAGGCGGCCCCAACGAGTATGACCGGGTTATTCAGAGGCCGGACCGCCCAAAAGCGATTTTTGCCGTAAACGATTCCGTCGCGTTGGGCTTGATACAGGCGGCCCAGCGCAACGACCTTAAGCTTCCGGAAGAACTGGCCGTGGTCGGCTTTGACGATTTAAGCTTTGCGGCCTATTTAACTCCACCCTTAACAACTGTAGCCCAATCCCGCCTGGAAATAGGTATTCGCGCGGCAAATTTGCTGATTAACCGGATCGAAGGCGACACCGGCCCCTACCAGCATGTAGAACTACCGACAAACCTTTTAGTAAGAGCTTCTTGCGGCGTCCACTTACACCTGGAACAAACCGTACCCCAGGCTATCGCAGGCGCGTTGTGAGCAGGGCCGCTTGAGCTAGACTCTGTACTCTAACTTTAATTCAGTACGGGCAAGCAATAACTTTAGACCGAAGCAAGGAGGCTTGAGATAGTTATGAAGCGATACTTTCCCCTTGGGGTCGTCCTGACCCTGCTGGCAACTCTCTTACTGAGCGCCTGTGGCGATAACACCGCCGCTCCCGTCGCCACGACAGCCGCCGCCAGCGCTACTACTGCTGCCGGGGCCGTCACCACCGCCGCTGGAGCAGCAACAACGGCTGCCGCCGGAGCGGCTACCACCGCCGCCGCCCAGGCTAACGCAGGCGATATTGTCTGGCTTTCGACCCAACTCAGCGCTGTCCAGGAGAACGAAGGCTTTACCAAGAACGTCCTCAACAGCTTTAACGGCAAGGTTAATTACATTCAGAAAGATAACGGCCCTTATACCGACCAGATATTATCTGAAGAAAAAGCCGGTAAAGTAACCGTTTCGCTGCTGGGCGGTTTGCATGGTGATTTCCCGCCTTTTATCCAGAATGATTTACTGGAAGACCTCACCCCGCTGGCTGCCAAGCTGAAAGACCGGGGTATCCCGCAAACTTTCCTGGACCTGGGCAAAATGGGCACCAACAAACAATATTATATTCCCTGGATGCAGGCCACCTATGTAATGGCCTACAACAAAAAGGCTCTGCAATATCTTCCTGCCGGGGCCGATGCCAATAAACTGACCTATGACCAGTTCCGGGACTGGGCCGCCGCCATTCAAAAAGGCACCGGCGAACGCAAGCTTGGTATCCCGGCCGGGCCTAAAGGTCTTTATAACCGCCTCCTGCAAGGTTATCTCTATCCGGCCTACACGGGTGGGGAAGTAACCGGCTTTCGCTCTCCCGAAGCGGTCCAGATGTGGACTTACCTCAAAGACCTCTGGAAATATGCCAACCCGCAATCGGTCAGCTACGAGTTTATGCAGGAACCGCTCCAATCCGGCGAAGTTTGGTTGACCATAGACCATACCGCCCGCCTGATTGATGCCGTTAAATCTAAACCGGATGATTTCGTGCTGGCCCCGGCCCCGAGCGGCGCTAAAGGGCTGGCCTTTATGCCGGTGCTGGCCGGAATGGCTATCCCCAAAGGCGCCCCAAACAAAGCCGGCGCTGAAGCCCTGATAGACTTCATCAGCACGCCCCAGACCCAGATTAATACGACCAGGCAGGTTGCCTTCTTCCCGGTAGTCAAAGCCGACCTCCCGGCAGACCTGGCGCCCGGCATTAAGGCCGAAGCGGCGGCGGTAGCAGCCCAGTCGAGCGCCCCTAACGCCCTGCCTTCGCTGTTACCGGTCGGCCTGGGAGCGCAGAACGGTGACTTCAATAAGGTTTATACCGACACCTTCACGCGCATTATTTTGAAGAACGAGGACATTAAAACGGTGTTGGAAGATGAAACCAAGATCATGAACAATGTCTTGAATACGGCTAAAGCCCCCTGCTGGTCGCCTGATCCCCCCAGCACCGGGCCTTGCCAGGTAAAATAAGGGCCGGTTCACCGCTCCTTTGTTTCCGGGGTGGCTATTAAAACCAACCGCCCCGGCTACACCTTTTAAAACTTATTGGGTAAAAAGATATGAGTTTAAAACAAGAGCCGGAACAGGCGTTAAAAACGCCGGGCCAGGCTGGTGAAGTTGCTCTACCGGATTTTAAGCGCAGGCGGCGGCGGTTTAACTATACCCCTTTCCTGCTGCTGCTCCCGGCGACGTTGTTCCTGGCAATCTTTTTCCTTTATCCGATGCTCCAATCGTTTATTATTGCTTTCCAGGATAGCCAGGGCGGTTTCACTTTCGATAACATTGATACAATGGTAAAGGATACCAACTTTGGGGATGCCCTGAAGTACACCCTCCTTTTTATCGTGATTATTGTACCGCTTCAGGTTGTGCTGGCCCTGATTATGGCCCTTGTCATTAATACCGGCCTTAAATGGGCCGGGTTCTTCCTGTATATCTGGACTATTCCTCTCGCAATATCCGACCTGGCGGCGGGGATTGTCTGGTATTCAATCTTTACCAATCACGGCTATATCAACCAGATTCTAATCCAGCTAGGATTGACCCAGACCCCGATTGATTTTTTAAGCTTTGAAAATCCTACTCTGGTATTTGTAGCGGTGGTTATCGCCGAACTCTGGCGCGCTACGGCAATTGTCATGGTTATCCTGGTGGCCGGATTGCAGGTCATCCCCAGGGCCTATACCGAAGCAGCCGAGGTCTTTGGGGCTTCCCCCTGGCAACGTCTCTGGCATGTAACGTTGCCCATGCTTAAACCCAGCCTGCAAGTAGCCTTGATTTTACGGACCATCCTGGCTTTCCAGACTTTCGCGCTCGTTTTTGCCCTGGCCGGGCGGATTATGCCGGTGCTGGCTGGAGAAGCCTATAAATGGTACAACGATGTCCGTAATGTAGGGGTAGCGGCCACCTACGCCTTACTTATCCTCTTGCTTTCGCTTGCCAATACTTTTATTTACTTGCGGTTCTTAAATACCAAAGCTGAAGAACTGGCCTAGCCGGTAGGAGAGGTAAGCAGATGAGTATACTCGACCAGGTTAATTTAAACGATAATGCGCCGGTAACAGCCCGCACGGCCAGGCCGGTCCTTAACCAGCGTTCTATGGCCCGCTTTGCCTTATACGTCCTGGCCGTTACCCTTACGCTGTGGATTATTTTACCGCTGTATTTCATTACAGCCTCGGCTTTTAGCACCCGTGATGCCCTCTACGACTGGCCCAAAAGTTTATTTCCCAATCCCATTTCGTTCGACACCATGGACTTCTTTCTCAACTCCAGGGGAGTTTATTCTTCGGCCCTGAATAGCCTGATTGTAGGACTTATTACGCTGGCGCTGTCCCTGCTGATAGGCGCTCCGGCCGGCTACGCCCTGGCTCGCTTTATTTTTCCGGGCCGCGACTCCTATAAACTGTTGATTTTAACCACGCGGGCCTTTCCAATAGTAATTTTGTCCATTCCCCTGTCGGTAACTTTCCTTAACTTTGGCCTCTACGACACCCTGATAGGGGTCGCGCTGGTGCATACAGCCCTGGCCCTACCCCAGACTATCCTGGTTACGAGCAGTATTTTTGTAGCGGTGCCAAACGAGCTGGAAGAAGCGGCCCTGACCCTGGGCTGTCACCGGATGTCGGCTTTTACGAAAATCGTGTTACCAATGGCTCTGCCGGGCCTGGCGGCGGCGGCAATTTTTGCTTTCGTCCTTTCCTGGAACGAAGTCTTTGCCGCGACTATTTTAACCTCCCAGAACCGAACTTTACCGGCCCAGGTGCTGGGTTCGCTAAGCAATTCCAGCTTACCCTTGCGTTACGCCGGTGGGTTCGTCCTGATTGTTCCGTCGCTCCTCTTTATCCTGATTATTCGCAAATACCTGCTTAACATGTGGGGGCGGGTGGTGAAATAGAAAATAGTTCAGGCGATGACGTTAGAATTCCCGGCGCTTTCCGGCTTAATGTGGTTAATTGGAGGATTTATGGCTCAGATTCGGCTTGAAAATATTATAAAGTTGTTCGGCAAGGTCGCGGCCGTCAATAATGTCAGCCTGACAATTAATGATGGTGAATTTATGGTACTGCTTGGCCCCAGCGGTTGCGGCAAAACCACCCTGCTGCGCTGCCTGGCCGGGCTGGAAATCCCCGATGGCGGAAATATCTTCATCAGCGACCAGAACGTAACCGAATTTTCACCCCGCAGGCGCAATATCGCGATGGTCTTTCAGAATTACGCTATTTTCCCGCACCTGACGGTTTATGACAATATCGGGTTTGGCCTGAAAATGAAAAAATTCTCAAAAGCCGATATTGAGAAAAATGTGAAGCGGGCGGCCACTCTGCTGGAAGTAGATAAATACCTCGAACGCCACCCGGCCCAACTAAGCGGGGGGCAACGCCAGCGCGTGGCGGTAGCCCGGGCTATCGCTATGAACCCGGCCGTCCTCTTGATGGACGAACCGCTCAGCAACCTGGATGCGCTGCTCAGGATGCAGATGCGGGCCGAATTAAAACGGCTCCTCCAGGAGATTGGCGCGACGACTGTTTACGTTACCCACGACCAGGTGGAAGCCCTTAGTATGGGCGACCGGATTTCGGTTATGAAAAGCGGCCAGATTGCCCAGGTTGACGACCCCATGAAAGTTTACACCGACCCGGCCAATACTTTTGTAGGGGGCTTTATCGGCAGCCCGCCAATGAACTTTCTGGTCGGCGAGGTAGTGCAATCCGAGGGCGGGTTAGCGGTAGAAATTGAAGGCCAGCGCCTGCCCGCCCCGGCCAACCTGGCCCGTATGGCCGGTCAAAAAGTCACCGTAGGCCTGCGGGCGGAAAATATTGAAGCAGGGGAAGTGAAAGATGGGCCGGGCCTGCCGACCCAGGTTATGGTGGTCGAACCGCTGGGTTCGCACCTGCTCCTCACTACTCGGATTGGCGGCCAATCTCTGAAGGTCGTGACCCCGGTAGATTACCCGGTCAGCCCGGACCAACCGCTCTGGCTAAGGCCCGACCTTAATAAATTGCGCTGGCTGGATGCCCAGAGCGGTACGCTGTTGAATCTGAATTAATTTATGCTAGACCGAGATCTCTCCTATAAACCGCTGGATTTTGGCAACGGGCTGGTAGCCGGTTCCGTCAACGCCAGGGGCCAGCTTGTGGCGCTAAATATTTCCAATGCTGTTCACGGTTATGCCACCCTTACCGGGGCCGGCCCCTTCCCCGACGACCGCTGGTACGACCAGGCTTTCGTCCGGCAATACCGGGCCGGGCTGGCCGCGCCGGATTTACCCGGCTTCGGTTTTAACTTCGGCCAGGGCGACCCGCCAGACCCCGAATGTTCCTTTCCGGTCCCGGCTATACCTTTGGTAGAGCTTACTCCAGTTCCCGGCCTGAACCTTGAAATTCTGACCTTTGCGCCCTGGGCCGCCGGAGAACCTGCCCCGGCAGCGGCCCTGCAAATCGTCAAAGTTCACTCGCAACCGACAGCCCCGGCCCGCCTGGATTACCGGTGGAGCGGCGCCTTAGCCCTGGTCAGGGCCAGCTATGCCCAGCTAACCGAAGGCGGCCCTCTCCCTTTGCCGCCCGATGAGTACTCTTTTACGGTGATTGACGGGATTTTAGGTATAGAAAATCATGGGCTGGGCCAGGCCGTAGCCCTGCTGGTAGGTGAATTTAACAATAGCGGCCAGTTAACCGGCGTTTTAGGTGATTGGAAAGTAACCCCGGTTAACGGCGGCCATTCTTTAGACATTAGCCTGACCGGAAGTCTTTCATTAGAAGAAAATCGCAATCCCTGGCTGGCGGTTATCTACGGTTTTGGCCGGGACCGGGAAAGCGCCCGTGCCCAGGTCTTAGACCTGGTAGTTGCTAACCTCGAACGGCTACTGGACCGGACTGTGGAGCGCTGGCAGCCTTTTGACCGGATAATCGAAACTGCCGGGCTGGAAAAAACCTATCCCGGCGCGGCCTGGCTAGTCCGGCAAGCACTGGCCTATAACCTGGCCTGCTGCCCGGTCCCGGTGGGTGACAGAGCCACCTGTATCATAACCGACCATCAGCTATTGCCCCTTTCCTGGAACCGCGATTCCTACTGGCAGGTCCAGGCTTTTTTGGCCTTGCGAAAACAGGCCCAGAACCCGGCCCTCTCCCTTTCTACTGCCCAGGAGGTTACGGCCTGGCTAGACGAGCTTGTCCGGCGCCACCTTACCTGGCTGTTTGAAGTGGCCGAGCGGCCGCAAGATGCCTGGGGCCGGGCTTATCTCACTAATGGCAGGTGTAAAGACCTTGTTTTCCAGTTAGACCAGCAATGTTACCCTTTGCTTGAACTCGCTGATTACCTGGAAGCTACGGGCGACCTGGCTATTACCCGGCGGCTCAAGCCCCGGCTCGAAAGCAGCCTGGAAGATTTACTGGCCCGCAAAGCTCCCCAGGCCTGGCTATTCCCCACCAGCGAAACCCCGGCCGACGATAAGGTGGATATGCCTTACAATTTCTCCTGCCAGCTAAACGCCTGGCGGGTCTTAACCCGGCTGGCCTCGCTGAATCTGGTGGATAGTTATTCACCGGCCCAATTACAGGCGATAGCTGACCGGGTGAGGCGCGATATCTATCGCTACATGGTCGCGGAGTACCAGGGTCGCCCGGTTTTCGCCTACCTGACCGACCTGGCCGGTAATTACCGGTTCTATCATGATGCTAATGACTGGCCTACCATCCTGGCCCCGGCCTGGGGTTTTTGCAGTCAGGACAACCAGGTGTGGCGCAACACTCTTGACTTTGCCTTCAGCGCCGCCAATTCCCTGGGGTACTATCCGGGGACAGTAGGCGGGCTAGGTTCAGTCCATTCCCCTCACCCCTGGCCGCTCGGTTCAATCCAGGAACTTTACCTGGCCCGTTTGTTCAAGGACGATGACCGTTCCGCCCGTACCTGGGCTAACCTTGGCAGGATGGTCTGCTGGGACGGTAATTTCCCGGAAGCCATCGACGAGAATAATGGAAAAGTAGCTTCACGTCACTGGTTTGGCTGGCCGGGAGCAATGCTAACAATAGCGCTGCTGGCTAGCAATGACTGCACCCTTTTACAACAGTATAATGGGTAAGAGATTTCGGACAATCGGTGAAGGTCGAATCGGGTATATAATGACGATTATGACAACACCCAGAAAGAAATAGTCACCGGCTTTTAAAGCCTAAATTGTCCAGGAACTCCCTAAAGAGGAGCAACCCCTGACCCAACTTGCTTCAAAACACGGCGTTCATCCCAGTCAGTTACGACGCTGGCGGGAAGCTGCTTTAACGCCGATGCCAGCCAACTTTGCAGATGAAGCCCAGTTCCAAAAGCACCTGGCCGTTCTCACCGAACAGCACGACCGTGAAAAAGAAAAACTTTATGCCGAAATCGGTAAGCTTACCACCCAGCTTAACTGGTTGGAAAAAAAGTTGAAAGTGTCGGTATCCCGACCGAACCGGGTGAGCCTAAAAGGTCTATTTAACCGATTACGGTAATGTAGCTGAAATTGAAAGGAGCCGGTAACTCCACTGATGGCGCCTGTCCTGACTACTTCGCTCATCCACATTCAAATTTTACGACGGATGTCCAAAGCCAAACCCAGCCTGCTATTGAATTACGCAACGTGACCAAACGGTTTCGGCCCCACCGGTCAGGTCTATACGGCCCTGCGCGACCTTAGCTTGAGTGTCGCTCCCGGCGAGTTCTGTGCGGTAATCGGCCCGACCGGTTGCGGCAAATCAACCACACTCGGCCTGATTTCAGGCCTGGGCCGGCCCAGTTCCGGTGAAGCGCGGGTCATGGGTAAGCCGGTTCAGGGTATTGACCCGCGAGTTGGCTATGTCTTCCAGGCCGACGCGGTCTTCCCATGGAAGAATGTGCTGGCAAATGTCGCCACCGGGCCGCGGTTTCGAGGGGTGCCAAAAGCCGAAACTCTTAATCTGGCCCGCGGCTGGATAGGGCGGGTTGGGCTGACCGGCTTTGAAGACCGTTTTCCCCACCAGCTTTCAGGCGGTATGCGCAAACGGGCCGCCCTTGCCCAGACTTTCATTAATCAACCCCAGATTCTAGG
>CADDZM010000113.1 GCA_902812345.1 Chloroflexota bacterium | reverse complement strand
GAGTAGCACTATCGCCACAAGCGCCCAGCACCAGGGCTAACGTCAGGGTTAAAAGGATAAATAAAGAAATCGGTATCCTTCTCTTCATAACACTTCCTCCTTGAAAGATGAGCATAAACGTAAACCTAACTAACCACTATTAAGCTAAGCCAACTAATTCTAGACATACTTAATGAAAGCTTGAGTTTAACAAACTACCCCGCCAGGAGCGAGCGCCCGCCACGGGTAGTCTGGCCGCGCCGCCATACTCCAATTTTGATGCTAATACTCAGATCTACAAAGCCGGGGAAGCCAGGATTTCCCGCAAAACCGGCTCAGTTAAGTTAGTCTGGAATAAATTCACCTGAAACTAAGTTTTGGCGAAAAACTGCGTTCAACCCAGGCGAAGCAACTGGTTTGCTTGTAAAATTTAGAATCTATCCCGTAAGGCCACTTTGGGGTGGCCCCAACCGATTCACCAATTGAGATAGGCGCGCAGGACTCTGGCTGGTTCTACCGAGCGCAGCAAATAATCTCGGAC
Source organism: Chloroflexota bacterium (assembly GCA_902812345.1). Taxonomy (GTDB): domain Bacteria; phylum Chloroflexota; class Chloroflexia; order Chloroheliales; family Chloroheliaceae; genus 54-19. The sequence continues at coordinate 16,759 of CADDZM010000113.1, read as the reverse complement.
TCTTTGCTGCGCTCGGTAGAACCAGAGTGGGTACGTGCGAGAGTCCGGAATTTATACTTGAATTTGCCCCTGCCTGCTATTATGCCCTTCCGGGCAGGAACAGAACCGGGCCTCTTTTGCCTGGGTTTATAAATAGGTAAAAGACTCTTCAGCTCGCAAAGGACCAGTATTATTCAATAGAGGTTACAAATAAAGATTTGGAACTAAAGGGCCGTTTTTGAAACGTTACAAAAACATTGTAGCATCAATTCAATAATTTTGTCAATAGGTGATTCTTGAGGAAGCGTAATTTTCTTAAAGCTCAAATCTTGGACTAAAAAATAAGAAGCTAGCCTCTTTTAAACAGGAATTCAAGCCCGCGGTGGCTACCAGAGTCATCCGAGTTCTTTAGTTATCCAGATGACTCCGGTAGCCACCGCGACCCTGAGGGCTAAGATCCTGCTGTATTCTATATCTTTTTAACTTTAACTATCCGATTATTTTTATAATCTTCAATTGCGGAAAGAGTAGTGACCCATTTCTTTGCCACTTTTTGAGATTTTAACCGCCCATGTTGAGAGATAGTACGCAAATAAGGTATGCTGAAACCGCTAAGTTCGGAAGCTTCCTTGAGATTTATAAGTTCTTCGTTTTCAGCGGGAATGTCGGATGCCAGGTGGCCAGGCAAATATCTCTTGTGCTTCATCATATTATTATTACCTGCTTGCTATTAGCTTGATACCTAACCTTTTCTCGCACATAAAAGGATTAAAATAAGTCTGAGCTAGAAAAAAGGTGTTCCCAAAGTCATATTAATTATAGAGGTCTGATAATGATATTTGTAGGAGGATGGCCGGAAAACCGGCCATCCCACTTTAAGAAGTTATAGGCGTCTACCAAAGCCCTGGGTTCAGGATAGAACAGCGGTAGCAATGGCAGGAGCAGCCGGGTAAGGCCATTTGCCAGCCAATGGGTCACTATCCATGTAACCACCCTGGACCATTTCGCCATCGTCAAGACCAGCCAGTTCCATGCTCTCAGAAATCCGGTTGCCGTTGATAACCATACCCAGCACTTTGAAGAAGACCCAGCTTATACCAAAGCCCCAGGCAAACGCCACCACGGCCCCGACCATCTGGGCCAGTAACTGGCCGACTCCGCCGCCATAAAACAGACCTGTAACAGAGGCATATTGTGCTTTTCCGTCGGCGAACAAACCCACTGCGAGTTGGCCCCACATGCCGTTAACCCCGTGGACCGAGATAGCGCCCACCGGGTCATCAATGTGAAAGAAGCGGTCAACCACACCCACAAAGAATACCACGAGGCCACCGGCTACAATACCGATAATTGTCGCGCCAAGCGGTTCAACATAACCGGAAGGCGCTGTTATAGCTACCAGCCCGGCCAATAAACCGTTGCAGGTCATGCCGACATCCGGGCGCTTGCCCTGGATCCAGGTTATAAGCATGGCTACAAAGGCGCCGGCAGAACCGGCCAGCATCGTATCAACCGCGATCAGGCCGATTCTAAGGTTGCCCCCACCGGAAGCGCCAAGGGTCGAGCCGGGGTTAAATCCGAACCAACCGAAGGCCAGAATGATGGTACCCGTAATTGCCAGAATCATGTTGTGGCCGGGAACCGGGTTGCTGCTACCGTCCCGGTTGTATTTACCCAGGCGCGGCCCCAGCACGATAGCCCCGGCTAAAGCGGTCCAGCCCCCGATGGCATGCACTACACCGCTACCGGCAAAATCAATGTAACCGGCCCCGAACGGGCTACCCGAACCAAGCGGGCCACTGGTGCCAAGCTGGGATAACCAACCGCCGCCCCAGGCCCAGTTGCCGTAAATCGGGTAAATGATAATCGAAACGAAGAACCCGTAAACAACAAAACTAAGCCACTTCCAGCGTTCGGCCATTGCCCCGGTCGGTATAGTGGCGGTGGTGTCCATAAAGACCATCTGGAAAAGGAACATCACGGCGACCCCGACATCGTAATTATCGCCGGTCAGGAAGAAACCTTTACCGCCAATGATGCCCCAACCGCCGATTTTAATTTCGTTGTTGAGGGTAGCCAGGCCGCCCAGGTTAGGTACGCCAATATTGCCGATGCCGCCGAACTGGAAGGCAAAACCGGCAATGTAGTAGCCGAGCATACCGATAAAGTAAACCGCGAAGTTCATGCCCATAACGTGGAAGGCATTCTTGTAGCGGGTAAAGCCGGTTTCAACCAGGGCGAAACCGAGTTGCATCAACATTACCAGGAAGCCTGCGACCAGCGTCCAGACATAGTTCACACCCAACTGATTCTGCCGAACCATATTGGAGAGATTGGCCGCGTAGGGTTCACTTTTAGCGGCGGCATCCAGGAAAGCCTGGTTTTTAGCTTTGCCGGCATCATCGGCCGGGGCGCAACCAGCCGGTAAACCGGTACAGAAGGGGGCAATACCGGCTAAATCACCACCGGACCCGGTCGCAAGACCGCCGGGGTCTCCAACGGGCATGACCGGAGCGGCCTGGGCAGCCTCCGTGGTGGCTGGGGCAGTAGTAGCGGGCGCCGTGGTGGTGGATGTCTGAGCGTGACTGGTGGTAGTGCCGGAGAAAGCAAAGAAACTTAGCAGGGCAATGAATAAAGCCCCCGCCAGCGCGATGCGCCAGAAGGCCGCGCTCTGAATAAAGGGCTTTGGCCGTACCAGGCTGGATTCAGCCAGCTGAAGCGGCGCCTTTTCCGAACTGGAAACCCGGCGTTTGGTCTTAATCTTGTACCTCGGATTCATCTTTTCTCTTGTCCTTTCTTACTCTTTAGACTCCTCATCCATCAATCCAAACCTTTTTGGGCAAACCGAACCAGGCCACAGCCAGGAAACCCCGTGGACCGGCTTAAAGGTTAGATTTCTGCCAGGAATGGTTAAAGTTAACGGTTAAATCGTATTAAATTTGTTATGTTCCAATAAAAGTTCCCTAATTGAACCTGCCTAAAATACGCGACTGTCTTAAGAGTTAACTGGCCCGGCGCGCCTTTTTCGCCGTTCTAAATCCGGCAATCTTTGCCGGGGTTGCTTTCGTTGCTTTTTCCTTGCCAACGCTGGGAGAGTTAGCATTTTTCAAAAGTTTCTGGGTCAGATGGATGACCTGCTCTTGTTCGAGTGGCGGCACCAGCATTTTGAAGTCCCGGCCTTTGCCTGCGGCGCGTAAACAGTAGAACCTGCCCTGGATTTCTGCGCTTTCGAATTCTGACCAGGAGCGTACCACCACATTATTCAGCCCTACTCCCTGGGCGGTAAATTTGTACCGGATTGGGATGCCGCTAATGGCAAATGTGCCCATTATCATCACCACCTGCAGAGCGAAGGAGAGCCATCCACCCAGCCCACCTAGCACCATTACCAGCCCAATCAGGTAAATGCTGGTGCGGTGGTAGAGCAGCCGGTAACGGAACGACAAATTGACTTTTCTGATTTCCGTCCCTTCGCTTTTTTGTCCGATTGGCAAAAAGACTCTGGTTAACATCGTTATGAGCATTACTCCGATTATCAGGATTACCACAGGTAGCGTGTCCATTAAATTTCACCTCGGTTCTGTTCGGGCAAAGGGGATTGGATACCAAACGGTCTTTTGTTTCTAGCCCGGGTCAAAAGGGCTTTAACAGTTTTGAAACCCCCCGCTCCGACCAGCTTATTTTCACGGGGAATCAGTTTCTTGGAGTTCTGGCGGGTCTGCCTTAACAAAGTGACAATATAGAAGCGAGTTTCCGGCGAGGGTGCGGGCAGTTTAAATGCTTTTTCGAGGTGTTGTAACGCCTCAGGGGTGCGACCCAGCAGTAACATTAATTCCCCGGCTTTCAATTGGACGAAAGAGTCCTGGCCGTTTAACTCCAGGGCCAGGTCTAACTCGGCCTGGGCTTGGTCTATTTGTAACTCCTCGGCCAGAGCAGCCCCCAGGAAAGCATGAAGCTGGGCGTTCGATACGTCCAGTTCGCAGGCCTTTTTCAAGAGTTTTATTGCCGCCTGGTTTTCTTCCATGCGCAGCAAATCAACCGCTTGCCTGAGTAAATCGGAAGCGTTCAAGGTTAAGGTTGTAGCGTTGTCACAACGTTGCCGCGTAGCAGGGCTGCTGGCAAGCGGTTGGTCTTCCAGAAAACCGGCTTTATTTTCAAAAATCATAAATTACTTCCTCTGAATTATGTCAGGTAAAGGGCTGAAAATAAGAAATGGTATTAAACTTGCGAATTAGAATTGAGTAAAATCAAGCATGGGGGAAAATAAGAGTATTCTACTACCGAGACCGAGTGTTAAATTTTCCTGCATGCAATGGCAATATTGTTGCACCTGTAAAGAAATGTATGCAATGTACAAACTTCACATATTTTTAGGCAAATAATTTGTATAATTTGTTCAAATTGCTGTTTTTAGCTCAAAACTTTGCCAGGTGGTCTTAAATTCCTCTCATTTAAAGAAATTCCCCGATAAACACTCGCATAATATCCTCAAAATGAATTTTAAACCGCCTAAAGATAGGATGGTTTTATGCAATTGTTACATTCTTTCTGAAAAGGGGGGGGGTTAGATTTTCCGTAATTCACATAAGAAACTATAGAAAAGCTAACTGAAGATTGGGCTGTACAAAATGTCTAAAAAAAAACAGAATATTTCTTAAATTTTGCACATATACACTGACAATTTCAAAATTTATAATTTAGATAGATAAAAAGATCCCTGGTATGGTTTTCTGTCTGGCTACCGCAAGCCTTGTATAAATGTTGGGACTTTACTATTTCTATTACTTCGTAAAAGAATACCCTTCCTTCTAAAGCACTTACCAGGGAATTTGAGAGGAAAATTTTAATAATGGAGACAACGAATTTACTCCTACCCCTGGCTGGCATTTTAATCCTGGCAAAACTGGTTGCACTGCTTAGTAAGCAGGTTGGATTACCGGCGGTTTTTGGCGAACTAATGGTAGGAATACTGGTTGGCCCGGCCGTGCTTGGCTTTCTTCACGAAACCGACTTCCTGAAGATAGTAGCCCAACTGGGTGTAATTATGTTGATGTTCATCGCCGGATTGGAAACAGATCTTGTGTTGATGCGTAAGGTTGGCAAAGCAGCTTTTCTAACGGCCAGCGCCGGAGTGATTGCTCCACTTGCCCTGGGTACCCTGGCTGGTTTGGCTTTTGGATTGCCCCTTTTTGTAAGCCTCTTTCTGGGAACCGCGCTTACCGCTACCAGCGTATCTATCTCGGCTGAAACATTGCAAGAACTGGGGAAATTAAGGACCAGGGCTGGAACCACTATTTTAGGGGCGGCGGTTATTGACGATGTAATGGGCGTGATTATCCTGGCCCTGGTCCTTGGGGAAACCAGTGGTTCCAATATAGTTTTTCCCCTGGTAAAAATGGTAATTTTCTTCGGGGTTGCTATCATTGTCGGAATAAAATTTTTGCCCTGGATTAACCGTCACCTGGTGAAATGGCACTCCCATACCGAGGAAGCTGTCCTGGCAGTGGTGTTGGCGCTGGCGTTAGTTTATTCCTGGGCCGCCGAAGAACTGGGGGGAGTTGCCGCAATAACAGGGGCTTATTTACTCGGAGTACTCTTGAGCCGTTTGGAAATCAAAACTCGCCTGGAGAAAGGGGTCCACTCCATCGGTTACGGCTTTTTTATTCCAATTTTCTTTGTCGACATCGGGTTACAGGCCAATTTCGCCGGATTGATGAGCGCGGCGGCCCTTACACTTGTAGTGGCGGCCCTTGCAGTTGTGAGTAAAATTATTGGTTGCGGTCTGGGAGCCTGGGCCGGTCGCCTCAAACGAAGTGAAGCGGTGATTGTTGGAGTAGGGATGATTAGCCGGGGTGAAGTAGCCCTGGTTATCGCCGCATTAGGTCTAGGTGAAGGCTTAATAAGCATTAATATATTTTCTATTATCATTTTTATGACGGTCTTTACGACCCTGGTTACACCTTTGCTTTTGAAGCTAACTTATACCCTTTTTGAAGGTAGACAACCAAAAGTGATAATTCATGGTCCAATCCTGGAAATGGAAGAATCACCTTCCGTTGCGGCCTGATTAGGTTATTGCATTCTCTCACTGAAGAATAGGTCCGAGCAATTTTCGGCCTATTTCAGAGTCTGATGAACTTTTAGCGGCTGTCCTGGCTACTTTTAAAGCATTATCTTTAAATTTGGTGTGATAACTTTATTTAAGCAGAACAGGTCTTTTTCCAACTATTTTCTTTCCCTACCTTGCAATTGCCCTGAAGCAGTAGCGTTAAAAGGGGCGGTTGTGCCTCGTACGATAAGTTCCACCGGCAGCGAAATCCGGATAGGTAAGTCCTGGGGATGGGCGGCCCGCTCCAACAGGTAGCGGATAGCCAGTTTACCTTTAAGTTCGTTATGGTCATTGATTGAGGTCAGGGGCCAGGTATACAGTTCGGAAGCCTCCAGGTTGCCATACCCGACCACGCTGACATCCTCCGGCACTCTTTTCCCGGCATTTTGCAGAACCCGAATAGCCCCAAAAGCCATGTAGTGGTTGGCGCAAAAAACCGCCGAAAAATCCACCTTGCGTTCGAGCAATTCCAGCATGGCGTTCTCGCCGCCTTCATTAGTCAGGTCGTTACGGGCCATAAGTTCAGGCCGGACCGGGATTCCGGCCTCCCGCAGGGAGATTTCATAGCCGTACTGGCGGTGCTGCATACCGTAGCGGACCGGCCCATTAATCAGGGCGATATCCCGGTGGCCCAGACCGATAAGATGTTCCATCGCCAGCAGGGTCGCGTCCTGGGCATCGTTGGTAATTACGTCAATCGGCGCTATCGGGTACTGCCGAGGGTCTACCATCAGGATTGGCACCTGGCGCTCGTAAAGTCCCTGGACCAGTTCGGCGGCGCCAAAGTTAATCAATAAAATGCCGTCGGCGTTTCCCGCCTGGATGGCCTCGTCCAAAGGGGCCAGGGCGCCCGGCCCGTCTTCAACCACCGAATACATCAGGGCGATTTTTCGCCGGGCGCATTCCGCCTGGGCCGTATTGAGCATCTGGTAAAAATAAGAGGTCTGCAAAGCCGGGGTTTTACGCACCGGCACGCAAAGAGTGACATTCTTGATTTTTTTCTCCGGGCCTTTCAGGGGGTTCTCCGCCAGTTTAGAAGGATTAATCTGGATTTTGGGGGCGGCCCGTCTTTTTTTGGGGACGTGGATATAGCCCAGGTCATCTATAGCTTTGAGCACTCTCGAACGCAACTTCACGTCAACATTAGGCTGGTTACTCAACACTCTTGAGACAGTACCAATCGAAACCCCGGCCTCCCGCGCCACATCATATGATGTAATACTCGGTGAGTTCCCCAGTGTTGTATCCATTTTCACCACCTGTTTAAAAACAATTTTCATCACACTGAAATAAAGATAAAAGAAACTTTTTAAGCGTAATGGGCAAGAAACCGCAAGCGTTGGACGGTTAATGATTATTGATGAATTATATCCTGGCAAGATAATTTTGTCAAATTATTGGAAAATCATTAGAAAACCAAAAATTACCTATTGATTTTACGGGAAATCAGTGCTATAGTAATTTCACCACGCTTCACCAATTGTTATACACTCATCAAATATAAAGATAATAACATCTGGGATTATCATTTTCATTGTGGAAATTATGGTGATTTATGTCCGATTTTAACTCCCCTAACGGCAGCAGTAGCAAGGTTGACACTTTCCGGCTTCCGATGCCGGATATTCAATTACCCGTCGTTGGGGAAACTTTCGAGAAACCCAGTAAGCACTTAATCGAGCAACTGAAAAAGGTCAGCAGCGCCACCGCCAGCGCGAGCCTGCATAAGATGGGTATCCGGCGCACCTTTATCCAGGGGCCGCAGTCGCGCATACCGGGCGCGAAAGTGGTCGGCTCGGTGGTGACTTTGCAATTTATGCCGCAGCGCGAAGATATTGCTTCCGGCCTGGGCCAGGAATATATCGAAAAACAAAGCGCCCTCTGGGCCGTCCTCAAAACCATTGAACCGGGCGATGTCCTGACCGTCCAGGCGAACGCCGACCCCTATACCGGCTGTTTTGGCGAAATGCTGGTGAGCTATTTCAAAGAGCGGGGCGGGGCCGGGTTGGTCGTGGACGGCTATATCCGGGATTGGCCGCACGTCAAAGAGCTGAACTTGCCGATCTGGTGCCGGGGGCTGACCCCTAACTATGCTTCCCAGTCCGACCAGTTCCCCTGGGCCTATAACGTCCCGGTGGCCGTCAGCGGCGTCCTGGCCCTGCCCGGCGACATTATGCTCGCCGACGATGACGGCGCGGTCCTTATCCCGGCCAAGCTCGCGCCTTTCCTGTTACAGCAGACCCTCGAACACGAGGAGTGGGAAGTTTTCAGCCGCAAACGCCTGGCCGAAGGCGGCGCCCTTGAAAAGTATTACCCGCTTAACGAGGAAGGCCGCCAGGAGTATGAGCTCTGGCGCGAAAGTTTAGCCAATCAACCCGGCTAAAGCCCAAAATCTCCGGTGGGCAGTAAAGCACCGAATCTCCGGTAAGCCTAAACCACCGAAATTCAGCCAATTGTTTAGAGCAACCAAAGGAAAGCGGTCATGCAACAACCGTTAGTCGAAAAAGCCAAATCTGCCGGTACCGATAGCCGGAACCCCAGCGCCACCCGCCGGGCGAATTTCCGGCGAATGTGGGACAAGAACAGCACCCTCTTTTTTATGGCCCTGCCGGGCCTGCTGCTGGTCTTTGTCTTCTCCTACCTGCCCATGTTTGGCATCATCGTCGCCTTCAAAGATTACAAGGCCTCCAAAGGGCTCTTTGATAGCGACTGGATTGGCCTCAAAAACTTTGAATTCCTTTTCGGCACCCAGGATGCCTGGCACGTCACCTTTAACACCTTGTTTTTGAATTCGCTGTTCATTATTACCAGCACGCTGGGCGCGATTGGCCTGGCCCTGCTCTTGAACGAGGTGCGCGAGCGCTTCAAATTTATGACCAACTTTTACCAGTCGGCCTTGCTGTTGCCCCACTTTATCTCGTATGTGATTGTCAGCTACTTCGTGTTTGCCTTTCTCAATACTGATAACGGGCTGGTTAATCACACTCTGGCCGGCTTTGGCCTTGACACTATAAGCTGGTATTCCTCGCCCCAATACTGGCCGGCTATCCTGACCAGCGTCAATTTGTGGAAAAGCGCCGGGTTTGCCAGCATCATTTATTTATCAGGAATTCTAGCGATTAACCCGGAATATTACGAAGCCGCCAGAATCGACGGGGCGACCAAGTGGCAGCAAATCACTAAGATTACCGTGCCTTTGATTATGCCTTTGATTATTATAATGGTTTTGCTGTCAATCGGGCGAATTTTCTACGCTGATTTTGGCTTGTTCTACCAGGTTACGCGGGACAACGGGCTGCTCTACTCGACCACCGATGTGCTGGATACCTACGTTTACCGGGCCTTGCGGGTCAATGGAGATGTCGGGATGGCGGCGGCGGCCGGGATGTACCAGGCGGTAGTCGGGTTCGTGCTGGTGGTGCTGGCAAACTGGACCGTCCGGCGCATTGACCCCGATAAAGCTCTTTTTTAACTGTGGAATGGCAGATTTGTTTAGTTTGAGGGGATGAGAGTAAATGATCCAAAGTGCTAACCGTAAACCCCTGGGGTTGCGCCTGAAACAAAGTAATCTAATCGTCCATTTTTTCTTGCTGCTCTTTAGCATCACGGCCCTCATCCCGTTTGTGATGCTGATTTCAGCTTCCTTTTCGACCGAGGTTTCCTTCGGCAAATACGGCTACAGCCTGTTCCCACAGGATTTTAGTCTGCAAGCCTACGAATACCTCTTTAATGATTTCGGCCAGATTATCAACTCCTACTTTATTACAATAGTGGTCACCTTTGTGGGTAGCAGCCTGGGCCTGCTGATTATGTCGCTGTTGGCCTACAGCATCTCGCGCAAAGATTTCAAGTTCCGCAAGCCGTTGTCCTTTTACGTCTTCTTCACCATGCTCTTTAACGGCGGACTGGTGCCCTGGTACATCCTGATTACCCAGTATTTGCACCTCAAAAATACCATTTTTGTCCTGATTTTGCCTTACCTGGTCGTGCCCTGGTTTGTTCTGCTCTTGCGGACTTACTTTGGCGGGCTGCCCACCGAGCTATTTGAAGCGGCTAAAATGGATGGGGCCAGCGAATGGCGGGTCTTCTTCCAGATTGCCCTGCCCCTCTCGACCCCGGCCCTGGCGACCATCGGGCTGTTCAGTATGTTGCAGTATTGGAATGATTGGTGGCTGGCGCTGCTGTTCATTGACGACCGCAAGTTATTCCCGCTGCAATATCTGTTGTACACGATCCAATCTAATATAGATGCCATCTCGCAGAACCCGGAGATGAATATGGGGATAATCATTCCTACTCAGGGGGTGCGGATGGCGATGGCGGTCCTGGCAATCGGGCCAATCATCTTCGCTTTTCTGTTCGTGCAGAAATATTTCGTACGGGGTATCACGCTGGGTGGTATCAAAGAATAATGAATAAAGCCAGTTTTAAGCTGACCTTAACCGCTCGAACCGCTGCATACGCGGACCTGGTGATGGAGCAGTTTAAGGGATAAGGAGAATTAATCAGAGGGGAGTCAGGCCCAACCTGGTTTAACTAAGAGCCTGGTTCTACAAGGTTGCTACAATTCGTCGAACTTAATCAGTTAAGTGTTTAGTATCAGGAGGACCAAAATGAGCAAAGAAGCTAAGGGCGCTAATCCGTCCAAAGACTTTAACCGGCGCAAATTTATCAAGCTGGCGGCCCAGGCGGCGGTAGTCATTCCGGCCGGCAGCGCTATATTGGCGGCCTGCGGGGATAGCACGGCTACCCAGGCTGTCAGTACCACCGCCGCCCCGGCGGCCACGACGGCGGCTCCAGCGGCTACGACCGCAGCGGCCACCACTGCTGCCAGCGCTACTACTGCTGCCAGCGCGACCACGGCAGCCAGCGCCACGACCGCCGCTGCCAGCGTGACGACCGCGGCCAGTGTCACCACGGCAGCGGCTAACCTGGCCCCGGTCGAATTGACCTACACCTACCGGGGAACGCCGCCTAAAGAACTGCAACTGGTTCAGGATGCGCTGAACAAACTGACCCAGGCCAAGATAAACGCGACGGTCAAGTTAATTCCGATTGACCCCGGTAGCTTTGACCAGAAGATCAAGCTGGCTTTTGCGGCCGGGGAGAAGATGGACCTGATCTTTACGGCCCCCTGGACCAACGATTACTACCAGAACGTCAGCCAGGGCAACCTGGTAGCGATTGATGATTTGCTGACCAAATACGCCCCCAAGACCTACGCCAGCATGACCCCGGCTTCCTGGAACGCCGCGCGGGTCAATGGGAAGATTTACGGCATCCTGAACCAGCAAATCTGGGTCAAACCCTGGGGCGTATATATTCGCAAGGACCTGGTTGACAAGTACAAGATTGACCTGAATTCGATGAACAAGTTCGAGGACCTGGAGCCGGCCTTGGCCCAGATCAAGGCAGGTGAAAACATCGCCCCGATTTTATCCGATAACGCGGACGGCGGCGCGGTTTTCCGGCCCGAGTACTATGGCTACGACTCCATTGTGGATGCCGCGCTAATCGGTATGAAAGCCGATGACAAGGACCTTAAAATCATCAATCAGGCCGCTCTGCCCGAATTTAAGGCGGCCGCCGAGTTGGCCCGCAAGTGGTACCTGGCCGGTTATTACCCCAAAGACCCCCCGCCGGTCGCCGATGCCGCCGCTAACTTCAAGGCCGGTAAATCGGCCCTGTACCTCCACCTTGACAAACCGGGCGGCACCATTGAAGGCAAGGTCAGGCTTGGTTTCGATTTGGTATCCAAATCGTTTACCAAACCGATCCTGACCACCGCCGGGACCACCGCCGCCATGACCGGCATTTCGCGGACTTCGGCCAACCCGGAGCGGGCCATGATGTTCGCCGAACTCTTGAACACCGATAAAGAGGTTTACAACCTGATCTGCAAGGGGATCGAAGGCAAGCACTGGGTCTGGGTGGACAAAGCCAAAGAGGTGATCGGCTTCCCGCCCGGCCTGACTGCCCAGACCAGCGGGTACAATCCCAACACCGACTGGATGTTCGGCGACCAGTTCAACGCCTACTACGTGGATGCCTCGCAGGTCGGCAACTGGGAAAAGACCGCCGAGTTGAATAAGAGCGCAACGCCTTCAAACGCCCTGGGTTTCGCGCCTAATACCGATAAGGTCAAGACCGAGGTGGCCCAGGTGTCGGCGCTGGTCAAACAATATTACGGGCCTTTACAGGGTGGGCGGCTTGACCCGGCCACCGGGATACCGGAGTTTCTGGGCAAGATGAAGGACGCCGGGATGGATAAAATCACCGCTGAACTCCAGACTCAGATCCTGGCCTGGAAGAAAGCCAACGGGTAACTAACCCTCTCCTCCTTTTGGGCGGTCATTTCCGGAGAAATGGCCGCCTGAATAATCAAATTTTATCCATTCTACTCTTTCCAAAAAGCCATTAGTTAAAGAACGGATGGTCCAGTGAATATAAATATCATGGGAATTTTGGAGAAGCTGGAGAAGCTAATTGAAGATTACTAATATTGAAACCCTCTGCCTCAGCCGCCCTCACGAACGCGAACGCCAGTGGTTCACGCTTAAATACCGGACGGTTAAGGCCGATTGCGCCATCGTGGTTATCAGCACCGACGAGGGTTTGCAGGGCATCGGGGAATCCTGCGCTTACGGCGTGCCAACCCTGATCAAAGAATGGGTCGAGTTCCTGGCCCCTTCCCTGGTCGGGCGCGACCCCCGCCAGCCGGAATTAGTTCCCCACCCCACCGGCCTCAAACGGGCCTACGATACGGCGGTTGGTGGCATTGATTCGGCCCTGTGGGACTTGAAGGGTAAAATCGAAGGCAAACGGGTCAGTGAATTGCTCGGCGGCAGCACGGCCCTGACCGAAGTCCCGGTCTATGCTTCCGGCGGCTGCCGCTATGACTGGCGCACTCACCCCGAACAGCTAATCGAGGAAGTGCTGGGCTATAGCGAAGCCGGTTACAAGGCCGCCAAAGTCCGCATGGGCCTCGAATGGTCGTGGGACGGCGTGACAATTGATCGCTACCTGGGATTGATGGCCGAACTGATGCAGGCCGTGGACGGCCGGATTCAGGTGATGGTGGACGGTAACAAACGGCTTAATTTTGATGAAGCCCTGGTTATTACAAAGGGTCTGGACAAACTGGGTCTGGGCTGGTTCGAGGAACCGATGCCCCAGGAAGACATTGATGGTTACGCCCGGCTGAACGCGGCGGTGGATATGCCGATTACCGGCGGGGAAAGCCTGACCACCGTCGGCCAATTCCGCCCTTACTTTGAAAAGAAAGCTTACGCCATAGTCCAGCCCGATGCCGGGGTCTGTGGCATTTCGGAACTGGTGCGGATCGCCGAGATGGCCGCCCATTATAAGGTAGACCTGAACCCGCACAACTGGCACAACGGCCTGATGACGATGGCAAACGCCCACTTTGTAGCGGCTACCGCTAACTCGACCATGTTAGAGATTTGCCAGCACCAGGGGCCGCTCCAGTGGGAAATCCTGGCCGAAAAGCCGGTCATGCAGGACGGCAAACTGGTCCTGCCCGATAAGCCGGGCCTGGGCGTGGAGTTGGCCGGGGGAATAGCGGAGAAATTCCCGTATATCGAAGGGCATTACGCCATCGAAATCCAACGGGCGTAGTAACTATTCACCTGTGGGAGGGAATTGCATTCCCGAGGCCTGGCCGAACCAATCGGGAACATAGTTCCCTCCTACAACGAAGTCCAACCCTAAAACTCTGTGCTATGAGTATGAATTAGGCTGTGGTTTGTTGAGAGGCAATTTTTATGCTAAACCCTTATAGCCCCCTTGAACTTGAGCGGATTTTGCGGGAAGAAAACCCCGCCGGGCCGCTCCCGAAGGCTACCGACCGGGCGGCCTGGGAAGAAATCGCCCGCCGGAACGGGCCGGAAGAAACGGGGCGCCGGATTGCGGAGGCTGAAAAGTTCGCGGCGCAACCTGTCCCGGCCCTGCCCGCTTCGCTTTTCCTCGAATACAAACGGACCGGCGAACGGACCGGCTACGAAACGCCCTGCCACGAACGGCGCAACCGCCTGATGGCGCTGGCTATCGGCGAATGCCTGGAAGGGCAGGGCCGGTTTCTTGACACGGTCCTCGATACGGCCTGGGCCATTTGCGAGGAAAGCGCCTGGAACTACCCGGCCCATATCAGCGAACTACCCGACCCGGCCTTTCCCCAACTGGATTTACTGACCGGCATTACCACGCTGCTTTTGGCCGAAACCGATTATTTGCTCGGCGGCCAGCTTGAACCCCGGTTGGGCGAACGCCTCCGCTACGAGGTAGACCGCCGGGCCTTCACGCCTTTCCTGACCCGGCACGACTCCTGGTGGCTCTTTGCCCCGCCAGGCCGCGCCGCCAACTGGACGGGCGTGTGTACGGGCGGCATCGCGTCGGCGGCGGTCTATCTTGAAAAAGACCCGGCCCGCCTGGCCGATATTCTCGACCTCGCCAGCCGTTCGCTCGACCACTATCTCGCCAGCTTTGGCAGCGATGGCGGTTCGTCGGAAGGGCCGGGCTACTGGTCGTTCGGCTTTAGCTTCTTTACGCTCCTGGCGCACCTGACCGAGCAGCGCACCAACGGGCGGCTGAATTTCTTCCGCGACCCGCAGGTGGAGAAAGCAGCCCGCTTCCCGCTCCGCACCCGCCTGAGTCCGCAGAACTACTTGAATTTTTCCGACTGCGACCGCGAGGTTTCACTTATGACGGCGCACCTGGCTTTCCTGGCCGAGCGGTTGAATATTCCCGGCTTAAAAGCCCTCCACCCGGCGGTGGACGGCGCGAGTGGCCGTCACAGCCCAGGGTGGGGTTTGCGGGCGGTCGCCTGGAAAGAGGACGCAGCGGGGGAAGTGGTACCGGATGTTCCGGCCGCCCACGAATGGTTTGGCGATTTACAGTGGATGATTGCCCGCCAGAATCCGGCCGACCAGGACGGCCTGGTGCTGGCGGGCAAAGGCGGCCATAACGGCGAAATGCACAACCAGAACGATGTCGGCAGCTTTATCGTCCACTACAAAAGGGAGTCGCTGATAGCCGAACTTGGCCGGGGCCGTTACACGCGGGCATATTTTGGCCCCGAACGCTATACCCATTTCGTCACTTCCTCGCTCGGCCATTCGGTGCCGGTGGTCAACGGGCAGGGGCAACTGTTCGGGCGGCAATACCGGGCCAGTGTCGTTGAACATACCGCTACGCCTGCCCTTGACCGGCTAATCCTTGAGTTAAAAGAAGCTTACCCGGCGGAAGCAGGACTGGAAAGCCTCAAACGAAGCCTGAGCCTCTACCGGGCGGAAGGCCGGGTCGAACTGGTGGACGCCGCCGAGTTTCCCGGCGAATCCGGCCAGCTTGAAAGCGTCCTCTTAACTTTCGGGCAGGCCGAGGTCGGGCCGGAAGCGGTCGAAATCCGGGGAGAACAGGCCGTCTTACGGATAGACTTCAACCCGGCTATCGTCCGGGCCAGCGTCGAAACGGTCAGGGATGTAGACCTGGCGAGCGGCCCAACCGATATACGGCGAATTATTTTCGCGCCAGTCAAGGCTGGCAAAACCGCCGAAATCCGGTTGAGCATCCGGCCGGTGGGGTAAGCAACGGGTAACTAATCAGCCATGGGAACTGTATGGTGGGAGGGAACTGGGTTCCCGATGCCAGGCCGTAAGAGAAAAGGGTTATTAAATGTCGAATGAGGAGCAAGATAAACCGGCCTGGCAGGACCAGGGCGGCGGGGTGAAGCGGCGGATCGTGGTGGACGGCGAAAAGCTCATGCTGGTAGAGGTCCATTTTGAAAAAGGCGGCGTCGGCACGCTGCACAGCCACCCGCACGAGCAGGCTGTCTATGTCTTAAAGGGGACGGTCCGGTTCACGCGCGGCGGCGAAACCTTCGAGGTTAAAGCGGGCGAACAGACCCTGGTCCCTTCGGGAACGACCCACGGCCTGGTGGCCCTGGAAGAAACCCTGCTGCTCGATGTCTTTAGCCCGCCCCGCGAGGACTTCCGTTACTAGGGAAAAGCCCGGCCCGGAGAAAAGGGAGAGACAGGTGTTGAAAATAGACGCTCACCAGCATTTCTGGAATTTGCAAAAGCTGCCGCTGCCCTGGCTGGCGGAAATGGACGGCGTAGTTTATGTGGACCGGGCGGCGTTCCGGGGTTTAAAGGCGGTCGCTGAAGCCGACCTGGCCCTGGATTTAGTGGTCAACCCGGCCCGGTTAAAGGATTGCAACGAGTTGTTTGAAGCGGAACCTATGGTCCGCCGGGTAATTAATCACCTGGCCCTACCACCCCTGAAAACCGGTGAAATCCAACCCTGGCAGGTCGCGATGCGCCAGGCCGCCCAATACCCCAATGTTTATTGCAAAGTTTCCGGCCTGGTTACGCTGGTGAACCCGGACAGGGATTTCGAGGAACAGGTCCGGCCCGTTTTCGAAAACGGGCTGGAATACTTTGGGCCGGAACGCCTGTTATGGGGTAGCGATTGGCCGGTTTGTTTGCAGGCGGCTTCCTACGGCCAGGTCCACCAACTGTTAGCGGCCCTGTCGCCCGGTTATCGCCTATCGAACAGGCCGCGATCTGGGCCGGGACCGCCGGTAAGGTCTATAGTTTGAAGGAGGAGCAATGACGCTAACCGAGGAACAGGTTGAACACTTCTACCGTGAAGGCT
>CADDZM010000112.1 GCA_902812345.1 Chloroflexota bacterium | reverse complement strand
ACTGGGGCGAGGGTCTGGCGGCGCTTGGGACCGGGCCGGACGGCCTGGAAGAAAAAGTTATCAGGCTGGATAAAATAACCCTCGACCCGCCGGGAGGACTGCTGGTAAAACTGGCTGTTTAAGGGGTCGTCCCAGGGTGGAGAATTCTCTAAAAGGAAAATAAAAGGGTCTCGAAAAAAGATAATGATAATGATAATGATAATGATAATGATAACTATTCAGCCACCCGGCTTTAAGTTGTGGGAGGGAATTGCATTCCCGATGCCAGGCAGAACAAATCGGGAATATAATTCCCTCCCACAGGGGAATAGTTACAAGATAAAAGATTAGAGATAAAAGATTAGAGATAAAAGATTAGAAAGGAAGGTCCAGGATGGCGAGACGACTGGAGGGCAAAGTAGCCCTTATTACCGGGGCAGCGAGCGGGATTGGCCGGGCTACCAGCCTGCTTTTCGCCCGTGAAGGCGCGAAAATTGTCGTGGCGGACCGCGACCTGGCCGGGAGCGAGCAGACGGTGAGCCAGGTCAAAGAGGAGGGCGGAGATGCCGTAGCGGTACAGGTAGAAGTGACAGACGCCGGGCAGGTGGAAGCGGCTATTCAGGCCGCCTTTAATAAATTCGGGCGGCTTGACGTGCTTTTTAATAACGCCGGGACGGGCGAACGGGCTGTTTCAATTATGGACCTGGCCGAAGACGAGTGGGACCGGGTAATGGCGGTCAACGTCAAAGGAGTCTTCCTGGGCATCAAGTACGGGGCGGCGGCCATGCTCAAGGCCGGGATTACCGGCTCAATTATTAATACGGCCAGCGTAGCCGGGCTGGTTGGCTTCGCCGGACACGCCGCTTACTCGGCCTCGAAAGCCGGCTGCCTGCACCTGACGAAGGTGGCCGCCCTGGAATTGGCCAGAAGCAATATCCGGGTGAACGCAATTGCCCCGGCCTTTACGGCGACGGCGATGGTAGACGAACTGACCTCGGCCAGCCGCGACCCCCAACGCGCCCGGCAAAAGTTAGCCCAGGTTATCCCGTTGGGCCGGTTGGGTACGCCCGAAGAAATCGCGAACGCGGCCCTCTTCCTGGCAAGCGATGAATCTTCGTTTATGACTGGGGCCGTTATGACCCTTGACGGCGGGCTGACCGCGCAATAGGCCGGTTTGTTTCATATAAAGTGTGATAGAGGTCACACCGATAATGTGACGGTTCGCATAAGATAGTTTGAGAATTGGGAATAAAATAGGGATGTAAGCAACCGGGCAGTCCGAACAAAAAACGAACAACGGTAAACAAAAGATTTATCAGGCAGGTAGCTTACAAGAAATCCTCTAACCAATCCCATTTTCTTCTCTTCTTTAGAACTCCTCTACACAAACGGACACTGATGAGCAGCAGTGTCCGTTTTCATTTTATATTCCTGCTTATAAATAATTTTAGAGATATATCCTAAATATTTTTCCGGCGAGTTAAAAGATGCCAGTACTCGTCACCCTCGGACTGTTCGACAATCTCGAACCCGGCCCCGGCCAACCAGTTTTGCACCTGCTCCCGGGTAGGGTAATAGTGGTAACCGCCTTTATGCACACTTTCGCCCGGGACAACCGGGTAGCCGAGAACCTGGCCCTCTTTGAGTGCTTCGTCCACTGCGCCTTCGCCGGGGATTTCGCTGGTTAAATAAAGCCAACCGTCCTGTTTTAAGGCCCGGTGGAAATTATTCAGAACAAGCGGCCAATCTTCCGGGGAAACGTATTCCATCGCATCCATGCAGATAATCGCATCATATTCGCCCGTAACAGAGATTTCCTGCATACCAATGTTGGCGAGGGGAACCTCCGGGAACTTGGCCTGAGCTTTTTCAAGCATAGCTTCGGCCTGGTCAATGCCAAAAACGCGCCGCCCGCTCTCTAAAATAGCGTGAAAATATTTGCCTGTACCGCAGGCAGCATCAAGAATAAGGCCGTCTGGCGGGCAAAGGCCGAGGAATTTCGCAAGCATCTCCCGGTGACTGGGGCTAATAGCGCTGCCCCAATCCTCGTCATAGGTCGGAGCAAAGAGGGTGTTCATCCGGTCCTGGGCAATCTGGCGGCGTTCCTTGACGAATTCAGGGCGGTCCATTGTTCTTTTAACTCCTTTGTTAAATAAATTATTTTGCTAAAAACGGCTGGCAATCTGGGGCGGCAGCGCGAAAGTTTGCGGCAGTTCGATTGACGAGCGGGCCGGGTCGGTGACCGGAGCGGCGTGCCGGGCGTACAACAATTTCTCCAACCGGCCCATACCCAGGCTGAGGCCGTAAGCCAGTTCCGGCCCGGTAATCCCCACGATTTGCAATAAATCCACCTGGCCGGAACGCAACTCAAACCGGGCCGGGTAATCCTGGGGACGGCTGACAAACATGCCGCGCACTTCGGTATCGGGAAAATTCGGGCTAATCGGGCCGTTTAGCGGCATCCAGTCGTAATACTCGAACAGCTTGCCCCGCTTTATCTCGTGATATACGCCAAGCTGGTAGGCCATCAGCGCCTGCAGCACGTCTACCGCCCACCCTGCCCGCTCTCCGGCCCGCAGGACCATCTCGAAACCCAGACCGCTGTAGCCGTTACGGTCCAGTTTAGCCGGGTCGTCAATCTTCCAGGGCTGGCTGAGGCCGGTCGTCACGTATAACCAGTCGGCGTGCTGCTGGTTGGGGGCGATTTCAACAACGGCGTGGTGCAGCCAGTTGTCTTCGATGGTCACGCCCTGGCCTAGAACCTGGCGCAGCCTTTCGACGCGTAGCGGAATAAGGGTGCTGGGAACCTGGCCGAACAGTTCGGGATAAGCCCGCTCCTCGCGGTCGCGCCAGATGTCCTGGAACCATAACAAATTATTAAAATCAAGCGGATTTTCAGACATTTTGGATTTTTGCTCGTTTTTAAAAATAAAACCGGAACCACCATCCTTAAAACTTTACGGTCCCGGCCCGGGTTATTCTTTCGTAAGTTTGGCAGAGGCAGCCTCATCTACCAGGAAAGTCAGCTTGCCCTGGCCGGGCTGGATTAACTGGCTTGGATAGATTTGAGGCTGGTACTCGCCTTCGAGGACTTCCTTCAAAGCAGCGGCTTTTGAGTCGCCCGTAATCAAAAATATAATATTAGCCGCCCGGTTAATCGAAGGAGCAGTCAGGGTCAGGCGGTCGGTATTCAGCTTTGGCACGTGGTTCGCGGTAACCGGTTTGCTCCGCTCCTGCAAGGCGGCCGTTTCAGGGAAAAGGGAGGCGGTATGCCCGTCCGGCCCCATCCCCAGGAAAATCAGGTCCAGCCGAGGAAAGTTCTCCGGGGAAGGCCCGTGGCCCTCTTTGAGTTCGAAAAACTTCTGGAGTTCGCCGGCATATTCGGCGGCGGCTTGATTGGGGTCTAACTCGCCCCGCATCCGGTAAACGTGGTCCGGGGGAATGGACCCCTGACTTAGAAGCGTTTCCTTCGCCATCCGGTAATTGCTTTCCGCGTCGTCGGGCGGTACGCAGCGTTCGTCGCCAAAGAAGATATACACCTTCGACCAATCAATCCGGTCGCCATAGGGCGGCCCAGCCAGAATCTGGTGAATAGTGCGCGGGGTCGAACCGCCGGAAAGGGCGACCGTAAAGCGGCCTGACTCCGCAATCGCCCGGCCAGCCAGGTCCGCAAACCGGCGGGCGCCTTCCTGAGCCACTTCGCTCCCGGAAGGCAAAACTACCAGCTCGTAATCGCCTTTGTCTTGCATAATAACTTCCTTTACGGAATTCTTTACGATTTTTGTTTTAGGACTGTCGCTTTCATTCTCAGAGCCTGGCAGAATGAAATGGCCTCGAGATTTCTCAACTACGCTCGGAATGACAAAACTAAAAACTAATTACTGGCTGAAATGCCCGGCCAACGCTAAAGCATCTTCAAAAAGCTGGTCACGCCGGACCACGTTCAGGTCTTCGCAGAGCAAGTCTGTAGTATTCATTTTTGGGAAAAGGACACTGCTCACTACCGGCTTGTTATTATCCACGGAGATTTTCGTGGTCGCCCGTTCCGACTCGTTGTCCTGTTCAATCGAGAAAGTAGCCGTGTGGTAGTTGCTATCTTCTTGCTCGTCTGAGGTATCAGCTTCCATTTGAATCCTGGTAATACCGCCGATTTCGTCGGTGCGGTCATTATGGCCGTTGAAAGTTACCGTCAGCGGGTTGCCGCCCTGATTTAGAATCAGGGTCGCATTCGAGCCTTTCTTACGCAAGTTAAAGGCCGGTTGCCAGCCGAGTTGGTTCGCCAGCCAGCCTACCAGCAGCAACGCTTCCGAGAAATTCGGCTGGGCGTTGTCCTGGGGCGCTTCGTAATCAATTTCAAGTTTGGAGATGTGGGCCAGGAAAGGCCGCAAATTCGGGTCATCAAAGAACTGAGCCAGAGTATTGCGCCAGGGCGTCAGGCGAGACCAGCCCAGGTCGCTAAAAGAAGTGTCCCGGTAATCACCCTGGGCAAGCTGAGCCAGGCGGGCAAAGGTCTGGCTGGGCCGGTCAAAAGTCCGCGAATCAACAATCAGGCGGTCGGCAGTCTTGGCCAGGCGGGTAAAGAGGGGGCCTTCCAGTATCGGCTCGTTCGGCCACCATAACATTACCGGTAGGTCCGGCACCAGCAAAGGCAGGACCAGGCTCCACAGGCCGTTGGCGGATTCACCTTTACCGACGACAGTGATTTGTTCGCAGCATACCTTTTTGCCGGTTGAGGTCGGCAACTGGCAGTGGGCTGAAATAAAGGCGGAAATCGGGGCAGTCGGTTCATCCGGCTTGCGTACAAGGACAATCGAACGGCTCGGATACGAATAGGTAATGCTCGCGATAATCTGGGTAACAGCGTTGAGCGCCTCATCGCCATTAACGCAAATGACCAGGTTAAAGACACACGCTCGGCTTACGGGCGGCTCGGCTTCCCCAGTGCGGGGTTTCCCGGCGGCCTGCCAGAGGGCTGTCAAACCCTTTTCAATATTGGTCAGGCTTACTTCTTTAGCCTCGCCCTCCTCGATAACCAGCGATACTTCGTCTACCATGCCCGTTTCGGTGAGGGTAGAGGTATTAACGAGGGTTTCTTTTGATACTCCATTTTTGGAAGAACCTACAACTTTTTCACTCAATGTAAAACCACCCTTCTGAACAGGCTAAAGAATTTTAGCAGGGGGGTTTAAAAAGAGAAATTTCTGCAAATTCCTCTTTTTAAATCCTGATTTAAGCTTATTCTCCCGCCCGTTTATAGTCTGCGCCAGCGGTGTCCATCCCGCTCGATAAGCTCATCGGCTTCGGCTGGACCCCACGAACCGGCCTCGTAGTTGGGGAACCTGGGCGGCATGTGCAACTTCCAGCCATCCAGGATAGAAGTCACGATAGCCCAGGCTTGCTCCACTTCATCGCGGCGGGCGAAAAGGGTCGAGTCACCGAGCATCGCATCCAGGATAAGCCGTTCGTAAGCGTCGGCGGCGGCAACCCCGAAGCTCTGGCCGAAGCGGAAATCCATGGTCACGGGTCGGATATTCATGGTCGGGCCGGGGACTTTTGCCCCGAACTTGAGGGAAATACCCTCGTTCGGCTGGATTTGCAGCGACAGCACATTCGGTTCAATCGGCGGGTCATCCGACCGGTTGAAAAGACCGTGCGGCACCGGCTTAAACTGCAAAGTAACCTCGCTGGTCCGTTTAGGCAGGCGTTTGCCGTGGCGGAGGTAAATCGGCACCCCGGCCCAGCGCCAGTTATCCACGAACAGTTTAATGGCAACAAAGGTTTCAGTAATGCTATCGGGCGGCACGCGTTCTTCCTCGCGGTAGCCCGGCACCGGTTCGCCCATAATGAGGCCCGGCCCGTACTGGCCGCGCACGGTTCGCTCGACCACCTCGTCCGGCGTCAGGGGCGAGATAGCCCGCAAAACTTTTACTTTTTCATCCCGGACCGCGTTGGCCTCAAAGTTCGAGGGCGGCTCCATACATATCAGGCTTAAAACCTGCATCATATGGTTTTGAACCATGTCGCGGATAGCCCCGGACTCGTCATAGTAAGGACCGCGCCCTTCCACGCCCAGTTCTTCCGAAACAATAATCTGGATATGGTCAACGTACTGGCGGTTCCACAACGGCTCGAAAATGCTGTTGGCGAACCGGAAGACTAAAATATTCTGGACGGTTTCTTTGCCCAGGTAGTGGTCAATACGGTAGACCTGGTCCTCGTCAAAAATATGCCCAATCGTTTCGTTCAGTTTAAGAGCAGTAGGAAGGTCAAAACCGAACGGTTTTTCAACGATGATACGCACCCACGCGCCCGGTTTGTTGGGCTTATTGAGGCCAACCGCTCCCAAAGCGTTTACGATAGTCGGATAATCATCAGGGTTGGTCGAGAGATAAAAGAGGCGGTTGCCCCGCGTGCCATTTTCCGCGTCAATTTTGTCAAGAGTTTCGGCCAGCTTTTTGTAGCCGTCCGGGTTAGTGAAATCGCTCTGCACATAATGAATATGTTTGCTGAGTTGATCCCAGACCGTCGAGTCAGCCGGGCGACGGCGGGAGAATTTATTAATAGAATTCAGCGCTTCCTGCTGAAAGGTCTCGTCATTATAGGGGCGGCGGGCAAACCCAACCATGTTAAAATTTGGCGGCAGGCGGCGTTCCAGGGCCTGGTTATAGAGGGCTGGAATCAATTTGCGGTGGGTAAGGTCGCCCGTGGCGCCAAAGATAATCATTGTGCATGGTTCCGGCACACGCTCCAGCCGAATCCCCTGTCTTAAGGGATTCGGCAATTCAGCATGTGACGGTGAAGTTACCATCATAGTCATGTGATACTTTTCCTTTTTGAAAGGTTGTGTTGCCGTTATTCTTTAGGCAACTGGCGAACCCCAACCATACCACCGCCTTCCGCCTTCACGGCGTGGCCGCCAAACTGGTTGCGAATGACCGCGATAACCTTGGCGCTAAAGCTTTCATCCTGGCGGCTGTTAAAGCGGGCCAGAAGCGAAGCGGTAATGACCGGGGCCGGGGTGGACTGGTCAATCGCTTCCTGGACCGTCCAGCGGCCTTCCCCGCTATCCTCGACAAAACCCCGGATGTTCTCAAGGTCGTTGCCTTCATCCTCAAAGGCCCGCACGGCCAGGTCAAGCATCCAGCTTCTGACCACGCTGCCGTTCTGCCACATTTTGGAGACAGCCAGCAAGTCAATATTGTAGCGGCTCTTTTCCAGGATTTCGTAGCCTTCGCCGTAAGCCTGGAGCATGCCGTACTCGATGCCGTTGTGAACCATCTTCACAAAATGGCCCGAACCGCTCGGACCGCAGTGCAGATAGCCGCCTTCGGGAGCCAGCGCCTTGAAGATAGGTTCCATCTGCTTGACCGGTTCGGGGTCTCCGCCGACCATTTCGGCGTAACCTACCTGCAAGCCCCAGATGCCGCCGGAAGTACCGGCATCTAAAAGGTGGATGCCTTTGGCCTTGACCATTTCGTAACGGGCCATGGTGTCGTGGTAGTTTGAGTTGCCGCCGTCAATAATGATGTCGCCCGGTTGCAGCATACCGGCTACTTCCAAAATATGTTCCTCGGTAACTTTACCGCTGGGAACCATTAACCAGACCGCCCTGGGAGATTCGGTCAGTTGGTTAACCATGTCTTGCAGTGAGGTTGCGCCGCGAGCCCCGTGCTGTTTAATTTCTTCAACCTTAGCCTGATTGCGGTTGTAAGCCACTACATTATGGCCTTTTTCCTGCAACCGCTGTACCATGTTAAAGCCCATTCGTCCAAGGCCAACAAAGCCTAATTCCATTGTATCCCTTTCCTTTCGCTTTACAAAAATCTCAGGTTGACCAGGGATGGCCGCGCCTTCGTAGACCTTCCCAGCAATTCAAGTTGGATAGTCTGCTTAAAGTGTCCCAGCCTTTCGGGCCGGTTCCACTTAAAGTACCGTTACCGTTAAGGGGCTGAAATGATGCCGGGTAAAGCCGCCGCGACTGTTACGGCAAACTCCCAGCGGAAAAACTCGGCCGCAAGGTCGGACAAATCTTTCAACCGCAACCGCACCACCGGGTGCGCCGTTTCTTCGAGGCGTTTGAGCAATTCCTCGGCGGGTAAATCTTTCTGGACGCTCAACTGTAAACTTACGACCAACCGGCCAACGCCCTGCGGGACGATAAACGCTTCGTCAAGCGGTTCCAACCCCCGGCCAATATTTTCAGCCAGCAGTTGGTCCACCCATAAACCGAAACTCCCCACTGCCGAGGCCGGTACCAGGCTCAGGCCGGGCCGTTCTGCCAGCGAGGCTACCCCGATTATACAACCCAGGTGTAAGCCGGGGTTATCCAGCCCCGGTTTGCGGCACTCTTCCGCCATAACCGCCGCCCGGCTCAACATTTCCCCGACGTTATAACCGGCCAGGGCCGCCGGGACTAACCCGGAATAAGATAGAGCAAGATAAAGCCCAGTAATGCCGGGCGGGTTGAGAAAAACGGCCCGGAATTTAAGTTCGCGGGCTAATTTTTCCAATGCCGTACCGGGCTTGGTGATGGCGATGAAATTTTCACCGGCTTGCTCTCCCCGCTCGGCCCGCACCCGCTCGAAAAGCTCCATTATGCCCGGTAACACTTCCGGCTCATCACTCAAGGCGCTAACCACAAAAACAGTTTTGGCCGGGCCAGCCGGGTTGGTGGGGGCATCTCCCAGGACAGCGCCTTCCCGGTCAACAATGGTCAGTTCTGGGTAGCCGGAAACGCGGCCCAGGGATTGCTCCAGGACCAGGGCCGCCAGGCTGCTTTCGTCCAGGGCCAGCAGCAAGATTTGCTGGTAGCCTTCCTCTTTAAGAGATTGGGCTAAATCCTGCAGGTCCGGCACCGCGCTTTTCATAACTGTGGGCAAATCAAGCCAGCCGAACACCTCGTTCTTGGGCGACAGGGCGGCTGGTCCGGCAGTCCACAACGAAGCATCTTTCTTCCAGAGGCGCGCTGCAAAATCACCTTCATCGAGTTTTGCCAGGGCGGCGTTTACGGCACTCTGTAGATTGACGAGGTTTGGCAAAACCTCATTCGTCATCGAGCGACCTCCAACTCCTTTTGCAGCTTCTGGCGTTTGCTTTCGACACCCTCGAGCATTTTAGCGAAGCTGTCGGAGAAGCTTTTAACGCCTTCGTTAAGCAACTGGCCGGTCACTTTCTCCATACTGATGCCGTTCTTTTCAAGGGCATCAATAGCGGCGTGGGCCTGGTCCACATCCTTATCAACCGTGCGGGCAACCACGCCGTGGTCGCCAAAGGCTATAATCGTCGCAGGCGGCATGGTGTCGACGGTATCAGGCCCGATAAGTTCCTCGACATACATTACGTCGCGGTACTTGGGGTTTTTGGTGCTGGTGCTGGCCCATAACACGCGCTGCCGTTTTGCGCCTTTAGCGGCCAGTTTCTTGAAGCGTTCGGTGCTAAAAATCCGCTCGAAACGTTCGTAAGCCAGCTTGCTGTTGGCGATACCGGCTTTGCCTTTAAGGGCTTCCAGTTCGGCCTTTTTGTCGCCGTCCGCCGAAGCAATTTTTTCGTCCAGCAATTTGTCAACGAGGGTATCTACCCGGCTTACAAAGAAACTGGCGACGCTGGCGACCTTGCTCAAATCGCCGCCGCTGGCAGCCAGTTTTTCAAGGCCCGCGATATAAGCGTTTGCCACGTCTTCATACGCTTCCAGCGAGAAAATCAGGGTTACGTTGACGTTGATGCCGCTCCCGATTACTTCCGTAATGGCCGGTAAACCTTCCGGGGTAGCCGGAATTTTAATCATAACGTTTGGCCGCTTGATTGCTTCGGCGAAATAATGGGCGTCGCGGATAGTCCCGGCGGTTTCGTGGGCCAGGGTCGGCGAAACCTCAATCGAGACAAAACCGTCCGTGCCCTTGCTGCGGTCGTAGATGGGCCGGAAAATATCGGCAGTATCGCCTATGTCCTTGATAGCCAGGGCCGCAAAGACTTCGTCGGCGCTTTTGTGCTGGCCGATAAGCTCTTTAATCTGGGCATCGTAGTCGTCCCCGGCGCTGATAGCTTTTTCGAAAATGGTCGGGTTGCTGGTAACGCCCCGGACGCCACTTTCGTCAATCAACTTTTGAATCGAGCCGTCCTTAATCAGGCCCCGTGCAATATTGTCGTACCAGACGCTCTGGCCTTCTTTGAGCAGGTCGAAAAGGGGTCCGGCGGGGGCTTTAGCAGCCGCCTGGGCCGCGTCTTTTATTTGTTTCTTACCACGGTTTTCGCTCATAATAAATCTCCCTTGTAAATTAACTGTGTCCTTCGTCGCCACGGGCCGGGGCGGTAGAAATGTGCCCACCGGCGGAAAATCGGCGCTGGTTGTCGCGCAACTTGCGCTGGGTCCCTTTAGGGTCTTGCAAAAGTTCCTGGGCTACGGCCACCACGTTCTCAACGGTAAAGCCGAATTGTTTGAGAATTGTTTCGTAGGGGGAAGACGCGCCAAAATGGTCAATGCCCAGGCTGGCCCCGCCAGGGCCGACATAACGCTCCCAGCCGGTGGTCACGCCAAGCTCAATCGAGAGGCGGGCCGTGACATCATCCGGGAGAATTTCCTGCTGGTATTCGTTGGACTGTTCTTCAAAGAACTTCCAGCTTGGCATACTGACCACGCGTGTCGCCACCCCGGCTTCTTGCAGCTTGACCTGGGCGTCCAGGGCCAGCGAAACTTCCGAACCGGTCGCAATCAGAATAAGCTGAGGCTTGCCGCCCTGGGCTTCCGAAATCACGTAAGCGCCTTTCGCCAGGCCGCTCGCCTTCGCGTATCTCTCCTGGTCGAGGACCGGCAACTTCTGGCGGCTGAGGACCAGGCCAACCGGGCCGTTGGCCCGAAGCGTCGCCCGGAGGGCTTCAACGGTTTCGTTGGCGTCGGCGGGCCGGATAACGTTTAGCTGGGGCATCAACCGCAGCGACATCAACTGCTCGATGGGCTGGTGGGTCGGGCCGTCTTCGCCAAGGCCTACGCTATCGTGGGTCCAGATAAAAATCGAGGGCAGGCTTGAAAGAGCAGCCAACCGGACCGCCGGGCGCATATAGTCGCTAAAGGTGAAGAAGGTAGCGCCGTAAGGCCAGACCCCACCGTGGGCGGCCATACCGTTAACCGCCGCGCCCATTCCGAACTCGCGGACACCCCAGTTTAGGGTGCGCCCGGCGTAGTTGCCTTCATATTTGTTCGGCTGGAATTCGGGGTAAGCATCCAGTTTAGTGAAGGTCGACTCGTTAAGGTCAGCCGAACCGCCAATCAGGGTCGGCACGAACTCGGCCACAGCGTTCAGGGCTTTACCGAGAACATTGCGGGTCGCTACCGGGCCGTCTTTGGGGGTAAAGACCGGTAGTTTGGCGTCCCAGCCGTCGGCCAGCTTGTGGTCGAGGGCGTTTTGCAGCTTGGTCCCCAGGTTTGGCTCGGCCTGTTTGTAAGCCTCGAACATCTTGTTCCACTCTTCGGCCAGGGCCGTGCCGCGTTCCCCGGCCTGCCGGAAGACCTGAAGGGCTTCGTCAGGCACGTAAAATTCTTCCTGCGGCCAGCCGAGGGCTTCTCTGGTCAACACAATCTCGTCTTTGCCGAGCGGGTTGCCGTGGGCTTTGGCGGTATCCTGGCGGTTCGGGCTGCCGTAACCGATGTGGGTATGGCAGACAATCAGTGAAGGCTGGTCAATGGTAGACTGGGCTACGCGGATAGCCTTATCAAGCGCTTGAATATCGGTTGAGGCGTTCGGCACATCCTGGACGTGCCAGCCGTAAGCCTCAAAACGTTTGTTTACGTTCTCGGTAAAAGTTTTATCGGTATTGCCGTCAATCGAAATGCCGTTATCGTCATAGAAAGCGATAATCTTGCCAAGTTGGAGGTGGCCGCCGAGCGAAGCCGCTTCGTGCGAGACCGCTTCCTCCATATCACCGTCACCCATGAAGACATAGGTGAAGTGGTTGAAAAGGTCGTAGTTAGGTTTGTTAAAGGTGGCGCCCAGGAAAGCTTCGGCGATGCCTTCACCGATGCTATTGGCGAATCCCTGACCGAGCGGTCCGGTGGTTACTTCAACGCCGGGGGTCAGGCCGCGTTCGGGGTGGCCGGGGGTAATGCTGCCCCACTGGCGGAATTGCTTTAACTGGTCCAGAGGAACGTCGTAGCCGCTGAGGAAAAGCAGGCTGTAGAGCAGCATCGAGGCGTGCCCGTTAGAAAGAATAAAGCGGTCCCGGTTGGGCCAGTCAGGATTTTTAGGATTAAAGCGCAGATGTTTCGTCCAGAGCGTGTAAGCCATGGTCGCCATACCCATCGGGGCGCCGGGGTGGCCGCTATTGGCCTTCTGGACGCCATCTACTGATAGAAATCGGATGGTATTAATACAAAGCTGGTCCAACTGGTCGCTGGTCAGCTTGTTAAGTGTTGCAGTAGTCAAATTCCGCGCCTCCTTTGTTAAAATCGTTAAACGTTTGTTTAAAGTAAAACGTTTAATGTGATTAGAACTTACTAATAATTGCTTTTTTTATTACTTTCTTAAATAGCTTTCTTAAATAGCTTTCTTAAATAGCTTTCTTCGGTACAGGGTCTTTTGGTTTTTTTTGTTGCTAACCGTATGCTGCTGTTTATACCCCTCCCGGTTCCCACGTTCAACTTTTTACGTATTTTAAACCGTATTATTCTGGACCAGGACATTGTAAAGCTGCTTTTGTCGCTCAATAGCGGCGGCGTAGCGGGTGTGGCGGGCCGGGTTGGGCTGGTAAGTCTGACCAAAGGCGAACTGAGCATGACTGAGGCCGGTCGTTTGCCATTCCGGCTGTCGGCCTACAGGCTCTTTCGAAGGACTCTTCGCTGAGACCGATTTTTTATCAATCAAAGATGTAGCATTATCTGCGCCACCTTCTAATATTGCGGCTTTAACCGGCGAAGGCGGCAGCGGTCCAAAGACACCCAGTTGTTCCAGGGCCAGCAAAGCCGCGCCCCGGCTGGTCGTTTCGCCTTCGTCCGAGGCTGTCACCGGGCGATTTAAGACGTCGGCCAGGATTTGCATCCAGGTCGGTGAGTTTAAAAGAGCGCCGCCGCTGGCAATAATTTGGAACGCGGGTGGCAAGGCGTCGGCCATAATCGAGTGCAGGATGCCGAAGCGGTAAGCGATGCTTTCGAGGCCCGCCCGCAGGATTTCCAGGGGGGTCGTGTCCAGGCTGAGGCCGACAATCGCCGCTCTCGCGCTGGCGTTCCAACCAGGGCTGCGTTCGCCGGTCAGAAACGGTAAGACGGTCAGGCCGTGGCCGTCCGGCTCAAGGCGGCTGAGGGATTCTTCGCTTTCCTCGACGGAAGGGAGTTGAAAATTCTGGCGCATCCAGGCGAAAAGGTTGCCGCCCTCGCTGAGCGCCCCGCCAATCACGAAGCGGCGGTAGTCGGCGTGATAGCACCACAGGCCCCAGGGAATTTTAACTTCGGGCGCAGCGTATACAACCCGCATGGCCCCGCTGGTACCGACCATAACGGCAATCCGGTCCGGCGAGAAACAGCCGCCGCCCAGGTTACCCGCCGCGCCATCCCCGACCGCCGGGAACCAGGGAATGCTCGCCAGGTCCGGCCAGCGGCTGGCGTATTCGGGTAGGAGATTTTTTAAGGGGGTGCTAAGGTCGCCCAGCGGGGCTAACTGGCCGGCGGTAATGCCCGCCAGTTGCAAGGCTTCCGGATCCCAGTCGCGTTTATTCTGGTCGAAAAGGCCGGTGCCGCTTGCCATCGAAATGCTGCAAAGGGTATGGCCGAAGAATTTAAGGTAAAGGTACTCCCCGAAGGAAAGCCAGGTGCGGGTTCGCCGGAAGATGACCGGTTGGGCGGCAGCCAGCCAGCGCAGTTTGGCCGGGAAATAGCTGGGATGAAGAACCGTGCCAACCCTGGCGTGCAATTCGGTTTCGTTACATTCGCGGGATAGCTGCCGGGCGATGCTGGCGCTGCGGGTATCGGCCCATGTCATAAGCGGGGTGGTGCTGTGGCCGTCTTTGTCAATACCCATCAGGCTGTGCCAGAAGGTATCTATCGCGACCCCTTCAATTTTAGAGGCCAGCGGCCCGGCCATTTCGAGCAGGCGGTCAATCGCCTGGCAGGTGATATTGAAAAGGTCGTCGGGGTCTTTTTCTACGCCGCCATCGGGGGTAGTATCAAGCTGATAGGTAGATTTTATCTCTAATCCCTCAATGGCGTGACCCACTCCGTCATAAAGGCTCGCTCTAAGGGAACTGCTGCCCACGTCCAGGGCTAAAACCAGCGGTCTTTGGGCCTGCCCCTCTGAAATCGTTGCCATAAACCCCGTTTCGTTTCCAAGTTTCGACTACTTTTAGTCTTTATAACATTATCACACAAATCCCGGCCCAATTCAAGGGCAGCCAGACTTTGCGGTGTGGCGGTACACCACTATTATACAAAACTTGAGCAAAGATGGTAGGCCCAAATGGATGAGGATTATGCTAAAATTATTTGCGCTAAAATAGGGTTATGTAACCCAAAGGTGATTGTGAGGAGAAAACTTGAATACCAGGCCGGTTTCGATTATTTTACAGCAGCGGCACGCACAAAGCGGCGGTAGGCGGGAAGTCATCGCGGTCTATAGCGATGATGAGCAGGAAACCCTGGCGACTTTTAGCCCGTTTCTAAACGCTAAGCTGGCCCGGGAAATTGCCGCCCTGATAACCCACAGCCAGGGTCTGGACGACTTCGAGCAGGAACATGAGTAATTCCAAAAAAGCGGCGCAACTCGTTTACGAAGAAAAGCTTAAAGACTTTATCAGGCGTAGCAGGATAACCGCCGAGCATTTAAGTTTCGAGGTATCCTGCCACTCGGTCGCCGAAGCCGCCCGCGCTGCCGGGGTCCAGCCGACCGACTTTGTTAAAAATATCTGCCTGGTCGGGCCGGAAGGCCAGCTTATCGTGGCGATTGTCAAAGGCGAGGACCGGGCCAGCGCGTCGCGCTCGGCAAAAGCCGCCGGACTGACCGAAGCGCGTATCGCTACCGAGCAAGAAATTCTGGCAAAGACCGGCTTTATCTGCGGAGGGACGCCTTCCTTTGGCTTTGAGGCAATTTTCCTGGTAGACCCCCGCGTTATGGATTGCCGGGAAGTGTACACGGGCGGCGGCTCGGAATACTCCCTGGTAAAAGTATCACCCGCCGAACTGGTGCGGGCTAACGAGGCGCAGGTAACGCGCATCCGGCGTTAGAAAAATCCCCGGCTGGTATATATTGTGCTAAAAATTTTAGGAAGACCGGCCCAGGCTGGGCCGCGTCCAACGGGTTATTTAAAGTATTTTTAGCCGGGCTTAGCGCTTCTTTTATCCACCCCACCCCACGCCCAAATCATCAAAACCCTGCAACCCGGCAAGCAGGAGGTCATGCTATGACTGATTATACTGAGGGCGGCCTGGCCGAAACTATCCGGCGTTTTGCTCAACCCCTGACCGGTTCTCCCACCGATTATGACGCTTTAATTGAACAAATTGGCGATGCCAGGCTGGTTTTGCTGGGCGAAGCCTCGCACGGCACCCAGGAATTTTACCGCGCCAGGGCCGAAATAAGCCGCCGCCTGATTCAGGAAAAGGACTTTAACGCCGTGGCGGTCGAATCAGACTGGCCGGATGCTTACCGGGTCAACTGCTATGTCCAGGGCCGCAGCGCCGACAAAAGCAGCCTGGAAGCCCTGGAAAGTTACAAACGCTTCCCGGCCTGGATGTGGCGCAATACCGAGGTGGTTGATTTTACCGGCTGGCTCCACGACTACAACCTGCGGCAGCCTGAGAAAAAGCGGGCCGGGTTTTACGGCCTGGACCTCTACAGCCTGCACGCCTCTATGAAAGCGGTTATAGATTACCTGGACAAAGTGGACCCGGAAGCGGCCCAGCGCGCCCGCTACCGCTACAGTTGCTTTGAAGATTTTGGTGAAAGCCCCGAAGCCTACGGTTACGCGGCCAGCTATAACATGAGCGAAGCCTGTCACAAACAGGTGATTAGCCAGCTTCTGGAGATACAGCAAAAAGCGCCCCAATATGCCGGGCGGGATGGCGGCCTCTCCGAGGATGAAGCATTCTTTGCCGAGCAGAACGCCCGCCTGGCGAAAAACGCCGAGGAATATTACCGCACCATGTTTGACCGGCGGACCAATTCCTGGAACCTGCGCGACTGCCATATGGCCGAGACGCTCGAAAACCTGCTGGCGTACCTGGAACGGCGGCTGGGCTATTCTAAAATTATTGTCTGGGCGCATAACTCGCACCTGGGCGACGCCCGGGCAACCCAGATGGGTGAACGCGGCGAGTTAAACGTGGGCCAGTTGGTCCGGGAGCGTTTCGACCGTCAGGCCGTGCTGGTAGGGTTCAGCACTTACACCGGGACTGTTTCGGCGGCGGCGGATTGGGACCGCCCGGTGGAATTAAAGCAGGTCAGGCCGGGCCTGCCCAACAGCTACGAACTGCTTTTCCACCAGGTCGGGTTGCCTCGCTTCTATCTGAACCTGACCGGGCAGGAACAGCTTTCCCGGAAGCTGACCGAACCCCGGCTCGAACGAGCTATCGGCGTTATATACCGGCCCGAAACCGAGCGCATCAGCCACTATTTCGAGGCAAAGCTGGCCCGGCAATTTGACGCGCTCCTTTATTTTGACGAAACCAGGGCGGTCAGGCCGCTTGAAAGAAACGCGGGCTGGGAAGAAGGCGAAGCGCCTGAAACTTTCCCAACGGCCCTGTAAAGTTAAATCAAAAAGCGGCCCCGGTTATAAGTTATAAGGCCAGGGCCGCCATTTTTATTAAAGAGGCGCTTACTGCAAAGCCTCGCCGGTCGGTTGGTCGAGCCGGTCGGGGTTGTCCACCCCGGTAATCCGGTTCCACAGCGGATAATCTACCTGGCTTTTGGCGATATACCAGTTGTTTTCGCCCGCGCTGTTTCCAAATGCAGCCGTAAATTCGCCCCGGGAGCGGTCCTTCAGGTCAAAGTAAGTCGAACCCTGTTCAAGAGCGGTGCCTTCCGGCAAAATAATCAAGCGCTTTAACTCGTCATTGGTCAGTTGAGGATACGCGTTGACGATTTCCTTGTTGTTATAAGCTGTTTCCCGAAAATTTTCATCGTCAAGACCTTCAATATTTTCCGGTTGGATATTCGGCCGGAGGTCGCGGTCGAAATCCTCGGAAGTATTCGAATTTTCATTTATCTGGCTGTGCGCCTCGTCTTTGGCAATTCGTGTCTTGCTCATTGAATAATCTCCTTTTCGCTGAACCTCAAAAGAATTCCGGTAGCACCCCATTAAACGGTGAAGTTTTGAGTTAACCTTTTGGGTGGTCGGCCCCGGCGCTTGGGCGGCACAAATGGCGGCGGCACTACCTTGTAC
>CADDZM010000111.1 GCA_902812345.1 Chloroflexota bacterium | reverse complement strand
CTGCTGACCCGGAACCCTTCCGGCAATAGCGGGGCCGGTACTTCCCCGGTCAGGTCGTAGGTCCAGTAAAAGATAAAATCTCCCGAGCGGGTGTAGCCGGATTTTTCCAGGAGGGCGTTGCGGGCAGCGTCCCCGGTATAGCTCATAATGCTAAAAGAGGATGGCTTTTCCCCAACCCGCTCTTTTAAATAAGCTTCGGAATAGGCCAGCATTTCGCCTTCGAGGGCCTTGTGAGTGGGCAGGACAAAAATATCCAGGGGCTTTTCGCCTTCGCCGGGCCAGCCAAATCCGACCACCTGGCCGGAATCGTCCAACCAGAGCCGGGTCGAGTTTATCACGTTCGCCGGGTCGTCTTCGGTAAAACGCCACCAGTCCAGGTCGCCAACCGTGCCGTAGTCCGGCGAACCGCCCAGGCGGTAATTTTCCACCAAAAATTGGCGAAGCAGGCCGTAATCGGCTTCGCCTGCGTAGGAGCGGGAAGTAACAGGCATTAAACTTAACTTTCTCCTATAAATTTTTCAATAAGCAGCTTTGAGGATAACCGCAAGCCCGTGGCCCCGCAGTTAAGTAGCTCACACCGGGCAAAAATTTGGGGTTTTGGAATCAGACTCTTTAATAGAAAACAAAAAGCCTGCCCCGTTTGTTACGAGGCAGGCGGAGAAACTATCTTTTTATTTTAATGAGAATGTGTTAGCTGTGATGCGAAGAAGCGTCCGGCCAGGTGCAGCCCGGCCAGCCCACCCTGGACCGTTACAAAAATAAAGCTCATCCCTAAAATCAAGCGAGGCATTGCTATTTTAACTTCGCGTCGGTATCTTTCTATTTCGCCCATTTTTTTCCTCTTTCTATCTAAACCACTTATTTCTCGCCGGTAAAGTTTCTTTTTAATTTTCCTGTTTTAAGAGTACAATAAGCAGGTAAAAAGAACGGTAAAACCAGGTTTAAAAAAAGTAAAAGGCAAAGCTTTCCTGCCGTCAGGTCCAACGCATCCTTAGAAAACAGCCAGCCAACATTTAACGAAACGCACTATCCTGGCACACAAGTTGCACATCTTTAGCGTTAAAGGAGAAAGGAAAAAAAATGTCACAGGAAAGAGAAGATTTTATCGAAAATGACGAACTCGATAACCAGCTTGGCGATGTGGGGGTAGATTCCGCCGACTTGCACGGTAATGTAGGCAAAATAGGCTTTGACCACTCCCTGGCCCGCCAACGCAGCGGGTACGATGAGAATTCCGGGCCTGGCGGTGGTTCCGGGATTGGGGATGACCCTACTTTGCAGGGTTCGACCGGTATCGCCGACGATGTCGGCATGCATATTGAGCCGGGCTTTAGCGTTGGCTACGAACACGATAGCGAGGATGCGAATATTGGCCCCGATACCGGCAACGAAATTGAAGGGGGCGGCTATTTAAGCCTGGGAGAAGCGGCCCAGGGCTTTGAAGGCGGCGCGAACCCGGATGATGAAGTTCAGACTGCCCTGGGCGTCGGGGACGTGGGTGATATGATAACCGACCCTGACGACAACCTGAGCTATGAACTGATTCAGGACGAAGAAGGCGGCTACGGCGTGGAAGGCACCGACTCTGACGTCGAAGGCGACCAGGCCGACTAAAGCTTTTATTTCAGGGGAAAGGCTGGTCCATTTCAAACACGGCGAAACGGGCGAAAAGCTCCTCGCTGTACCAGCCTTCCTCTCGCACCCGCTGGATAGTCCGGCGGTGTTCGTTTGCCCCGTACGAAAATTCCTTCATTTCCTCTAAACTTTCCCAGATTGAAAAAGTAGCCTGCCGCACGAAGGGGGCTTCCCCGATGCCGATTGAGGCTAAATAGCCGGGGGCTTCTTCGAACTGCCGGTTGACCGTCACGGCCTGCCGCCAGAACGCCGCCAGCCTGTTCAGCCGGATATTAGCCCGCGTCAGGACTGCAATCCGCCCACCCATGTAGGTGACGCCGGACGGCAGGAAAGGATTTTGGCCGTCCCATAAGCCATGCGCTGAAATAGTCCGCAGTTTCACGGTGGTATGGCGGCTGGCGTGCTGCCGGTAGTTTTTGATAAAGGCCGAGCCGGCAAGAAAATCGCGGGCCGCTTCCTCGCTCTCCCACACTCCCAGGAAGGCGTAACGGGTCCAATCAGGCCGCAAAGAAAAAATCTTGCCACGGCCCGACCCCAGCATTTTATAAAATTTCAACCCAGGCGTCGTCTTCAATAAACGCCCAGCCAAACCCATCTGCCCGAAAGCCCAGAAACGGTTTTTCTTCTCAAAATGAAATACCGTCAGGGTGGTAACCGGACCGTTCCCTTTTTTATCCTTAAATTTGTTCCTTGCGTCCAATATTTCCAGACTGTTCTCATTTACCCTGCTAACAGGGCCGGTTTCATTACTACCCCGGCTATTATAGCAGCCCCGGTCAGCTAATTTACTTTTAAATGTAGCGTAAAGATTAAGAAAGAAGAAAGTTTCGAATGGCCTTTTTAAAGGTTACGGCCAATTGAGGAAAAGAAAGGCGGATTAAAAAATGAATTATGGGGAATCCGTGAGAGTCAGGTTTCCTGTTCTTTAAGCACCCTTTCGAGTTGCTCTTCGGTCAGGTAGCCGTATTCGATCAGGATTTCGCCCAGCTTCTTTGGCTCCCCCGACCGGCGAAATATTTCCTGCAAACTGGCGGCGGTTTCGATGTTATCCCTGGAAATAAACCCTTTTTCAACCAGCATTTCACCCAGTTTGCGGCGGCGCGGTATGCCCGGCCCGGTAGGCGTTTCCACCGGTTGGGGGGCCGGGGCGTTTAGAATACTCATAATGCTGTTGAAAGATTTGCGGTCATGTTCCTCGATCCGGCGGCGCCCGGCTTCCAGCAGTTTCTGAGCCTTGACGTTACCGGGCTGCGCCTCAATGAGCCGTTCGAGATAGCGGCAGCCTTCGTGGGGGTCCGTGGTGTGATAAGCCAGCCATTTCAGGGCAATTTCATTTCGGGGGTCGAGTTGAAGCGCCTGGCTGTAAAGCTCCTGGGCGCGGCCAGAGTCGTTTGATTGGGCGGCGCGGCTAGCTTTCAATAGCAAAGCCTGGACCCGCCGGGCTTCAATTAATTGATTTCTTTCATCCTTAAACAGGCTATTTTCGATCATCCCGGTCAGGCCGGAATGGCCGCCCGGGGAACGCTGTTTATTTAAATTGTCAACCAGTTCCCGGTTCTGTATGTCCTGGTTCCGGCGCAAGCGGGCCTTAATCCGGTAAGTTAGCTCCTTGAAATTGACAGGCTTGACCACATAATCGTCCACCCCGGCTTCCCAGCCTTCCAGGCGGTCCTTTTCAGAACTCAAGGCCGTTAGCATGATAATCAGCAGGTCGGGATAAACTTTGCGAAATTCCCGCAAAGCCTCCAACCCATCCATTCCCGGTAGCATGCGGTCGAGCAGGACCAGGTTAGGCTTCTGGGCCCGGGCTTTCTGGATAGCATCATAGGCAGTCTCAGCCGTTACAACGTCAAACCCGGCTCGTTCCAGGCTGTACTTGATTAGCAGCAGAGTATCCGGCTCGTCATCAACAACCAGAATTGAAGGTTTTGCTTCAACTTCCGGTTCCTCGGCGACTTCCGGTTCAAGGGGCTTGTTCGGTTGTAACCTGGCAATAGCCTGTGAAAAAGGATTCTTAAAAGGCATATTTAGTTTAAACTCTGGTAGATTTTTCTAAAAGGTCTTTATCCAGGAAAGTAAATTTGCCCTTGTTCATTATCTGCCGCCCGTCAATCCAGATGTCGCACTCCTTGGCAATAGCATCCACGTGGGTCGGCGCGCTCCAATCGGCCCCGGTCTGGCTGCCGTAAGGGTCGCCGAGGGCGATATGCATGCCCGGCAGCTTTTCATCCTGCAACAGATTGTAAATCATTTTATTGACCCCGATATTTGCCCCAATCGCGAACTCACCGACCCGGTCACTGTTATCGCTCAGATGTGCATAGCGCCAGAACTCGTTTTGTAAATAGCGGTTATCGCACCGCACCGAGCGCAGACGGTTATTTTCAATCTCCAAAAAGAGCGGGTTTCCGGTCAGGTTGCCGTACTTGGCCGAAAAATAGTCCCCAATAGTGCCGTCAACCACGTAGATGCCGTTCACGTTGGCCGGAGCCGTAAAGACCTCGCCCGCAGGCAGGTTTGACCAGATTTGCGGAGTAATCATCCCGCAGGTCTTAATCCACTTCAGGTCAGGGTCGAAAGTGGCTTCGATGTCGGTCCCCGCTTCGGTGCGCGTATTGATGGTAGTACAGTTCCCTACCATATCCTGAATCCGCTGGCCGATAGCGTCCACTACCGTATAATTTGCGCGCATGCCCTGGAGCATAATTTCCGGGTTAATCGTAACCATGTGAGCGTAGCGGACCTTGTGCCGCTCGATAACACTGACAAACTGCTTGCGGGCCGGTAGTTCGCCATCTTTGGACTGGACAGCGTAAAGGGCCACATTGCTGGCCGCGATAGCTTCGAGAATTGGCTGCGGCATGTCCTTGATAGGGCGCTCGGTATAATCCTCAATCACATAAGCGGTGGTGATGGCCCCGGCGATACGCGCTGCTCCAAAAAGGGCCGCCCCGATTTCAATGGTTTCGAGGTCGGTCACAACCGTCATTATTTCGCCCTCCTGGACTTTAAGACAGTTGTTAACCGCGTTGCGCGCGCCTGGCAAATATTCCAGGTTAAATGGCATAGTTCTTAAACTATCGCTCAAGCGCCGGTCAGTGTATCGCATGTAGTTACCCGGTTCCTTTCAGTTAGAAATCCGGCCCGGCATGGCTAAATGGGCAGGAATGACCGGCTTGGTGGGCGGCCGGATTTCTAATTCGTGCTGTGTTTGGTTTTAAATATTAAATCCCCTCCATTGACTCTTGCAGTACGCGGTCTACGACCTGTTTAAAGTCTTTGGTCTGGTTATAGGTTTCAAGCTGGCGGTCGGCGCTGGTGCCTTTATCCAGGATGGTGTGGACATAGTCAATTTCCCTGCGGCTGCCTAACTCGTCCACTACTTCATCAATAAAGGCTAAAAGTTCCAGCGTCAAATCTTTGGTCTCGACTTCTTCCTGCTTGCCAAGATCAAGCATCTTGCCGTGAATGCCGTACCGGATAGCGCGCCACTTGTTTTCCATGAGAAGGCCTCGTGAGTAACGCCGCCAGCTCATGTTTTGTTCTTTAAGTTTATATAATTTTACCACAATTGCCTGGATAAGGGCGGCCAGGGATAAGGTCTCCTCCATGCGCGTCGGCATGTCGCAGACGCGGATTTCAATCGTGGGGTAAACCGGGTGCGGCCGCACGTCCCACCAGATTTTCTTGCCGTTATCAATACAGTGAGTCGTAACCAGCGTATCAATATAGTGGTCGAAGGCCGCTGCACTTTCGAATTCGTCCGGGATGCCCGTACGCGGGAAGCGGCTAAAGACGACCGAGCGGAACGAATGCAGCCCGGTGTTGCGCCCTATCCAGAACGGCGAACTGACCGATAAAGCCAGGATATGCGGCAGGAAATAGCGCAATTCGTTCATAATGGCGACGGCGGTATCCCGGTTGCCGATGCCGACATGGACGTGCATGCCGAATATCAAGATGGCCCGAATAACGTCCTGCAATTCTTCTTCCAGCACGTGATAGCGAATATCGTCGGTGATTTTTTGTTCTTTCCAGTGGGAAAAAGGGTGCGTCCCGGCCCCGGCAATTACCAGTCCGAATTTTGAGGCCACTTTGTGGAGGGCCGCCCGGTTACGTAAGAGATGTTCGCGGGCCTCACTGATATTAGCGCAGACCGGCGTCACGGTTTCGACACAGCTCATCAACATTTCCGGCTTGACCCACTCCCCTAGAATTGGGGTGATTTCCCGGATAATATCGGCGTTACGCGGGCTTAACTCGCGGGTAGTGGGGTCAATAATTTGAAATTCTTCCTCAATCCCCAGCGTAAATTTCTCTTTCTCGTGGGTCGTTAAACCAGCCATAATGAACCTCTCTCTAGCACTCTACGAAGACTAACAAAACCAGCTCTACTACAACAATCGTTAAACTTTAACTTTTAAAAATTAAGCGCACCCTTCCGGGTCGTTTGGGCGTATAGCGCCTTCACCGCGTCCTTCGATAATAAAGGTCGGCACCGTGGTCCCGGTCCCGGCCGTCACGTTCAACAGCGCCGCCGCCGACAACCGGGTAAGCGTCCCCGCGACCTTCCCCTCGAAAATGTAAGGGTCGCAATCCACCGAGCGCTCGGCGAAAATAATCATGTCGTCCTGGATAGTCGGGTAAGGTTCCTTGCCGACCACTACTTTTTCCTGCACCACGTAAGGCTCTTGCATGGCGGCATCCCAGGCGGCCTTCCAACTATCGGCGTCGCTTTCCCAGCCAATTGCAATTCCTTTGCCACCGTACTCGTCGTTCGGTTTGAGAACCAGACGGTCGCGGTTTTGCATAACAAAGGTTTCCAGGTCAATTTCCTGGCTTTTGTAGGTGGTCTTGCCCGCTCGGACCCGCCGGGTCCAGGGAATGTGCCGGGCGATATAGCCGAGTTGCTCATTGTTAAAATACTTTGTGTTGGCCTCGTCGGTTAGCAGGCCGAAAATCATTTTCTTGTGGTAAATCTTACAGCGGAACGAGTTAATCATGCAGATTGCGCCATCCTCGTAGGCATGAATGAGCGGCATGACCTCCGACTCTCTTTGCAAAAGTTCGCTGGCAAGCACCCGTTTGAAGACCAAATCCACCGGGAAATCCCCGGCCCACAGCTTGCCGTTGCGGTACTCGAGCTTGTTCGGCTCGGCAATAACCGACTGAACGCCCTGGCTGGCGAAATAATCCTGCAAAAGCTGGAACTCGGTCAGGGTCGGCACGCCGGGCCAGTCAATAATCGCGATATTGGGATTGTGAAACGGCCTGTCACCCAGGAATTCGCGGTAATTGTGCAAAAGCATATCCAGCAGTTTGCCTTTTAGCAGGTCGCGGGTGACATTGTAGCGTTTGGAAAACTCCTGCATTACGGGCAGGGTTTCGAACAGGTCGCCCAGCCCTTCTTCGTAAGCTGCACCGGCGGGCGACTCGGCGTTGTACTCCACGAAATGCAGCGTGCCGTCCTCCGGCGAAAGAAAGCTGTCCAGGCGGCTGTGAGCGCTGAGCGCTTTGTAGCCGGTATCATATTTCAAAAGTCGAATTTCTTCGGGGATAAGGGCTAAATCTTGAATCAAGCGGTCGCGTTCGGCGGCCTGGGTGGGGTCTTCGCTCATGATAACGTTGCCAAGCTGGTCCATTGCCTCAGTTAGGGCCATGCACACGCCCTGGACGTAATCGAGCTGCTTGCGAGTGAAGAAGTGTGGCCGCAAGACGTTGCACAGCGGCCGGCCCCCGAAAGTTAGCTTGCGTTCGGCCAGGCCGGTTTTTAGCTGGCTGATGCTTTCGCTGGAAAGCCGGGTGCTTCCGGCCAATAAAGAGTGATAATAGGCAATTGCTTCATCCCACAACTCCGTGTCAGCCCAATCTGCCGAAGCCTTTAGCTGGCTCATAGTTTCTCCCCTCTTATTAGAAAATTGCCGTTTCCAGGCCCGGGTCTGTTCCCGGGTTTTCCTTATCTTGTCAGGTTGGTGTGTTTGGCTAAATCTTCGTACTCTTAAGGCTTTTTAGCTGATTATAAAAAGCCGGCGAAACCATTTATTGCGGCGAATTATAGCATATTCATTTGAATTGGGTTACTGCAAATGGAGGGCCATGAAAATTACTAGAACAACTCGGCCAGTTCGCGCTCCCGGATGCCGATAAGATAGAGCAGCACATCTAAATTTGGCTGGCTGATGGAGAGGTCGGCGGCCTCCCGAACGACCGGCTTGGCGTTAAAAGCGACCCCCAATCCAGCGGCTTCGAGCATGAGAAGGTCGTTCGCGCCGTCGCCCACGGCAAGTGTCTGGGCCAGCTCGATATTTTCTCGCTCGGCAATGTCCAAAAGGCATTCACGTTTCCCCGCCGCGTCCACAATCGGCCCGACCACTTGCCCGGTCAGCTTGCCGTCTTCGATTTCAAGAGTGTTAGCAAAGGCGTAGTCCAGCCCTAACCGTTCTTTTAGGCGGTCGGTGAAGAAGGTGAAACCGCCGCTGACAATGGCGGTCTTGTAGCCGAGCTTTTTAAGGACGCCCAGCAAGGTTTCCGCGCCGGGAGTAAGTTCGAGGCGGTCGGCCACTTCC
The DNA here is from genome assembly GCA_902812345.1 of Chloroflexota bacterium. Lineage (GTDB taxonomy): Bacteria > Chloroflexota > Chloroflexia > Chloroheliales > Chloroheliaceae > 54-19. The sequence goes on along the minus strand of CADDZM010000111.1, from coordinate 9,140 downwards.
TGCAAGCGGCTGGCTTTAAGCCCTTTCAAAAGGGCCACCCGGTGTCGTAGGGCCGTTTTAAAGTCGAGTTGCCCGGCCATAGTCTGGGCGGTAATTCGAGCGACCTCGCCTTCAATGCCGACCAGCCGGGCGATTTCGTCAATCACTTCGTGCTGAATAAGGGTTGAGTCTACATCCATGAGGATAAGGCGTTTGCTGCGCCGGTACAGGCTTTCGGGCTGAATAGCTATATCTACGCCGACCTCGTTCGAGACCGCGAAAAGGGCGCGTTTGAGGGCGTTACGGTCGAGTTCGCAGGAAGCCCGCACGGTCAATTCCAGGCATTTAAGGCTGTCTTCGGTCAGGCGGGTAATCCGATCAATGTTCGCTCCGTAGTGAGCCAGGGTGCTGCTAATCCGGTTGAGGGCGGCGGGCCGGATAGAAGGAGCCAGGCAGGTCACGGCGTAGTAGAGGTCGGGCGACTTTGGGCCGGAGGATGGCATGAATGGCTGGACCCGCAACTGCAAATTCCGGCGCAAGGCCAGCCGTAGCAATTCGCCCGGCACAAACGCGGCCGGTTCGGTCGTTTTCTCGCCGGGCGGGACGGGCAAACCGACGTGCAGAGCCATCACCAGGAGCGGCGAAATCGTGACCTGTTGAATATCGAGCAAGTCCGCGTTCGCCTTGCTGAGTTCGTAACAAATGTCCGCTGTAATCCCCGGTTGGTCCTCGCCGGTAATGGTCAGCAGCAGTTCGACCTTTTCTTCCATCCGAATTTTACCTGTTTTATATTTGTGCAGAATTGAGAATTTATAAGGTGGCGGCGCTGCCTTTGTTGATTATAGCACAATTAAATTCGGCAGGGCTGAAAGGGTATAAACCTTACCGGGATTTTATTTTGAAAAATTATAGAACCCATGCTAAAATAGGCGAAATAATAGCTGAAATATATTTCAGCAATAACAGATGGAGTTGGAGAAATTTGTTAAAGAATTACAACTTAAAAGCAAACGATAAAATGGTGGAAACTGTCCCGGCTGGATTGAGTGAAAACGAACCTCAAACCCGGAGCGAGGCGGGTGAAACCTTAAACTTCAATCCGGGCAAGGCCAGGAACGGCTGGCAGTTGTTCACCTCGCACGGCCTGGTCCTTATTTCGATTTTGAATAAGCCGGGTCAGACCGTCCGGGAAATCGGCCTTGAACTGAACCTGACCGACCGGGCGGTGGCCCTGGCGATTGCCGACCTGGTCAAAGACGGCTACCTCGAACGCCGCAAGGTTGGCCGCCGGACTTTCTACCAGGTCAATGAGGACCACGCCCTGAAATACCCGGTCAGCCCTTACGGTTTTATCGAACCACCGCGCCTGACCGTTAGAGCCCTGCGCGCCGAGAACCTGGCAACGCACGCCGGGGATAAGAGAATTGGACCGAAAACAAAATGAATTTTGCCCTGAACATAACTTTACAGGCGGTGGAAACCCACGACAAGACCCTCGAAAATGTTACAACCGTGCTATGGCTGTTGGTAGCGGTGGGGGTCGTAGCGGTCATTTCAAAATATATCAAGCTGCCTTACACTATTGTCCTGGTGCTGGCCGGTATCGTTATTGCCCTAATTCCCGGCTTACCGGCTGTAAACCTTACCCCGGATCTGATAGTTATCCTGTTTCTCCCGGCCCTGCTTTTTGAAGCAGCCTATAATCTTAGCTTCGAGCAGCTAAAAGAAAACGTCCGGTTTATCTCGGCCCTGGCCTTCTGGGGTGTCCTGGCGATGGCGGCCCTGGTGGCCGGTCTGCTTATCTGGTTGGGCGGCTTGCCCTGGCAGACCGCCCTTATCTTCGGAGCGATTATCGGCGCGACCGACCCGATTTCGGTTATCGCAACCTTCCGGCACCTGGGCGCACCCAAGCGGTTGACCATCATCATGGAAGGCGAGAGCCTTTTTAACGACGGCTCGGCCCTGGTCCTCTTTAATTTGCTGGTCGGCATTATCGTCACCCAGCAGTTTAACCCGGTGGACAGCCTCTTTGAGTTTTTCAAAGTGGCGGCGGGTGGCCTGCTCCTGGGCGGCATTGTCGGGTATATGGCCCTGTTCCTGATACGCCACCTCAACGACTACCTGACCGAAACCCTTGTAACCGTTATCGTGGCTTACGGCACCTTCCTGGCTGCCGAGCAACTCCACATCTCCCCGGCCCTGGCGGTGGTCGCCGCCGGGCTGCTGGTCGGGAACTTCGGCCAGGAAAAAGTGATGTCGCCGACGACCCAGGTCGCGGTCGGGCTAAGCTGGGAGTTTATCGGCTTCCTGGCGAACTCGTTGATATTCTTGCTGGTGGGCCTGCAAATCCGGGCCATTCAGATTTTAAACTTCTGGGAAATATCCGCCCTGGCTATCGCGGTAGCTCTTTTTAGCCGGGTCGTGGTTATCGGGTTTTTTAGCTGGCTGGCTAATATCTTTAAGCCGAGCCAGTCAATTACCTTAAAATGGCAGCTTATGCTTATCTGGGGCGGATTGCGCGGGTCGCTCTCCCTGGCGATGGCCTTGAGCCTGCCGGTCTTCCTTGCAAATGGCGCACCCTTCCCGGACCGCGACCGTATCCTGGTGATGACCTTTGGCCTCATAATGTTTAATTTGTTGGTGCAGGGTCTGACCATCGAGCCGTTGATGCGGTTTTTGAAGCTGGGGCAAAAGAATTCGCCGGAAATGCGCCAGTACGAGTTTTACCGGGGCCAGATGTTGATTGCCCAGGCGGTGCGCCGCCGCCTGGACGAGCTATCCAACCGGAATTTGATGACCGAGGAAATGGCCGGGCTTTTGCGCGACGAATACGCCGAGCGCGAGAACGCCGCCGCCACCGCACTCCACCGCCTTCAGACGAACAACCGCGAGATGAAAGAGGCACAGTTAGAGTTGGCCCGGAAGCGCTTACTACAGGTCGAGAAAAGCACTGCAACCGACCTTTTCAACCAGGGCATTATTTCGGAAGAAATCATGAACGTGCTGCGGGCTGAGATTGACGGGCAGCTTACCCGGCGCGAGAAGGAGATTAACCTGGTTAACCTTGCGCCCGCATCTCCGCCTGTTTCTCCTGAACTACCCGCCGGGAACCCTTCCGGCCAACCCCAGGAGCCAGGACACCCTGCCCAACCCGGCTAAAACTTAAAATATTAAATCTTGACGCCGCCGTCGACATAAATAATCTGCCCGGTGATGTAAGCGGCTTCATCGCTGGCTAAAAAGAGGTGCAAGTTGGCGACATCTTCCGGCTGGCCGATTTTCCGCAAGGGAATGGCCGCAATCGCCCGCTCTTTAAGCTGGTCGGGAATTTGCTCGGTCATGGGCGTGGCGATAAAGCCCGGCGCGACGGCGTTGACCCGGATACCGTAGCGGCCGTATTCAAGGGCCAAAGTTTTTGTCAGACCCCAGATACCGGCCTTGGCGGTGGAATAGTTCACCTGGCCGATATTGCCCCTGGCCGAGGTCGAACTGGTATTGGTTATAACCCCACTCCCCTGGTCTTTCATCACTTCCAGGGCCGCTTTCGCGCACAGCCACGACCCTTTGAGGTGGGTATTAATTACGGTATCCCACTGTTCCTCGGTCATTTTCGCCATCATGGCATCGCGCAGCACCCCGGCGTTATTCACCAGGATGTCCAGGCGGCCGTACTGCGAGGCCAGCCTTTCGACTACCTGCTGGATTGTTTCTTTATCCGTCACGCTGCCCAGGATAAAATCAGCCCGGCCCCCGGCTTTCCGAATTTCATCGACCACCTGCTTGCCCCCGGCTTCGTTCAGGTCGTTGACCGCGACAATCGCGCCTTCGCGAGCAAAAAGCCGGGCTGTGGCCGCCCCGATACCGCTTCCCGCTCCTGTAACCCAGGCTATTTTTCCATCCAACCGTCCCATTATTGGTTTTCTCCTTTTAAAGTGTTTAGTTTTTAGTTGTCAGTTTTAGTTGATTTAGAACCTGGCCTGTTTAAAAACATTTCTATTAATTCCCGTTGCAATCACTTAAAACCCCCAGCCGTTTTTACCTGTTTCTGGGAATGAATTTTACCTGACCCCGTTACCCGTTTTACTAAACACTAAACACTAAACACTTGCCTTACAGCGACGACCCGCCATCCACCACGATAGTTTGGCCGGTGATATAGCTAGACGCGGGCGAGGCCAGGAAAAGGGCCACCCCCTTGAGTTCCTCCAGGCTGCCGACCCGTTTGAGAGCGGCCTGGGCTTCAAACTCGGCCCGGTGGGCTTCAATTACGCCGCTTGCCATGCGGGTCGGGAACCAACCCGGCGCAATCGCGTTCACGATGATGCCTTTTGGACCCCATTCGCGAGCCAGCGCCAAGGTCAGGGTAATCACGCCGCCTTTGCTGGTACTGTAGCCGAGCATCTTAACGCCCTCGGTTGCCCCGGCCCGTAACCCGGCGACGGACGCCATGTTGATAATCCGGCCTTCCTTCCGCTCGATCATATGCTTGCCGACCGCCTGGCACATCAGGAAAACCCCCGTCAGATTTGTGGTCAAGACCTGCTCCCACTTCGCCAGGGGCATTTCCTCGGCGTTCTGGCCCCAGCTTTGCCCGGCATTATTTACTAAAATGTCAATCTGGCCGTACTTTTCCAGCACGGCGTTAACGGTAGCCTCCACATCTTCGGCCTTTGAAACGTCCGCAACAACCGAAAAGCAGTCGTAACCCTTTTCTTCGAAAGCCGCCACCGTGGGGTCAAGATAGATAGGCCGCCGCCCGGTAATCGCCACTTTAGCCCCCGCTTCCAGCAAAGCTTCCGCGATAGTTTGGCCGATGCCGCGCCCGCCGCCCGTTACCAGGGCTACTTTTCCGCTCAGGTCAAACAGTTCTTTAACATTCATGCTTTTCTCTTTCCGGTTCTAATCCTGCAAAGCGGCCCACATTTCGCGGTCCCGCTTAGCCGTCCAGATGCGCGGTTCCAGGCCGTTAAGTTCGTCGTACATCCGGCTCACATCGAAGGGCATACAGTGTTCGAAAATCGGCCAGTTTCCGAACTGGGGAGTAAGGGCGGCGTGGGCGCGGTCGAAAGCCTGTTTGAGCGTTTCCTGCTGCCGGACCGATTCGGCCACGTTATCGCGCAAAATGGTTAAAAATTCTTTGGTCGAGCTGATAGCTTCGTCCACTTTTGCCCCGCGTACCGCGTCACCCCGGCCCGGCACCAGGGCTTCGGCCCTGAGCGCCCGGACCCGTTCGAGAGTTTCCATCCAATCCTGGATATAACCGTCGCCGGTGTAGGGCGTCGCGCCCGCTTCCACCAGGTCACCCGAAAAAAGGACGCGCTCTTTGGGCAGGAAAATTGCCGTGTCGCCTTTGGTATGGCCGTGGCCTAACCAGCGCAGTTGCACCTCGCGGTCGCCCAGGTAAAACGTCAGGTTATCGGCATAGGTTACGTTCGGCCAGGTCAGGCCTGGAATAGATTCAGCGTTGCGGAAAAGGCGGGGAAAGCGTCCGGTCTCGGACTCCCAGTCCTGCTGGCCCCGCTCGGCCACGAGTTCGCGCATGTTTTCGTGACCGATTTGATAAGGCGCTTTGTAGGCGCTGGCTCCCAGCACCCGCACGGCGTGGTAGTGGGTCAGCACCAGGTGGACAATCGGCAGGTCGGTGACGGTCCGAATTTTTGCAATAAACTGCTCGGCCATGACCGGAGTCGCCATCGCGTCCACCACCATCACGCTATCCCGCCCGACAATGACACCGGTATTGGGGTCGCCTTCGGTGGTGTAGGCGTAAACGCCCGCGGCCAGTTCCTCAAATGTGACCTTCTTTTCCGCCAGGTCTCCGGTAGAAGCAAAACCTTTAGCCATTGATAACCTCCTCGTTATCCTCCAATTTACTTCAAATATTTCTCGAACCAATCTACAATCGCCAGGGTTGCGCGAACCCGGTTGGGCATTTTACGCCAGCCGTGGCCTTCGTCTGGGAACAGGATAAATTCCACCGGCACGCCCCGCTTTTTCAGGTTTTCCACAATTTGCTCGGCCTCGACCACCGGGCAATTGGTGTCGTTCGCGCCGTGAATGACCAGCGTCGGAGAGGTCAGGCGGTCCAGGCGGTGAATCGGCGAAAGCTGGCGCAACAAATCAAGCTGGGTAACCGGGTCACCATATTCCACCTTTGAGATGGCGGCCATCCAGGGTTCGGTCTGGGCGAAGAAAGTTTCAAAGTTGACGATACCGTACAGGCAAGCCCCCGCTGCAATAAGGTCGGGATATTCCACCAACCCGGCCATGGTCATATAACCGCCGTAGCTGCCGCCCATGATGCCAATCTGGCCCGGTTTAGCGACTTTCGCCGCTACGACATAATCAATACAGGCTTTAATGTCGCGGATGGCGTCGAAGCGCAAGGGGCCGTTGTCCAGGTTCACAAAGGTCTTGCCAAAGCCGGACGACCCGCGCACATTCGGGGCCAGGACGCTGATGCCGCGCAGCATTAACGCCTGGAAGTTGGGGCTAAAAATGGGCCGCTCCTGGCCTTCCGGCCCCCCGTGAAAACTCATCACCAGCGGTCCCGGTTCGTTCGCGGCCCGGTAGAGCCACCCGGTCAGGGGCAGACCGTCGTGCGCCTTGAACTCAACGAGTTCGGGAATTATAAGCTCGTTAAAGTTTACGCCGGGGTGCGGACTGAAAGTAAGTTGCTGGAAAGCGTTGGCCGTCAGGTCGAGCAGCCAGATGTCGAGGGTCCGGTCGGCCCCGGTAAGCGTCATAACGACCTGGTTAGCGTCACTCGAAAGGTGTATTTCCCCGGCCACAACCGACGCGGGCAAGGGCGGCCCGCTGATAACTTCCAGGGTCGCCAGGTCTAAAAAGGCCAGTTCATTAAGCCCGGCCCGGTTCCAGACCAGCACAGCCAGGCGTCCATCCTCGCTAATCTCGAACATATCGAGTTCCGCGTTTTCGCGGTCGGCGATAATTTCAATTGGACCGGGCTTGCCGGTTTCATCAAGTTTTATCCGGCCAAAGCTTAAAAATTCTCGCTCGCCGTTGGTTGACAGGTAGATACATTTACCGTTCGGTGAGAACTTGCCGCCACCAAATCTGCCGGGCGGGTCGTGGGGGGTCAGCAAGGTTTCAGGGCTTGCTTCGGTTTCACCGCCAGGCTCTAAAAGAATAGAATTGCTGTCGCTGCGGTATTCCACCCGGTCAAGCAAGGCGCGGCGACCATCCCGGCTGAGGTCGGTAATTTGCCCGGTGCCGGGGTTGCAGACGACCCGGCGGCTGGTAGGCGTATCGCCGGAAAGGTCGAGAATATAGCCGTCCATCGCCTGGGGGTTATCGCGGTTGGATGAAAAGGCCAGCTTTTTACCGTCGTGCGACCAGGGGCCGAGGGTATTGTTATCTTTGCCGCCGTTTGTGACCAGTTGCAGGTCACTGCCGTCCGGGTTTATAAGGTAAATTTGCTGGTTCATGCCGCCGCCCGGCGCGACCAGCAAAGCCAGCTTATCCCCGGCGGGCGACCAGGAAACACTCGTCACCGGGTCTTCCAGCGAGGTTATCATCTGAGGCCAACCGCCCGCCGCGGGCATAATCCAGGCTTGCGGGATGCCGCTCATGTTCGAGACAAAAGCTATCTGCTGGCCGTCCGGCGAGAAAGTGGGCGAGGTGCAAGCCCCCACCCGGGCCATCATTTTCAGACGGGTTTCCAGGTCCGGCTGATTGGGTTTGGATTGAGTTTCAAGACTCACGCATTACCTCTTCTGATTTAATTTTATTTCACTCGCTCTTTCAGAACTTTTCCAGCCGCTTGCCCGCCGTAAAACCTCCGGCAGGCGGTCCAGCGGAAAATCAAAGCCGCGCGCCGCGATATGCCCGTCGGGCCGGAGCAGGTAGAGCGTGCCCGGTTGGGCGGCGTAAGTTCTTGCAAAACTGCCGTCCGGGTCGGTTAAAAGCTCAAAGGGCGAGGTCTCTTTTAGTTGTAATTGCTCGTCCAGGCGGCTGACCAGGTAAACCTTTAAGGGCAGGCTCGGCCCGGTTTTAAGAGCGGCTTCCAGTTGAGCAACCAATTGAGCCGCTCGTTTCGCTTCTTCACAAAAGTAGAGTATCACAAAGTGCGGCCCGATTAAATCCAGTACGCGCTGGCGGTGGCCCGGCTGACCGTTCGTTTGGCCGCGTGAGGCTATAAAAAAAGCGTCCGGGGCGACCCGCCCGGCCCGCGGGCTTTTGCGAAAACGCCGCGCCGCCTTTAATAGCGCCGGGGATTTTAAAAGTTCGGCCAGACCAGGCAGAAATTCGTCATAAAGCGTGATTGGCGAGCGGCGGTAGGCGCAGGGCTGGGAGAGTTTGCCGCTGTTGACGAACTTGCGCAACCATTTTACCCGGCGGCTGCCTTTGAGAATTAAGTTGTGTTTAAGCCGGGCCAGGCGGCTGTGCGGCGTGATAAAGTCCATTGATCTGCCGGTAATCCGCAGATTTTCCAGGGCGGCCTCGCGCCGTTCGGCGTCATAAGTTTCCAGCAGCGTTTCGGGAGCTTTTCCCTCGCGCACCAGCCGGATTTTCCAGAGCAAATTGTTTACATCCTGGACCCCGCTATTCATGCCCCGCGCCCCGAACGGCGTCATTAAATGAGCGGCGTCCCCGGCCAGAAAGACCCGGCCTTCACGCAGGCGGGTGGCGTGGCGCTGGTGGAAAGTGTAGATGCTGGCCCAGACTATCTCAAACGGTCTTTCCCCGATAACCTGGCGAACCCGTTTTTCCAGGGCGGCGGGTTGAAGTTCAGCCTCAACATCAATATTCTGGCCCAGTTGCCAGTCAATCCGCCAGACATTTTCGGGCTGGGGATGCAGCAAAGCCGATTTGCCCCGGTTAAAAACCGGGTCGAACCAGAACCAGCGTTCGTTCGGGAAATCAAGTTTAGCTCTGATGTCGCAAATTAAAAAGCGGTCGGGAAAGGTCTTTCCCGCGAAAGGTATCTCCAGGAGATGGCGGACGGCGCTCCTGGCTCCATCGGCGGCCACCACATAACCCGCCGTGAAAGTTTGCTGCCCGGTCCCCTGACTGCTCGGTTGGCCGCTCGGTTGGCCGCTCGACAGGTCGCCGGGTGTTTCTACGGTTACGGTCACTTGCCCGTTTGTCTGGGAAAGCCCGACTAACTTGTGGTTCCAGCGCAAATCTACCAGGGGCTG
>CADDZM010000110.1 GCA_902812345.1 Chloroflexota bacterium | reverse complement strand
CTTGTTTTATGGGTTACGATTTAAATGTAATTAGCCATGGGGTGGAAGCTCACATTTCTACACCTACGTCTATGAACATAGGTAGCGGTGGTGGCACATCTTTTTTACTTGCAAATGCACAAGGAACTGGAGGAGGTCCTAACTATAATTTTATCCAACTAGGACCAGTTAATACGGCAGTTTTTTCACCTGACGATGGAGCATTTTGTGGGCGCGGCAATTGGGGTATAGTTATGGAGCATAATCAAACTCCTAGTTCTAATTATTATCAAAAATCTGAATGTCATTATAATTTAGCACCAGGAGTAACACATACATATGCAGTGCAATTAGATGGAACGGATCCAAACTCAAACAATTGGACCTGGGATTATACTTACGATGGAATAATAATTCGGCGTGTTTATTTACATCTAGAAGGATTAGACTTCACTACATTAAGTTTAATAGTTGGTTATGGAGAAACAAATAGTTTTACGATTCAGATGGGAGGGCCAAGTCCTGCTAGTCATAGTAGAATTTCAAGAATTGGCTATAAACCAGGTTACACGGGCGGATTCATTTATCCGTCTTATCCAACTGCATATGATTATGCCGGTGTAACTGCTTTTGATTGCGCTTGCCCTTATGGTAAGATGCCAGGTAGCGATCCAAGCCCAACCTTTTGGTGGGTAGACGTATGGACAAATTAAGGAGTAGACTTTATGCGTATTCAAGGTTATGTTAAAGTAGCGATCAGCCTTGTAATCGCTACAGCAATATTAGGATTACTTTTAGCCTTCATTTCTTCAAATTCTAGAAGTAATAAAACTGGTGATGTAACTACGCAACCAATTGCTGCGGCAGTTACCGCTTCACCACCTACACCAACTCCAATTATTGTTACTGCCGTCCCTACATCTCCAGCACTGACTAAAGGAACTGCAATAGTGACTCAAACAACTGCTACTGTTACGGTGGATACAGGTCAAGTAATTCCCCTATCCTTTGGTCCCTCATTAGGAGTAAAAGCAATCCAACCAAGTTTGCCACCTTTACATACGTCTGATATTGCTTTACAAGCTTTGAGAGCACACCTTAATATTGTGGATATTTGGAATCTCAAAGATTCTACATTAAATGGGCAACCTATTACTGTTACAACTACTTTTGGGTTAGTAACTGAAGGCTATAGAGGTCCCGATGGCGGATGGGGTGGAATGTTAAATATACCACTTCGTGATTGCACCGTGACAGCAATATGCACCGATAGCGGTAAAGTTTTAGACCATGTTGAAAACCGTCCTATTTGGTTAATTGATATTGAAGGCATAAGACAGCCGAGTGGGGGACCAAATGCTAAACCAACAAATCATGTTGTTTATGGAATTGATGACTTGAATTTAGACATGTTTGCTTTTGGTAAATACTAACTCAATTTTATACATTTTCTGGATAATTTGGCTAGGGTTCTGAAAGCAACAAATTTAAGGTCTATCAGCTTTAAATTATGGGTCGTCCGTTGAATGTTCTAAAACTCTAGCCAAAATTACTAATTTGCATTAAGCTAAGATTGTAAAAAGTTTCAAGCCGAATCCAATGAATGTTCTTATTCCTCAACCACCTTGTAGCGTTGTTTGAGCTTATCAATATTGAACTGCTTGACTTCGGCCAGCGTCACGCCCAGCACCTGGCAAAGCTCGTCCAGGTACCACACCAGGTCGCCGATTTCCTCGACCAGCTTTTCGCGGTCAAGCGCCCGCCCGTGAAAGATGTACTTCTTGATCGGCTCGGTAATTTCCGATAGCTCGCCGGCCATCCCGATAGTCGCTTCTAGCATCCGGCGGCCCTCAGCGTCACCGTGCAAAGGAGAGTCAAAATTACGCGTGCGGCTGGCTAATCGCTGATAGGTCTGGTCGTCCATGCTTTTGCTCTCCTCTTGTTTTTATTTACAGTTGAATAATCGCTGGCGTTACCTACCGATTATACAACATGGCGCGGCGGATTTGCTCAATCGCTTTTGTCACCGGAATATCCCGAGGGCAGGCATCAGTGCAGTTGTAAATAGTGCGGCAGCGGAAGACCCCCTCGCCCTGGCCCAAAATATTCAGGCGTTCGGCCCCACCCTGGTCGCGGCTGTCGAAGATGAAACGGTGCGCGTTCACAATCGCCGCCGGGCCGACGAAGTCCGGTCCAGCCCAGTAAGGCGGGCAGGAACCGCTACAGGCTCCGCACAAAATACACTTGGTCGTCTCGTCGTAAATTTCGCGGTCTTCCTGGCTCTGGTAGCGTTCGCTGCTGGCGGGGGCGGCCTCATAGTTGATAAGATAGGGTTTGATGGACTTGTACTTCTCGAAGAAGGGGTCCATATCCACTACCAGGTCTTTGAGGATTTTGAAGCCGAGCATCGGCTCAATCTGGATTTTTTTGCCGGTGTCGCCGCCAACGTCGCGTACCAGCACCTTGCAGGCCAGGCGGTTGCGCCCGTTAATGCGCATCGCGTCCGAGCCGCACACCCCGTGCGCGCAGGAGCGCCGGTAGGTCAGGCTGCCGTCATTGTACCATTTGACCGTGTTTAGCACGTCCAGGATACGGTCGAGCGGGTCGGCATCCACCGTATAAGTTTCAAAGTGCGCTTTTTTATCCCGTTCAGGGTCGTAGCGCAAGATTTTTAAGGTTACCTGAGTAGCCATTTCGTGTTGCTCCTCTAGCCTATTTTGTTAAACGTGAGTGTCTTGCCCTGATAGACTGTCGCTACCCTTAACGTTTGTAATTCACGTTCAACGTTTACCGTTCAACGTTTAACGTCTAGTATTTTCTTTCTTTTGGCTCAAACCGGGTAATCACCACCGGCTTATAGCGCAACTCCTTCACGCCGCCGCTATCGGCACGGTAGGCCAGCGTGTGCGCCAGGAAGTTCACATCGTCGCGTTTTTCGTAGTCGTCGCGGTACTGGGCACCCCGGCTTTCCTTGCGTTCGAGCGCGCCTTTGGTCGCGGCCTCGGCACAATCCAACAGACAGCCGAGTTCGAGGGCTTCCATCCGCTCCGTATTGAACTTCGTGCCTTTATCCTGCAAGCGAATGCGGCCGTAACGTTCGCGCAACTCTGCCAGCTTGGTCATCTGGTTCGTCAGCGTGGTTTCGTTGCGGACGATGCTAACATTGTCCTGCATGCTGTTCTGGAGGTCTTTGCGAATATCTCCGGCGATTTCGGTGCGCTTCGTGTCGCTCGACCCGGCGTTGACGAAACCGAGTAACTCTTTTGAGCGGGTCTCGTAGTTGGCAGGCAAGCTTTCCCAGTCGTTCTGGTGGACATATTCAACCGCTTTAAGGCCGGCCCGTTTGCCAAATACCACCAGGTCAACCAGCGAGTTGGTGCCAAGACGGTTCGCGCCATGGACCGATACGCAGGCCGCTTCCCCGGCGGCGTAGCAGCCCGGCAAAACGGTTGCTTTTTCGTCCATAATAACTTCGCCGTTAATATTAGTCGGGATGCCGCCCATCGCGAAGTGGGCGGTCGGCTGAATCGGCACGCCTTCTTTGTAAGGCTCGACATGCAAATAGGTCCGGGCGAAGTCGGTAATATCGGGCAGTTTAGCGTCAATCACATCTTTGCCGAGGTGGTCTACGTGCAGGTAGACATAATCTTTGTTCGGCCCGGCCCCGCGCCCTTCCTTGATTTCCTGGTAGATAAAGCGGCTGACCATATCGCGCGGCGCTAAATCTTTGAGGGTCGGGGCATAGCGTTCGCAGAAGCGTTCGCCGTTGGCGTTGCGCAAGATGCCGCCTTCCCCGCGGGCTGCCTCGCTAAGCAAGATGCCGATGCGGTAAAGGCCGGTCGGGTGGAACTGGTACATTTCCATGTCCATAAGCGGTATTCCGGCCCGGTAGGCGACGGCCATACCGTCTCCGGTGCAGGCGTGCGCGTTCGAGGTGACGCGCCAGGCCCGGCCAAAGCCGCCCGTTGCGAAGATAACCGCCTTGGCGTGAAAAGTGTGCAGCTCGCCCGTCTTGATTTCCAGGGCGGTAACACCAACGCAGCGCCCGTTATTTATCAGAAGGTCCAGCACGTGAAATTCATTGAAGAAAGTCACGTTCTCCTTGATGCCTTGCTGGTAGAGGGTCTGTAAAATCATGTGGCCGGTGCGGTCGGCGGCAAAGCAAGCCCGGCGGACCGGGCCTTCGCCAAAGTTGCGAGTGTGGCCGCCAAACCGGCGCTGGTCAATCTTGCCTTCGGGCGTCCGGTTAAACGGCAGGCCCATGTGCTCCATCTCGATAATCCGCTCGATGGCGTCGCGGGCCAGCACCTCGGCGGCATCCTGGTCGGTGAGGTAATCACCGCCTTTGACGGTATCGAACATGTGCCATTCCCAGTGGTCTTCTTCAGTATTGCCGAGAGCGGCGCAGATGCCACCCTGGGCGGCCCCGGTGTGCGAGCGGCTGGGATAAAGTTTGGTGATACAGGCCACATTAGCCTTGCCCACCAGTTGGAGGGCGGCCATCAGGCCAGAGCCACCGGCTCCCACTACCACTGCATCAAATTTGTGGTACATCAGCTTATCTCTCCCTTAAATTTCTAGCGTGCTATTTAGCGACGGATTGAATCTGGGGCTGAAAAGTAAGAATAACCTGGGCCCCCAGCAAAATGAACAAAATGCCGACGGTGTACAGGGCCGAAACCGCGAAAGTGCGCCAGCCCCGCGAATGTACGTAATCGTAGATAAGGACGCGGGCGCCGTTCAGACCGTGGGTCAGGGCCAGCACCAGCAGCAGCAAATCGAAGGTCCGCCACAACGGTGAAGCCCAGCGGTCTGCGATAAACTGGTAAGTAATAACGTCTACATTGTTCAAAAGGTGCATAATCAGCAGGTGAATCAGGGCAAAAAAGAGCAGCAAAATCCCGCTGATGCGGAAGAAATACCAGCTAAATAGTTCAAAGTTGCTGCTGGGGCGGGGCCGTCCGCCGCTGCGGGTCCAACGCCGGGTAGTCCTGGCTACGGGGTCTGGATGAATGTGTTGGGTAGTCTTGATTTCGGTTGACATTTTATAAAATCCCTTCTACTTTAGCTGGAAACGGCAGATTTAAACTCCGAAAACCGGTAAGAAGCGGCTTACGAAAAGAATACCGGCTTTAGCATGAAGAACCCGGCGGGCAACCATACCAGGAAGAAAGCTACCACCGTAATCTGAACCAGGGTCTTATGATGGTCAACCGCTTTATCCCAGAAGTCCATAAGAATGACTCGGACCCCGTTAAAGCCGTGATAAAGGACTGCTCCGACCAGCAACCATTCCAGCACCCGGAAAGGCGGGTTTTTATAGAGGAAAAGCAGTTCATTATAATAAGTTGCGCCGAAACCGACCAGGTAAGTATCGGCAATGTGGAGAAATAAAAAGCCCAGGATACCTACCCCGGTCAGCCGGTGTAATATCCAGAGCCACATGCCGGATTGGCCTCGATACATAACAGTTTCCTCCTCCTTGAGTTATTCACTTTCAAGGGTTCTGACGGTTGGACAGAGCGCCTTTTTGCTTGTAAAGGAAAATTGCTACTTTTCTCATTTGAGTTATTATGTGAGAATTATAACACTCGTCTAAAAGCCTTGCAATACAAAAGGCCCCTGGTAGAGACCTACCAGGGGATTATTCTTACATATCAATCGGATAAAGCCAGGCTATAACTGAATCTTACGCTGCAAGGGTTACGTTTAACCTGGCGCTGACCATCTCCAAATTGACGGCAGTCTTTGACACGTCGTTGCTGCCGGAAGCGGTTTGCTGGGCGATAACGGTCAGGCCCGAAAGGGCATTAAGAACCTGCTGGTTGGCGGTGCGCTGCTGTTCGGTCGCGTTTTTGATGATGCCACTCAGTTCTTGCATCTTCTGGGCGCTGTCGCTGATATTGCAGGCCTGTTCGTGGGCTTCCTCGGACAACTGCCGCATTTCCTCGATAACCGAACCGGCCTGGACGGCCACCTCTTCCATTTCACGGGCTTTCTGGAAACCGTCCTGGGCGGAGGTTATGGCCTGCCGGGTGACTTCCTCGATTTCGTGGACAATCGTGACAACTTCTTTACTGGCCTGGCTGGAGCGGGCGGCCAGGTCTTTTACTTCGTGGGCGACCACGCCGAACCTTTCGCCATACTCCCCGGCCCCGGCCGCTTCGATGGCGGCATTAAGCGAAAGAAGATGAGTCTCGGTGGCGATAGACCCCAGCAAATCCAGGATCCGCCGCATTTTGTGATGGCGGGTGTTCAGGTCGTCCATTGTCGTTAAGAGTTGCTGGTAAAGTTGGCCGACCTCGCTGCTGACCGCGACAGTATGCCCGACCGCGTTCCGGCCTTTCTCGCTCTGGGATGAGGTCTGCGCCGTGGTAGCTTCAATCTGGCGGCTTTCCCCGGTGATTGTGTCGGCGGCCTGGCGGACCTGCTTTGCCAGGTCGGTGATATTCATGGCGGTGGCCGATAGCTCGCTCATAGATGAATTTATCTGGACAACCGTCCCGACCTGCTCCTGGCTGCCCTGGGCCTGCTGTCCGGCGGTGCTCTTCAGGACTCCCACCAGGTCGAGGACTTCCCGGCTAACCTCTTTGCTGTTTTGCTGGCGCTGCTCAATAGACTGGTTGGCAACTCGCAACTGGCCGAGGGCTTTTTCGACCTGTTTATTCTGGTGGAGGATGGCCCGGACGGTGCCAAAAGCGACCAGGCTGCCCAGCAGCAAGGTTCCAATCAGCACCACCAGGGCTATAAATTTGCGCTGGTCGGCTTGGGCATCAGCCTGGTTGACGCTTGCGTTGGCCCTGGCGGTCAGGTCATTACTCAAGTTGGTGCTGCGCAGCACCAGCGAATCTTTTATGGGCGCGATACTGATGGTCCAGGCCGAAACCGCCTCGTTAAAGTCGAAATTTTTGATGGTGGCAATAGCATTATTATAACGCCCGGTTAGTTTTTTGTGCTGGTCGGCGATATAGTTAACCTGGTCGCGTTCCTCGGGAGTCAGGTCGGCCCTGAGCAAAGCGGGTATCTGGGTCTGCTCAATGTTTGTATTGATCTGGGTAAAAGCGTCCTGCATGGTAAGCGTTTTGCGGACCAGCAAATCGGTAAAGGCCAGGGCCTCGGCGCGCAAGGCGGCTAGCAAATCGGTAGCGTCCGAGGCGGTTGCATCAAGCTGCCGGGCGCCGACCAGATCGGACTGGTAAGAAGTAAAAGTTAGCCGGGTCGTGCCAGCCGTTACCAGAAAAAGTAGCAATACGGCTACAAACCCGGCAATCAATTTATCCCTAACACTAAAGGCGAGGTTTTTAGGCCACCACTTCGCGAACATCATCTTTATCTCCCGCTGAAACCACGTTAACTAAATTCTTTTTATTATTAATGCCCAGCGGGAGTAAAAAAGATATAAGTAAATACTCCTATGAGGAAGTAAAAATAGCATAAAAATAACCTGAATGGATTAACTTTCAGGTTAACGAGAAACTTACACTTATTTTACCTGTAACTGTTTTTCAACCTGTAATCAGCCGTTCTCGCGGCCCAGGTAGACCAGCCAATCGCCGCTGGGTTCGAGGTTTTTCTCGTCCAGGTCGTTGAGGATATCGGGACCGCCGTGATAGACCCAGGCCCGGACTTTGCGGGGTTGCCCGGTGTCATCCTGGACGACCGCTTCCCGCACGACCCGCATGTACCAGCCGCTATCGGTGGCCGGGTCATATTGCTCCAGACCGTCCAGGTCGCGGGTGACTGCCTCGTAAAGTTCGAGTCTGGGGTAAACCAGGTTGCCGTTGACCCGGCTGCCGTCCCCGGCATCGGTGACAAACGGAAACTCGTCAATAAACATTTTGTGGTCCGGCAAGGTAGCCGGGATTTCCCGGGTGGTGCGGCCCTTTAGAAAGCGCTCCCAGTTATTTTCGCCTGTCCGCAACGTACCGTAAACGAAAAAAGGTAGTTTCTCCATCTCCATTAAAGATTCCTTCTAACTCACCCAATCAAAGCCGGAATGAGCGCCCCGGTCCGACCTCTTTACCAGGTTTGTACCATCGCTATCAATCATATAAAAACCCTGCCCGGCCAGGAAAGCAATCTTTTTGCCGTCATTAGACCAGGCGGTCATAGGCTGGTCCTCAAACAGGGAAGTCAGGCGTTTTAGGCCGGTGCCGTCCGGCTTGATTATCCAGACATCGAAGGGGACACCGTGCGCCGCCGGGGCGTTAAGACTTTTCAGACTCGCGCTAAAAGGCAGCAGCCCGGTAAGCCCGGTAGCGAACCCGGCAGGACTGCCCAGGGCCGCTTTGCCGGAAGTGTGGCCGGTCGGGGTTATAGTCGGGTTGGCGTAGGGATTGATGTCCGGGCCACCGGCCCCGGCGAAGGAAATCCACTGTCCATCCGGCGAAGGCTGGGGATAGTAAACCCCGATAAAGCCGAGGTCTTTGCCGAGCAGAGTTTTAACTTCTTTGGTCTGTAAATTCAAGACTTGCAGGTTCGTTTCGTAAGAGCCGGAACTTGCCATAACCGACGTATAAACCACCGCCTTACCGTCCGGGAGCGGGACCGGTTCGCGGGCATCGTCGGCCAGTTTTTCGCGGGCGCCGGTGGCTAACTCCAGCCGGTTGACCGTGATACTTTCACCAATGATGTTTTTATCTTTGTCGCGCCGGGGCACCCTCGAACTGAAATAAAGGTACTTACCATCTTTAGACCAGGCCGGGGAGTCGAGAAAACCCTGTGGCTCGTCCCGGTTGATGAGCAATTTATCATCGCCGGTCTTCAGGTCGAGCACGTGAATATCCTGGCCGATAACGATGTTACCCTGGGAACCTTCCGGCTCCGGGCTGAAGGCGTAGGCCATTTTGGAGCCGTCCGGCGAGATAGCCGGGGACTGGGCAATCGCCAGGGCCGTCGCCTTTGTAAGCTGTTTGCCGCCCAGTTCTTTGGTCGTAACCGGCGGTACACCTGGCGTCCCCGCGCCGCCCTGCCAGATATTATTCTCTTTGACCCAAAAAATCTGGCCGTTGATGTTCTGACCGGTTGGCGATGGGGCCATTACCGTAATCTGGCCGTCCGGGCCTGTCACCGGCCCGGCAACTTTGGTGCCGCTGCTGGCAGCGGTGTTGCCGGGTGTAGCGCCCGGGTTAGCCGGGGCGCTTGCAGCGCTTTTAGTGCTACCGGAAAGCACCGGGGCGGTCGGGGTCGCATTATCGCCGCAAGCCACGAGAATAAGCCCCACCAGAAGCACGGTGAGGCTTAAAAAAGCCGGGAACTTGAATAAAAGAGGCCGTTTCATCTTTTGCTCTATACAGCGGCGGCTTGTCGTTCTTCTTCTTCCGAGGAATCCTCTATAGCGTCTTCTTCCTGCTCCGCCTGTAAATCGGCGGACGTTACCCCGTCCGGGACAGCCTGGGAAAGCAGGCTGCGGGGCGCGGCCACGCTTGGCTTACTCGCTGCCGCGGTGGTTTCCTCGTCGGGCACTTCGTAGGGCATGGTATGACCGCAGACCGTACACTTGGCGTTGTGCTTGCCGGAAAGCGTCATCAGGCCGTGACATACCGGGCAGGGTTCGGGCAAAGGCCGCTCCCAGACCGAGAAGTCACATTCAGGGTAACGCGAGCAGCCGTAAAAGACCCGGCGCTTTTTGGTGCTGCGGATAACCGTTTCACCTTCGCCGCACTTCGGACAGAGCATGCCCAGTTTGCGCAGAATCGGTTTGGCGTTGCGGCACTCCGGGAAGCCGGAGCAGGCGATAAAGCGGCCAAACCGGCCCATTTTGACATACATCGGCCGGCCGCACTTTTCACAA
This sequence comes from Chloroflexota bacterium, assembly GCA_902812345.1. Taxonomy (GTDB): domain Bacteria; phylum Chloroflexota; class Chloroflexia; order Chloroheliales; family Chloroheliaceae; genus 54-19. The sequence goes on along the minus strand of CADDZM010000110.1, from coordinate 7,667 downwards.
TCTTCCCCGGCCAGTTCCGGTTCGAGCGAAACCTTTTGCATTTCGGTCTCGGCTTTTTCGACCGAACCCTTGAACGGCTGGTAAAACTCGCGCAGCACCGGCACCCATTGTCGCTCACCCCCGGCGATTTCGTCCAGTTCGTTTTCCATGTTCGAGGTAAAGTTAGTGTCCACAATTTCCGGGAAGAATTCCACCAACTGGTCGTTGACCAGCAGGCCAAGCTCGGTCGGCACAAACTTCTTTTCCTCTTTGACCACGTAATAGCGTTCCTGGATAGTGCCCAGGGTCGGGGCATAGGTGCTGGGCCGCCCGATGCCGAGTTCTTCCATGGCCTTAACCAGGGTCGCCTCGGTGTAACGCGGCGGCGGTTGGGTAAAGTGCTGGTCCGGCGACAGGCTCAACAGTTTAAGGACTTCCCCGGCTGCCAGGGGCGGCAGCGCTTTTTTACTCAACTCGTCCTCGGCCCCTTCGTCCAGACCTTCCTGGTAGACCGCCAGGAACCCGGCGAAAGCAATCACCGAGCCGGTAGCCCGGAACAGGTAAGGCCGCTTTGCAACGGCCTGCCTGGCTGGCCCGGCCTTAATGTCCACTGAAGTGTTATCGAGTTGGGCCGGGGCCATCTGGCTGGCAATAAAACGCTGCCAGATTAAGCGGTACAGCTTGAATTGCTCCTGGGTCAGGAAGCCTTTGATAGAGTCAGGGTCGCGCAGCGAACTGGTCGGGCGCACTGCCTCGTGGGCTTCCTGGGCGTTTTTCGACTTCTTGGTATAGACCGGCGGCGTTTCGGGCAGGTACTCCTTGCCGTAGCGTTCGGCAATAACCTGGCGGGCCTCTTCCTGGGCGACGGCGGCGATATTGGTGCTGTCGGTACGCATATAGGTAATGAGGCCCTGTCCGCCTTCCTTGCCGAGGTCCACGCCTTCGTAAAGTTGCTGGGCCACCGACATGGTGCGGCGGCTGGTAAAGTTCAGCTTGCGGCTGGCTTCCTGTTGCAGGGTGCTGGTGGTGAAAGGCGCGGCCGGTTTGCGCTGGCTGCGGGTCTGGCGCACCTCGCTGATTTCGTAGGCAGCCTTTTCAAGACCCTTCAAAATAGCTTCGGCCTGGGCCTGGTTGACCAGTTCCGGCTTCGCTCCGTTGACGGTGTGCAAATTGGCCCGGAAAGAAATCTCCTTCTTGCCCTTGCGCGCCTCGACCGGCTTTTGCAGTTCGGCCTCAATGGTCCAGTATTCTTCCGGCTCGAATTTATCAATCTCGCGCTCGCGGTCAACAATCAGGCGCAAAGCGACGCTCTGGACGCGCCCGGCGCTCAGACCGCGTTTAACCTTCTTCCACAAAATCGGGCTGATTTTATAACCGACCAGCCGGTCCAAAATACGCCGGGCCTGCTGGGCGTTCACAAGGTCCATATCAATGGGGCGGGGATGTTTGACGGCTTCTTTAATCGCCTCTTTGGTAATTTCGTGAAAGACAATCCGCCGGACCTTTTTGGTAGAATTTTCGAGGCCGGTAGCGGAAACGAGGTGCCAGGCAATCGCCTCACCTTCGCGGTCGGGGTCAGTCGCCAGCAAAATTTCGTCGGCGTTTTTGACCTGTTCTTTTAGTTCTTTAACAACCTCTTTTTTGTCGCGGGGAATAAGGTATTGGGGCTGGAAAGCCTGCTCGACTTCCACGCCCAGCTTACTTTTAGGCAAATCACGGACGTGTCCGTAACTGGCACGCACCGTGTAGCCCTTGCCCAGGTACTTCCCGATGGTCTTGGCTTTGGCCGGCGACTCTACTATAACTAACTTTGCGGCCATTGGATACTTCCTTTTAAACGAACGAATAAATAAAAAATAGTCTTAAAAAATTAAAGGTAAAAAATTGCTTAATGGCAAGATAACTTTCTGGCTAATCTCCTTGCAGCCTATATGTACGCAAGTGGCGCTACAAAAGTTTGGCCCGGCAAATTGGATGAGACTATAAAGGAAAGGTAGCACGAGTGTCAAGCCTTGCAAACTGACTTTTAGCTTTATAAAAGCTAAAAAAGGAAATCAGGTGCCTTTTAAGGAGTTAATATCTGTCTTGCAAGAGCGAATCAAATCCGCTATACTATATCAGCCAGGTCAAACTGGCCGGCGGGAGTGGTGGAATGGCAGACACGGCAGACTTAAAATCTGCTGGCCGAAAGGTCGTGAGGGTTCGAGTCCCTCCTTCCGCATAATTGCTGATTAGAACCGCCTAAACGTGACACTGAGACTTCTCAGGAGATTGTCACAATGGCTCAGAAAATTACAGATGTTTCAAAAAGGAGACCGACGAGTCTCTTTTTTAGTTCCCTCCATATTCCCTCCCCCTGCCCCTTCAAGAAACTAATCGACAATTGGCTGGATAATGGCCGAATTGATGACCTTTCCAGGCAGACCCTCTACGATTACTCCGATAAGTTGTCAAGGTTCTGGTGGTGGTGGAATATTCACACAAAGTATGCTGAGACAATTGGGCTCCATCCCCAGCATGTTACAGATAAGCATCTTAAGCTGTTTGCTGCATACCTTAGAGAACCATTAGAGACCCGTTGGGGTGTTCCAGTGGTTACAGGTAGAGAGCAAATGTCACCAGCTACAGTAGCCTCATACGGTCGTACAATCAAGGCTTTCTTCAATTGGCTGGAGAGAGAGCAGCATATTCCCAAGTCACCCTTCAACAAGTCGGTTAAATTCAGTACACACAAGAAGGATAAGGTCATCAAGAGTGTTAGTGCTGATAACCTGACCAAGATATTTGCTGTTCTCACCAGTCCTGAGAGCTTGAGAACATACGCAGGGACCAGGGATTTAGCCATAGTCTCTCTGCTTCTGGATTCTGGAATGAGAAGGGGTGAGCTACTATCACTTGAGATTTCAGACTTGGATATTCGCAATCTGAGATGCACAATAAGGGGTAAGACAGGCCAGAGATACGCCTACTTCAGTGAGAAGTGCAAAGGGGTTCTGCTTGACTACCTGAAGTTTCGCCTGGAGGTAGATGGGGAAGGTCCGCTCTGGCTAACTGTAGATGGTGAAGGGTTGGCGGAGAATAGCTTCGGCTCTATCATTCACAGGCTGGAGATTAAAACAGGGGTAGACTTTCACGCTCACCAGTTGAGACATACCTTCGCTCTGATGATGAGCAGCAAGGTAAGTGTATTCGAGTTGATGGATATGATGGGGCACTCTAATATCTCCACGACCATGATTTACGTTAAGAACAGTCCAGAGAGAATAGGAGAGGCACATCGAGGGAACTCACCGCTTAATACGCTGGAGAATAATATTCCAGGGTTAAAGCATAGGGGTAGGCCGAGAAGGTTCAGATAGAAGTTACTCACAATTACCATTGCCTGTTGACAAGGACCACAAAATGTTGTACTCTCTTGGTAAGAGCTATACGTAATACCCTATCTGGGAAAAGGTTAGCTCCCCGGCACGTTGATTTAACACTTCTTTGAAAGGATAAGAAGATGACACGAAAAAGTCCAAGAGAGTTGATTAATCCGCCTAGTGGTCCTCGATATATTCGTCGTAATGAGCAAGGGCAGTTTGAGCCAGGGCAGGTTGAGGTAGGTAAATCCCTCGCCTCTGACAACAATCAATCGGCTAAGAGGATTACCCCTCCAGGCCAAGGTGACAAGGGGGACCACCGCCCGTCCAGACAACCCAAGAAGAAATAGACAATAGGTAGTAAGAGCCCAGGCGTTGTTCCTGGGCTTTTTAGTGTCTGGAATAGGCATAAGACATACAAAGCTCCCTTAGATTCAGGATGAGATGCTACCACCCATGTTGTTATACTGTTTGATAGCATCACAAGCCTCAGCGAGCTCTATAAGCAGCCTGATAAGCGTCTATGCTGGCAACTCAGATTGGCCTGAACTGCCTGAACTGCCTGAACTGCCTGGATAACCCGAATAACCTGATGCTTCTATACTGCTTCTGGTGGTATTGCTGGAATGGGATGTTTCAGCCTTTCCACCTCAGCTTTGAGGTTATTCCAGTTTGCCAGGGCCTCATCCGTTTTGCGATTGAGCTCCTCGTAGGTATTGGTAGCTATTACCCCGTGAAGCTGGGAGTGCTTGTACCACTCAGAGTTTAATCCCTTTAGCTTGAAGTAGTCCTGTCTAGCTTGGACAATCTGCCCCTTAAGCTGGCTTAGCTTACTGCTTGTCTCCATGTTGTGAGCAATACGGGCAGTAAGAGATTGATGTTCATTGGCCTGGGCCTGTTGAATAGCCTCTACTAGTTTATTAATGTTAGCCATTGCTTTGGCCCTCAACACTGGAAGTATTAAAGAAGTTTAGCTCTTCCAGCTTCCGTTTAAGCTGACCAATGCGAATGCGGTGATTACGCTCTCGGCCATGAGCATTGTCCAGAAGGGCAGCAGTGTTATCATGAATCTGCTCGGCCTTCTTAAAAGCGGCATGAGCTTCGGCCTCAGCCTTTGCCAGGGCAGGAAGTTCAGCCATTAGAGCCTCGTACTGCTCTTGCTCTCTTTCAAGCTGGGCCTTGAACTGTTCGACCTCCAGGAGAGCAATCTCACGTTCTACCTGCATGAGTCGCAGCCGGTACTCCTCACGAATGTAGGAGGGCAGGGGCGGTATGGCGTTGAAGGTATATCTCCGTAGCTCAGCCGCTTCGGCCTGGAGCTTTTCCAGTTCAGTTGGGACATATATGACCTTCTCAACCTTCCTTACTGTGGGGGTATGGGGAGTCTCACTGTTGTCAGCTTTGGCAATCGTGGTTTTGATAACTCCACCTTGTATGTAGGTAGAAGGGAAGTGGACCTCGTGGGTCTCATTGTTGTGCATGTTAGCCATTGGGAAATCTCCTGTAATCTATTGTTAACAATGTTAACTGAGTTAATGAACAATCGAGACACTTATAATGCTTCAAGAGTTATAAGGAAGCCTTAAGGTCGTTTAACGGTGTCTGCCAATCTCCAGCATCCTTGAGCAGTAGGCCATGGAACAGGTTGGTCGTTCTCTTACCCTTGAGCTTCACAGTAACTGAGAAGGGGAAGAGGTCACGAAGGAAGAAGCCGAATAGCTCAGGGGGCATTGGCTTTTGATGGTTGTCAATGCACCAAAGTTGATAATCCCAGTAAGCATCAATCTGGAGGGTCTTATGCTGGGTCTGTGTACTCTGATTCCTCTGATTACTGGAAAGGACACAGTTATCAAACCAAGCATTGAACTGGGCTTTCTGCTCAGGGGTAAAGTGACGTATCATTGATATGACTCCAGTTTATGAAATAAAAGAGGGCTGAGGTGTGAATGACCTCAACCCCCTTGACGGAGAATAAGTGGAACAATGGGAACAGGTAAGGGCTAACAGGAAATGATAAGGGTGTTGTTCATCCGGGGAAATACCTGAACAGGTTATCCCGGGAGAGAAGGCCCAGCCCATGCATCTTCCTGAGGATGATTCTGGTGGTGTTGTAGTTCTTCCCCATCACGGAGGCTATCTCGGGGGCTGTTAGTGGTTTACCAATATGCTGGAGGAGTTGAATAATCTCCAGTCTTTCACTGGTGATGTGTGGATTAGCTTTAATGGCGTATTGCCCCCGGTCGACCTTTTCAACGAATCCAGTGTTTACCATCCGTTTTAACTGGACTTGAATATTGGGCCTTTCAAAAAGGTCACCAAGAATCTCACTAATCTCTGTGGCTGACATTGGGATTTGAGGATGCCGTGCTAGGACCCCAAATATCCTTGTCTGGTAATGGGTGAGGTGAGAGCCTGTGGTGTCTGTGGTGTCCTCACAATTTTCAGTATCCTCAACATCCACATAAGCAGCAGCATGAACTGGAGCAGTAGTATGGGGGATAGTCTCAGTATGCTCCAGCTCTATATAGCTAAGATACATCTTTATGGCCTCTAACTTAAGTGAAGCAGGAAGACTGGAATCAGTCAGTGCTTCCCTCAGTGTACTCTTAACCAGTTTGCCCAACTCTTCAGTTGTCTGATTCTCACCTAGATTCTGGCTCCTGTTGTACTCATTGTTCCCGTTCATCGTTAATCCTTTCAATGTAACTGGAATATTGTGAAATATCCTTAGAAATAAAAAAGGACTCTATTGAGGGTAGAGCCCTGAGAAGACTGTTGGTCTTATACCTATATTGGCAAGCATGGTAATCTTCGAATATTCAGTATCATGTATTAAGTGTGTAGTCCTATAGCCGGTGTAGTCCTATAGCCGGTGTAGCCGGTATAGCCGGTGTAGTCCTATAGCCGGGGCTATGCATATTAACAACCAATAGCCCGTACTTTTGCTTGTTGTAATCATCTAAACTGTACCTCCGGCTATACCGGCTATAGGGCTATACCTCTTATAGAATATTATCTGACACAGAGCATTTACCTTCCGAGTTCTTTGTTAATAGCCCAGCCTCAACCATCTTTCGGACAATGATTTTGGTAGTACTGTAATTCTTGTCCAGCCCTTTGCTAATCTCACGAACCGTCATCGGGGCCTTTCCAGCCATGAACTGAATAATCTCCAGTCTCTCAGGGGTAATAGCAGAGCCATAAGTCCTCATCAGCTTATCGGTAGGTGAGGCATCAGCAGGTGTCCAGACAGCATTATCGTTATCCCATCTGAGGTCAATTTCCAGTGGTTCTACAATCTCCCTGCCGTCTACATAAAGAACTGCTTGGTCCTTCATCGGGTTGGTAGGTTTCAAGACCATGTAATTGTCCACTGTACCTACCAGCCCATTAGAGCCTGAAATCTCAATCATAGGGTCTTCGGCCTCCTGCTGCCGGGTATGGTGAATCAGCAGAATTGAGATATTGGCTTCAGATGCCAAAGCCTGTAGCTCTTTAATAGCCATAACATCCTGCTCATAAAAGCCTACTCGACCTCTGGTTGCTGGCCTTATACGGTTGAGTACATCTATAATGACCAACCTGGGGTTCTGTACATGATTAGCCCAGCTCTGAATCATCTCGATGATATTTCCCCCATTTCCTCCAGTCTCTCCATTCCCCCCAGCCTTTGCCTTCTTCGGGTTTGCGTAGTGGTCAGGAAGGCCAGGAGCCTGGTGAAAATACATTAAGTTAGCTGGAAAGGCCTTATCCCCGAGAATCTGCTTGGCCCTGCTTTTCAATCTGGTCTCATTCCCCTCCAGGTCAAATAGCAGAACATCACCCTGGGTAACAGGATACTTCCCCCCAAGTGCAGGGGTACCCATTGCCACACTGAGAGCTATATCCAGGGCAAACCATGTCTTTTTAGACTTGGGCTTTCCCGCCGCTAGTGTACAGCCAGTAGGGAGAATCCTGTCAACCACCCAGGTAACCGGCTTTACCTCTTTATGCTGGAGTTCGGACAGTTGGCTTGCTCTAAATGAACCATACTCGAACGGGATAATGTTGAGGCTATCCCCGGTGGTTACTGTCTCATCCTCCTCAGCCTCATCATCATCAGCGATGTCCTCAACAATTACATCAGGCCGAAGGGGGATTGGCTGTAAAGGCGTAGCATCTACGACCATTTGGGCCTTCTGGCAGATGTCCTTTATTGCTTCCTCTGATAGACCTTCCTCCAGGAGGAAGTGCAGGGAAATATGAGAGGACAGGATAAACCTAGCAACCTTAGCGGGCTTAACACTGTGGTTAGCCAATATCTTCGCTACTCGGGCTACTAATTCC
>CADDZM010000109.1 GCA_902812345.1 Chloroflexota bacterium | reverse complement strand
GCAGCAGGAAAACCTGGGCAGCCGCTGGTATGTGATTCATACCTACTCCGGCTATGAAAACAAGGTCAAACGCGCCCTGGAACGCCGTATCGAGTCCATGGACATGCGGGATAAAATCTACCGGATTGTGGTCCCGACCATGGAAGAAACCGAAATCAAAAACGGCGCCCGCCATACCGTCCAGCGCAAGGTTTATCCCGGCTACGTTCTGGTTGAAATGATGATGACTGACGAATCCTGGTACGTTGTCCGCAACACCCAGGGTGTTACCAGCTTTGTCGGGAGCGGCAATAAACCGACCCCGCTGGCCGAGGATGAAGTCGGCTTGATCATGCACCAGATGGAAGCCGAAGCGCCCAAGGTTAAGACCTCATTTCAGGTCGGTCAGGCTGTCAAGATTGTGGATGGGCCGTTTAGCGAATTTACCGGCATCATTGACACGATTGACAATATCAAGAACAAGATAACCGTAATGGTTTCCATCTTCGGACGTGAAACCCCGCTCACCCTGGACTTTTTGCAGGTAGAGCGCATCGTCTAAAATTTATCCAGTGGGAGAAGGTTCGCCTTCGCCAACCGGGAGCAATCCCCAACACCACAAAAGGAGTTATTCAAGTGGCTAAGAAAGTTAAAGCAATCGTAAAATTGCAACTGCCTGCGGGCAAAGCGACTCCGGCCCCGCCGGTCGGTCCTGCTCTCGGTCAGCACGGTATCAACCTGATGGGTTTTGTTAAAGAGTACAACGAACGCACTTCCGGTTCCGCCGGTGAAATCATCCCGGTGGAAATCACGGTTTTCGAAGATCGCTCGTTCACCTTTATCCTTAAAACCCCGCCGGTCGCCGATATGCTGCGCAAGGCTATCAAGATTGACAAGGGCAGCGGCAAGCCGAATACTGAAAAGGTCGGCAAAATTAGCATGCAGCAAATCCGCGAAATTTCCGAGCGCAAGATTAAAGACACCAACGGCGTCGAGATCGAAGACGTGATGAAGATGGTAGCCGGCACCGCCCGCAGCATGGGCATTGACGTAGAAGGCTAATTTAGTGGGAGGGCGTTTTTCTTTTTAGAAAACGCCCGCCATTACCACAGGAGGTAATAACAATGGAACACGGTAAGAAATATCGTGAGGTAGCTAAGAAGGTTGACCCGAACAAGCTCTATAAGCTGGACGAAGCTATTAGCTTGCTCAAGGATACCAACTATGTGAAGTTCGACCCGACCATCGAATTGCACTTCCGGCTGGGTATTGACCCCCGGCACGCCGACCAGCAGATTCGCAGCACTGCTGCGCTGCCGAACGGCACCGGCAAAATCATTCGCATCCTGGTCTTTACCCAGGGCGAAGGCGAAACGCTGGCCCGTCAGGCTGGCGCGGACTTTGTCGGCAGCGACGACCTGATCAAGCAAATCGAAAGCGGCTGGACCGATTTCGATATTGCCATCGCCACCCCGGAGCAAATGGCGAAAGTTGGCCGTCTGGGTAAAATCCTGGGCCGCCGGGGCTTGATGCCGAACCCGAAAAGTGGTACAATTGCCCAGCCTGGCGACCTTCCCCGTGTAATTCAGGATGTTCGCCGGGGTAAAGTCGAGTTCCGCAACGACAAGACCGGCCTGGTCCACGTCGGTATTGGCAAACTGAGCTTTACCGAAGAGCAGATTCGGGAAAACGTGGTAAGTTTGATTGACGGTATCGTCCGCAACAAGCCTGCCGGCGCGAAGGGTGTCTACATCCAGTCTATCACCCTGACCAGCACCATGTCGCCCGGTATCCCGTTGGATGTCAATCCGGTACTGGCCGAAGTCAGCGCCTGAGAATTAACCGGGCGGGCTGACCGAATAACTTGGTTAGCCGCGCAACGGCCATTTACAAAATGGGTCCGACTAGAATTTAACAAAAGAAAAAGAGTTTTCTCTTTAAGTACTGTACCGTAGACAGCCGGTGTCCTTTAGAAGGACTTAAGCCAAGCGAACGCAAGGGCCCGCCGAGGTGAAGGTGCGAAAGAGGGTAAGAAAATCTCTGTAACCGGCTAAAACAATCCGTGCCTGCCTGGCAGTCTGTGGATTGGGTCGCCCGGGTCAGAGAAAACACGAACCCCTTGCGCCCGCCTCGCATTCTTGCGGAGGCCCGGCTGGCAAGGGGTTTTTGATTGCCCGGGCAACCGGAACCCAAAAAATTTAACCTGAAGGGGGTGACTATAGATGCCTACCGAACGTAAATCCGGTAAAATCGCAAATTTGCAGGAACTGCTTGGCGACAGCGCCCTGTCAATTCTGACGGAATACCGCGGTTTGAAAGTTTCGGAGTTAACCAAACTTCGCAACGAACTCCGGCCAAAAGGCACCGAGTACCACGTCGCCAAGAACACGCTGTTGCTCCGCGCGGCTAACCAACTCGGTTACACCGGTATGGACGAGGCTCTGGCCGGCCCGACCGCCGTAGCCTTTATCAAAGAGGACATCTCCGGCGGCGCAAAAGCGGTGCTGGATTTCGCCCGAACCAACAAGACCATTGTGGTCAAGTCGGGTATCCTCGGCGGTAAACTACTCGGCTCGGATGAACTTGAAGCCATTACCAAGCTGAAAAGCAAGAACGAACTGGTTGCCAACATGCTCGGCTCGCTGCTGGCCCCGCCGCGCAACCTGGTGAACGTGCTTTCCCAGACCACCCGCGGCCTGGTGAACGTACTGGACGCCTACCGTAAGAAACTGGAAGAAGGCGGCGAAACCGCTGCTTCCGCCTAGTCTGTTACCGGCAGTCACGCTGGACTGCTACTAGAATATTTGAAGATTTTTTCAGTGGCCTTATCCGAATGAGAACCGGCAACTGACAGAAGTTTTAAGAAAGGAATTGCCAAAAATGGCTACGATTGCTCAGATTGTTGAAGACATCAAAACCCTGAACGTACTTGAAGTTTCCGAGCTGGTGAAAGCCCTCGAGGAAACCTTCGGCGTAACCGCTTCCGCCCCGGTCGCTTTTGCCGCCGCTCCCCCCGCTGGCGGTGGTGATGGCGCGGCTGCCGCCCCGGCTGCCGTTGAGCAGACCGAGTTCGACGTAATCCTCCAGGAGATCGGCGCGAACAAGATTAACGTCATCAAAGCCGTCCGCGAACTGACCAGCCTGGGCCTGAAAGAAGCCAAAGACCTGGTTGAAGCCGCTCCGAAGGCCGTCAAAGAAGGCGTTACCAAGGAAGAAGCCGAATCCGCCCGCGCCAAACTGACTGAAGCCGGCGCTACCGCTGTCGTAAAGTAAGTCGGGTTTCAACACCTGTTAAAAACCCCCCGGTTCTACTCAAAAGGGCCGGGGTTTTTGTTTCCTGGAAATATTTACCCGTTACTAACGCTTTCTTTCTTTCCAGCAACCGGGTTATGTGGTAAGGTTATTACTAACAGTTTTGTTATTTGCTTTTGTATCAATCACTTCGCTTTCCCGGTTAATAGTCAGGGTAAAGAATTATTACAGGCCATTCCGGCATTTATCCTTAAAAATTGAGTGACCATTCATGCCTGCTCAAACTCAGCCCTCAAAAATAGAATCTGCGGTATTTGGCGGGTTAAAACGGCCCTGGTTCACGCCGCGCCGCCGCCTGAAAACCGAATTGCTCGACGAACCGGGACACTCCAGGGAAACGCTGGCCGGTAACTTCCGGGACATCGCCTTTCTCAATCGCTGGTTTGGCGGCTGGAACCTGGTAGACAGGTGCTTGCAACCTTCCCTGCCTGATGAAAGACCGGCCACCCTTACAATAGTTGACCTGGCTTCAGGCGCGGCGGACGTGCCGTTAGCCCTGGCGCGGCGCTGGCAAAAGCGCGGCATTAACCTTGCAATAACGGCCCTTGAAATTGACCCGGCTATAATCGAACTGGCCCAGGAAGCAGCCTGCCGGGAGAAAGTGGCGAGTTTCGAAGCCGTAGCGGCGGACGTGTTTACCTATCCCTTTTCGGAAGGGCAGACCTTTGACTTTGTTACCTGTTCGCTGGCCTTTCACCACTTTTCGCCGGAAAAGTGTGTCGAGATGTTGCGCCTGATGGTCCGCCTGACCGGGCGAACTTTTGTGGTGAACGATTTGCGCCGGGGCTGGTTTGGCTGGTTCGGTTCAAAACTTCTTACCTGGCTGGTGGCCCGCCATCCTTTCACCCGCCACGACGGGCCGCTTTCGGTCCTGCGGGCTTATACCGTCGAGGAAATGGAAGCTCTCGTCCGGGCTGCCAATCTCGACCCTTCCCTGAAAATAAAAGTGCGGCGCGGCCCTTTCTCGCGCCTGGCCGTAGTAGGGAAAAGAAAAGGAAATTAACTTGTATATCGAAAATACGATTGTGGTCCGGGGGGAGTGGGAGAAAATCTGGGAACTTTCCAGCGATATTGAAAAGTGGCCCGAACGGTTGCCCCATTACCGCAAAATTATCATCCAGTCGTCTAGCCCGGGCGGCCAGATAAAACACGCATATATGAGTTGCTGGCGCGATATTTTGCCGGTAAGCTGGCATACCATCCAGCGTCTTGAACACTCGCTCGACCCTGCCGAGTCTCGGGTGTTATATCACCACGTCAAGGGCGTTACGAGGGGGATGGAAGTCATCTGGAAGTTCGAGCCGCTCGACCAGGGCGTGTACCGGGTCACGATTTCGCACGACTGGAACCCGCGCTGGCCGCTAATCGGCAAACTGGCTGCTTGCCTGATAAGCCGGCAAGTTGTCCACAACATCGCCGATAAAACCTTGAAGCAGGTGAAAATATTAGCCGCGGCCGCGCCGGTAGCCGTATAATATTTAAGGGTATTAAACCAATCCGGGTGAAGTAAGCAAACGGCAGAATTAAGTTCTGTAATCGGAAAGCAAAAAACCATGACCAGGGAAAACCGGTGGGAGCCGGAAGAACAAAAACATAAAAACCGCCAGCCCCGTCTCAAAAGGGTAGTTATAACTGGTCTCGGCGCGGTGACCCCTATCGGCATCGGCCAGAAAGGATTGTGGGAAGGCGTGAAGCGGGGCACCTCGGCGGTGCAGCGAATAACCCGCTTCGACCCGGGCGCATTCCGCAGCCAGGTGGCCGCCCAGGTAAACGACTTTGACCCCCAGGACTGGGTCCACGACGGTAAAAAGTTGCGCCGGATGGACCGCTTTTCTCAGTTCGCCCTGGCCGCCGCAATGATGGCCCTGGAAGATGCCCGGCTTGACCTTAAAGCGCAATCCAATCCTTATTCGCCTGAGGAAATAGGCTGCTATATCGGCACAGCCCTCGGCGGCATCAGCTACGCCGAGGAACAGCACGAAATCTATTTGCATGAAGGCATCAAGGCGGTTAGTCCAATGCTGGCCCTGAGTATCTTTGGTGGGGCGGCCAGTTGCAATATTGCGATTGAACTCGGCCTTAACGGGCCGAACGTTGCTAACGCCAACAGTTGCGCCAGTGGCACGATTGCCCTCGGCGAAGCTTTCCGGCTTATCAGGCAGGGTGGGGCCAGGGCAATGCTGGCCGGTGGGGTTGAAGCGCCTCTTGCGCCCCTCGTTTACGGCTCGTTTTCGGTTATAAAGGCCATGTCGAGCGCGAACGAAACGCCCGAACTGGCCTGCCGTCCTTTCGACCGCAACCGGGACGGCTTTGTGATGGCCGAGGGGAGCGCCGTCTTGCTACTGGAAGAATACGAAAGCGCCCTGGAACGCAACGCTCCGATTTACGGCGAAATTCTAGGCTATGGCACTACGAACGATGCCTATCACATGACCGCGCCGCTGCCGGACGGTTCCCAGGCCGCCCGCTCGATGCGGATGGCTCTTTACGAAGCAGGCCTTACCCCGGCCCAGGTCGGCTACATCAATGCTCACGCCAGCAGCACCCCGCTCAACGACAAGACCGAAACCCAGGCTCTCAAACAGGTCTTTGGCGAACTGGCCTACCAGGTTCCGATTAGCGGTACTAAAGGCCTGCACGGCCACGCCCTGGGCGCCACCGGGGCATTTGAGGCGGCTATTTGCAGCCTGATTTTCCGCCACGATTATTTGCCGCCGACCACTAATTTGCGCGACCCTGACCCTGAATGCGACCTCTCGTATATCAAGAATGAGGGTCTTAACCGCAAGGTGGACACCATTCTAAGCAATTCTTTCGGTTTCGGCGGGATAAATGCCGCCCTGGCCTTTGGCCGGGTCGGATAATTAAGGACTAAAAATATGGGGTTTTACTCAAAGAAAATCTTACCAAAGCTGCTAAACTCTGCTATGGCCGACAAAAGCCTGGAAGAATTTCGCCTAAAGGTGCTGGCAAAAGCGCGCGGCGAAGTACTTGAAATCGGCTTCGGGAGCGGTCTGAACTTACCCTTTTACCCCCGGACCGTCACTCACCTGACCGCCGTTGATATCAATCCCGGCATGGAAAAGTTTGCCCGCCAGGTGATGGCGGATTCTCCTGTGAAAACTGATTTGCTGGTGATAAACGGCGAAGAACTCCCCTTTGAAGCCGCTAGCTTTGATACCGTTTTAAGCACCTGGACATTATGCAGCATCGAAAGAATTGATAAAGCGCTGGACGAAATCCGGCGGGTGCTGCGCCCGGACGGCCAGTTTATCTTTATCGAACACGGCTTAAGCCCGGACGCAAGCGTTCAGAAGTGGCAGCGCCGGCTAAACGGCTTCCAAAAAAAATTGGCCGGTAACTGTCATCTCGACCGGCCAATCGGAACTTTAATTGAAAACCAGGGTTTCAAAATTTCGGAGTTAAACGAGTTTTACCTGGAAAAAGGCCCCAAATTTCTCGGGTATTTCTACCAGGGAACGGCTTTACCCGGCTAACCCTTTTTCTTCTCTCAACTTTATTTTAGTTGCGTGCGCTGGCGTAACGCCTCAAAAATAACCAGGCTGGCTGCTACCGAAGCGTTAAGCGATTCGGCCCCGCCCGGCATCGGTATCCGCAGCTGGTGGGTGGCCGCTTTGCGGGCTTCCGCCCCGGCGCCGTGGGCCTCGTTGCCGATAATGACAGCGGTCGGCTTATTCCAGTCCACCTCGTAATAGCTGACTTCCGGCAGGTTTTGATTTTTGGAAACCGGGATAGGCTCGTCGCCGCTATCGGCCAGCAGGATTTGCTCAACCCCTCCTTTTTCAAGCTTTTCGCCCAGTTGCTCCCAGGTCTGACCCAGCGCCGCCGGAACCTTGAAGTGCGCGCCCATCCCGGCCCGCACCACTTTTGGTGAATAGAAATCTACGCTGCCCTCGGTAAGATAGACCGAAGTTTCTCCCGCCGCCCAGGCCGAACGCAGGATAGTGCCCAGGTTGCCGGGGTCTTGCACTTCGTCCAGTATCAGGTGCAGTTTAGCCGCTTCAAAATCCGCTGGCTGCCATGTGAGAAATGGCACAGCCGCCGCCACGCCCTGGGGATTTACGGTGTCGCTCAGCCCTTCCATTACCCGTTCGGTTGCCGGGAAGACGCCCTTTTTATCCTCGGCCAGTTCAATCAACCGCATCAAAAGGCGCTGGCCTTCCTCGGTCTTAGCCAGGGCACCGGCGTCATAAAGGGTATAGAGGGGCGGTTTAGGGGCGCGTAAGGCTTCCCAGACCAGCCGAACGCCTTCCACGACAAAATGCTTGGCGGCGTAGCGATCTTTTTTGCCCAGGAGGTTGCGAATAAACCTGGCCCTATCGTTGTCCGGGCTGGTAATCAGGCCGGGCTGCTTTTCTTCCTGCTGAGCTGCCTGGGCCTTTTTTGCCTGGGCTGCTTTCGTCTGGTTGGCGAAAGAATTCGGGTGATAGTGGGTGTTGCCTGGCCGCAAATCGCCGCTCTGGCGCTGCTTCTGGGAGCCGCCGGGTTTATTATAGTTTCCTTTAAATGGCATAACTTTTACTTACTTCTTGCTCTTAAATCAAACAGGCCGGTTGCCCGGCCTGGATAGTTCGTTCTGTGTGAGCCTTAACGGCTCTGGTTGGTTAGGCTTCCGCAGCAGCGGCGGCTACCGGGGCGGTCTGGTGCTGGCGGGCCAGTTCGACAAAGCTCTTAAAAGCTTCGGTGTCGTTGACGGCCAGTTCGGCTAGAATCTTGCGGTCTACGCTCACCCCGGCCTTGGTCAAACCTTCAATCAGGCGATTGTAGGAGATGCCGAGTTCGCGGCAGGCGGCATTGATACGGGCAATCCAGAGGGCGCGGAAGTCGCGTTTGCGGGCCTTGCGGTCGCGGAAGGCGTACATTCCCGAACGCATCTCGTGCTGGATAGCCATACGGTAAAGTCTGTGACGGGCGCCGCGATAACCTTTTACTGCTTTAAGCGTCTTTTTATGACGTTGCTGGCTCGCTGCGCCGTTTGTTGCTCTAGGCATTTTGAGAAACCTTTCTTCTCTTGCTCTGTGGCAAATTACAGTCCCAAACGCTTTTACAAGCTCCGGCACGGACGCAGCCGGTGGGACTAACTTTTAACTCGGTAAGGTGCCGGGCCTCTTTAACAGGCTCTGGCGAGGTCTCCCCCGGAATTAGCCGGGCAGACCGTAAGGAAGCGCCTCTTTGATGTGGGAAGCGAGAGCGGGCGACATCGGTAACATTTTATCGTACTGATTCTTCACCCGATTCGGTTTGCGGCGGCGCAGGTGGCTTTTCTGACCTTTCATCCGCAAAACTTTCCCGGTAGCGGTGATTTTAAACCGCTGTTGGGCGCCCTTGTGACTTTTCATCTTGGGCATTGGACTGCTCTTCTCCTTGAATAAACCCGGAAAGCCGGGCCGGTTAGAGTGTAAGTAGACGCTCCGGCAAAATAAAACGCCGAACCCACTGGATTCCGGCGCTTCTTTTACAAAAGCCTGGTTAGTATACCATACTCAGGCTCATTTTTCAAGCCCGCCAAACCTCGTCCCCAGGGGTTATGCGCTTGGAAAATAATATGAAACAAAAAAGACTCTACTTTGGTAAGATTTGAGTTACCACACTTAAACCACTATCAAAGGAGAGTTAAATGGAGTATAGCCAAAACGAACCAGATGCACAAGAGGCCACTTCACTTTCTAAGCCAAAAATAGGCCTTGCTGATTTGAAAGCGGCCTTCGCGACCGTACCTGACCCTCGAAAGTTGCATAATCGCACTTACAGCTTGTCCAGCCTGCTTTTAGCCTAAAACAAGCTACATTGGGTATGGATGTAGCTATAGGCGAAGACGCCAGCGCCCTTCATTTAGGAGCTGGGCCGCAAGTAGTGGCGGCTATTCGCAATAGTGTCCTCAACGTTTTGAGGAAGGGGGTCATTTTAAGATTAGTGCTCAGTTGCGCCGTAACTCTCGTAATCCTATTCGAGCCTTGACTTTGTTGGGTATTTCTGTTTCAAGCGCATAACCCCTGGTTGACACTGGTGGCGCTTGCTCGTACAATCTTTGTAAAGATTTTGAAAGATAAGCTTTAAACAAAGCTTTTTAAAAGCGTTTTACCCAACTTAACTGGCAAAAGGCGGAGATTGCATGGCGGTACGATTCGGGTTTGTGCGGACAGCGGCTCAAAAACTCTCAAGTCATCTTGTTATAGCTCTCGTTATTGTCGGGTTACTGGTCTTTGTCGTCCTCTTTTTATACCAATCTCTGCAAATCCAATCAAAGCAGAACGAATATAACCAGACCAAGCAGGAACTGGCCCTGCTCCAGGAGCGCAACGATCAGCTCCAGGAACACCTTGACTTCTACAAAGGCCCGGGCTACCTGCTTTATGTTGAAAAAGTGGCCCGCGAAGCCCTGAACATGGTCAAGCCCGGCGAAACGGTGGTCCTGGCAACCCAACCGGACGGTCGCCCTGCCGTCGCGCCCGCGTCACCGGCTGCCACGGCGGATAGCACCGCTCCACCTGCCGCGGCTGCAAGTGACCAGGCTGCGGCTACAAAATCAAACTGGCAAAACTGGCTGGCTTTCTTCGTTGGACAATAATTGCCCATGCTATAGTAAAGACGCTTCCACTAATTCAGGACTTTCGCTTGAAACCATTATTATGAGGTTTTCAGGTTTGGAGCGAAAGCCGGTATAATAAACTATTAAACTCTTTGAAGCAGGAGGGATATTTAAAAAGATGGCTTTATTCGGCAAAAAATTAGAACCGGAAACTGCCGCCCGGATTCCACCGGGCCAATCTCTGACCGACCGCTTTCCGGTGCTGCACTACGGCCCGGTCCCGCGTATTGACCTTGAAAAATGGGATTTTAAAGTCTTCGGCCTGGTCGGTGAGCCGGTCCGCTTTACCTGGGAAGAATTTAGGCAGCTTCCGCAGAGTCAGGTGACGATGGATATTCACTGCGTGACCCGCTGGAGCAAGCTCGACACGGTCTGGGAAGGCGTCCTGGCTACGGAATTGATGAAACATGTTGACCTTAAACCGCAGGCCAAATTTGTCGTAGCCCACGCCGAATACGGTTTTACCGCGAATGTGCCGCTGGAGTTCTTCCTGGATGAACAGACGATTTTCGCGCACAGCTTTGGCGGTAAACCCCTGGAAAAGGACCACGGCTGGCCGCTGCGACTGGTCGTGCCAAAGAAATATTTCTGGAAAAGCGCCAAGTGGGTGCGCGGCATTGAATTCCTGGCCCAGGATAAGCTGGGCTTCTGGGAGAGAAACGGTTACAATAACCATGCCGACCCCTGGAAAGAAGAACGCTACAGCGAAGATAACTGGTAATTCCAGGCGTTACCGGAAGCGGGCAGGCACTCATAGCCGCCCGCTTTTTAGTTCAGGCACCAGTGCCTTTTGCGGTGCTGAACTAAAACATGTTCTGATATACAAAATTTGCTAGTTTGCCTTTTAGCCAAAATTTTTAACACAAATGGCAAAAACCAGGAAAAATTGGCTCTAATTCGGAGATAACCGTGCGAAATTCCCTTTTAAAGATGAGTAGAAATTTCTGGCTGCTGATTTTCCAGGCGCTCTACTACCCGCTGGCCCCGGTTTACGATTTAATCAGCCGCTACGGGTTTTTAGGACAATGGGCCAAGTGGCAGCAGGCCGTCCTGCCGCGAATCCAGGGTAAGGGCGTGCTTGAGGTCGGGTGCGGGACCGGTGCGCTGCTAAAAGTGCTGCTGGACCGCCAGTACCGGGCTGTTGGCCTTGACGCTTCTACGGCTATGCTTAAACAGGCCCGCAAAAGGCTCAAAAAGGCCGGGTTTGAAGGCCGGCTGGTCTGCGGAAAGATTCGACACCTGCCTTTTCCCGACAACACCTTCGAGACAGTTGTCAGCACCTTCCCAACCAGCTATATTATGAGTCTGGAATGTTTGACCGAAATCACGCGAGTGCTGTATCCAGGCGGTCGGCTGGTGGTGGTGGATACCGCTTTCCTCAAACCCTACAGCCGGGCCAGCCGTTTCCTCATCAGGGTGTACGGCCTGTTGGGGGTCTGGGGCGCGAGCGGCAAGAATAAGAACCAGCGCGACCGCACCTTTTACCTCCCGTTAGCCGAAGCAGGGCTAATCCGGCGTGACGAAATTTTCGAGGACGACCAGGGCGAGGCTCACATTATAATCGCGACTAAAGCCTGGTAAGCAACTATAAACTGCTTTAAGAAAAGCGATAAGAGAAAAACGATAAGAAAAGAGGATAGGATGACCGGTCAGCCGGATTGGGAAGACCGTTTCCTGGGTTGCCTGGTAGGTCTGGCAATCGGGGACGCCCTGGGCAGCCCGCTCGAATTTAAGAGCCGCCAGGAAATCGTCGAGCAGTACGGCGGTCCGGTGCGCAACTACCTGCCCCGGGAAGGAACCGTCCTAGTAGCCGGACACGACGAATACCCGGCGGAAAGCCTCGCGCCCGGCACGCCTACCGAGGATACCCGGTTGGCTTTGCTGCACGCCGAAAGCATCGTGGCGACCGGCGGCAGGGTTGACCCGGCTGATTTCGGGCCGCGCTTTGTCAGCTTGCTGGATACCGAATGGGCCGCGCACATGGGCCGGACTACTTACGCCTCGCTAAAACAGGCCCAGGCCACCGGGGATTACCAGGCCGGGCTTGCCGGCGAACGCGCCGCCGGAAACGGGGTCGCCATGCGGATAGCCCCCATCGGCTTGCTCCATTCGCAAGGGGATTTCAGCCGGGAGAATTTTTTGGCCGATTGCGAGAAAGCAGCCCACCTGACTCATAACAACCCGGTTGCGGTTGGGGCCGGGGTAGCGCTGGCCGAAGCGGTGCGGGTGCTGTGCCGCCACGAAATCATGCCCGAAGACCTGATGGCGGTTGCCCTGGATACCCTGCCACCGGGCTACCTCGGCCTGCCGCTGGTCAATAACCCGCTGCGCCAGAAACTGCTTTTCGCCCAGGACTACATTGAGGAACGCCAGACCCTGGTGGACAACGTGGAGGCCAACGATTTGTTGGTAGATTTTTTTCGGATTGACCTTAACAACCTGGAACGCTGCGGCACTACCGGCTACGGGCCGACTTCAATTGCGGCAGCCTTTTACGCTTTCGCCGCCCGTAAGGAAAGTTTTGAAGAAGCCGTCGTGGCGGCAATCAACGCCGGGGGCGACACCGATACTATCGGGGCCATGACCGGGGCCATCGCCGGAGCCTATCACGGGCTGGCGGTTATCCCCGAACGCTGGCGGGAGAACCTGAAAGGGTACAGTGAAATAGTTGAAACGGCCCGCGCGCTCTACCGGGTGGCGGCAAGCCGGTAATTTTTAGAAATTTAACAAAATACAAACCAGAAAGAAACAAAATGAGTCAGAACGAAGGCGCTTCCCTTGAAACCACCATTAGCGACATTGTCACCCGAATAGACGCTAAAAACGCCGCCCGCGAACAGGCTTTAGCCGAATCGCGCCAGGTCATCCGCTTCGCCGCCAACTCTATCCGGGCTATTCACCGCCGGGAAAACGACCAGGCCCGCGATTTATTGGCCCAGGGCCAGCAGCGCCTGGAAAACATCAAGAAAGTCCTGGCAAACTACCAGGATTTATACTGGGCCGGGTATGTGCAGGACGCGCAGAAGGAATACGCCGAGGCCCGCCTGACTTACGCCCTGGTCCAGAGCGAAACTTTACCCGCGCCGCAAGACCTGGGCGTGGAAGACGCGCCTTTCTTGAACGGGCTGGCGGAAGCCGCCAGCGAACTCCGCCGCTATATTCTCGATATTCTGCGGCGCGGCCAGGAGTCGAGCGCCCGTTCCGAGGAACTGCTCGACCGCATGGACGAAGTTTACAGCTATCTTGTAACCGTGGATTATCCCGACGCTCTGACCGGAGGTCTGCGCCGCACCACCGACCAGCTTCGCGGCGTCCTCGAAAAGACCAGGGGCGACTTTACCCTGACCCTGCGCCACCAGATTCTGGAAGCGGCCCTTGAACGAGCGGCGGGGAAAAGTAGCTAGTGTTTAGTGTTTAGTGGGTTAGGGCGAAATTAGAGAGTACCTTCAAATTTAGGGACTATGTTATAATTAGAGGCCATTCCAACCGGATTTGGAAGTAGCTTTAGAATTTTCAAAACCAAGAGCAGGTAAAGCTATTAGTAGCCAGGAATACTGACTACTGAAAACTAAACACTAAACACTAAAATGCAAAAAAGAACTGTTTACCTTGACCACGCCGCCACGACCCCGGTTGACCCGGCTGTCGTTGAGGCGATGCTCCCGGCTTTTAAGGAGACCTGGGGCAATCCGAGCAGCCTTTACGAGCAGGGCCGCAACGCTAACGCCTTGATGGAAACCGCCCGCGAACAGGTGGCGAAAGTGCTGAACTGCCGCCCCGGCGAAATTATCTTTAACAGCGGCGGCACCGAGGGTGATAACCTGGCCCTGAAAGGGGTCGCGCTCCAGGCTAAACTTAAAGGCCAGGGCAACCATATCATCACGTCGGCTTTCGAGCATCACGCTGTCTTGCACGCCGCCGAATACCTCGAACGATTCGGCATCGAGACAACTTTCCTCCCGGTCAGCCGTGACGGGTTGGTTGACCCCGAAGAAGTGCGGCGGGCTATCCGGCCCGGCCAGACCGTCCTGGTCAGTATTATGTACGCCAACAACGAAATCGGCACGATCCAACCGCTGGCCGAAATCTCGAAAATCACCCGCGAACATGGCATTGTCTTTCACACCGATGCGGTCCAGGCCGCCGGGAATCTTTCGCTGGATGTGCAGGCGCTTGGCGTGGACCTGCTTTCGCTTTCGGCCCACAAGTTTTACGGCCCAAAAGGCGCGGGTATCTTTTACGTGCGGTCTGGCACCGAGAAGCGGATTTTGTGGCAGCAGCAGGGCGGCAGCCAGGAGAAAAAGCGCCGGGCCGGGACCGAGAACGTGCCGTATATCGCCGGGATGGCAAAAGCCCTGACCCTGGCCGAAGCTAACCGGCCCGAATATTGGGAAAAGGTCCGGGTCTTGCGCGACCGGTTGCTGGCGGGTATCCGGGAGCGGATTCCCGGCGTTATACTTAACGGGACTTACGCGGCGGACAAGCGGCTTTCGAACAATATAAACCTTTCATTCGAAGGTATTTTAGAAGAAGGCATCTTACAGTCGCTCGACTTGCAGGGTATCGCAGCCAGCAACGGCTCGGCCTGTAATGTAGGCGCTATCGAGCCGAGCCACGTTATCGCGGCGATTGGCGGCGGGGCAGACCTGGCGATGGGTACTTTGCGGTTGACCCTCGGAAAAAGCACCGCAGACGCTGATGTAGATTATGTCCTTGAAAAATTGCCCGGCGTGGTAGAACGGATGCGGGCTTTATCGGAACTGGTCGTCTAGTTTTATTTAGCCTTTAGTTTTTGTAGGAAGAAACCAACCCATGTCGAAAATCGTTCGCGCTACTTTTTTAGGACCGTTCTTGCTCGTTGTTTCGCTGCTGTTAGCCGCCTGTGGAGAGGCTCCGGTCGATATTCCGCCTTACTCGGGCGCTCGCCCGATTACGGTAGACCAGGCTACCCAGGACTCTTTCAAAGCGGGCTTGAAAGGGATTAAAGACGCGACCCTGACCACCTACGCGTTTAAAGACGACCCTACCGCCGTCCGCTCTTACTACGACTCGCAGTACAGGGACAAGGGCTGGACCGACCGCAGCGCCGAGATTAAGGACGCGGCCACCCAGCAGCAGGCCCAGAACGGCTGGGCGCTGGCCTACGAAAAAGGCAGCAAGGTCGTTTCTCTGGTGATGACGCCGGGCGCCGCCGCTGCTGCCCGGTTTCCCGAGGCCGGGGGCGATAATGTCCTGGTCGTAATCAGCGCCACCAAGTAGATTTTAGAAAAAAGGCTGTCCGGTTTATCTGCCGGACAGCCTTTTTTATTTCCTTTCAAGAAAGAAGCGGGCCGAGTGTTTCGTAAAGGTACTTCCATTCGGGCAGGGAGAGCGACTCGGCCCGGCGAGTGCTTTCGATACCGGCGGCACCAAGAGCAGCCTGGACCTGGGCCTTATCGGCATGGGGAGAAAGACCGTTCGCAAGGGAGTTGGCAATTTGCTTGCGCTTCTGGCTGAACCCGGCCCGGACAATCTCGAAAAACCGGCGCTCGTCCACCGCCGGGAAAGGATTTTCTTCCGGCGAATAGGTTTCAATTAGAAGGACCGCTGAATCAACTTTGGGCGGTGGGAAGAAGGCGCCCGCCGGGACGTAACTCCAGATTTTCGGCTTGCCGTAAAACTGGACGCTAACAGCCAGCAGGCTCATATCGCCCGGCCCCGCCACAATCCGCTGGGCTACTTCTTTCTGGACCATTAAAACCGTTTTCAGGGGCCGGTGGTTGGATTCGAGGAAATGGCGCAAAATAGCCGAGGTAATATAGTAGGGGATATTCGCCACTAGTTTATAGGGTTCCGGCTCAAGGGTTTCGGGCGTGAAGTCCAGGGCGTCGCCTTCGACCAACCGCGCGCCCGGGTACTTTGCCAGTTCCTGGTGCAAGAAGGGATAAAGCCGCCGGTCCAGTTCGACCGCTGTCAGCTTGCGAACTATAGGCGCCATCCGCAAAGTCAGCACGCCCACGCCCGGCCCGATTTCGATTACGGCATCATCGGGAGTAATCCCGGCAGCGGCCAGGATTTTGGGCGGCACGGTTTCGTCCACCAGGAAGTTCTGGCCCAATCCTTTACTGGGCCGCAAACCCAGTTCTCGCAGAATGGCCCGGCTGCCAGGTACGTTCGGTTCAGTCAAACCCTTTTCCTATTACTTAGTAGTCTGTCAACAAAGACTTGTAATGATTAACCTGAAATGTAGGCACAACCTTACCTGTAGAAACTTACTTGACAGACTACTTAGACTGCTCTTTAATATTAATTCAAGGTTTTTATTATAACATCGCCCGGTTAGCTGAAGCACTTCTACTTTCTGCCTTTTCTATACTGAGTTATAATAAAAGCAGCTTAAAAGGGAATATGTTACAAATTCTTCTAATAAAGAGAGATAAAATGCTTAAATTTGAAGATTTAATAGCGGAAATAAGGCATCGCCCGTTAAAAGAGCGGCTTTCAATAATTGAAATTTTAGCCCAGTATATCAAACAGGACGTAAATACCAAACCTGATTCTCAAGCTCAACCAGGGGCAAAGTTCCTGAATGTTGGCGAATTTAATCCTGATTGGCGGCCTGATTCGGAAGAAGCTGAACAAAATCAAACCTGGCTGGCAAGCTCCCAAAAATAGCCGAAGAAGTTGGACAACACTGGCCCCAGGGATTGTCTTCCGTGGATGCCATTAGGGAAGACCGGCGTGAATTATGAATGTTGTAGATGCCAGTGTTTGGGTATGTTATTACAATGCTACCGATGTCAATAATGCGGCAAGCACAACCTGGTTCAAGCAACAATTAAACAGTCAAACCCCGTTAGTTATTCCTACCCTGGCTTTGCCGGAAATCGGCGGGGCAATTGCGCGAAGAATTGACCAAACCCAGGCGCGCAACATTATTTCAAATTTAAGAAGTTTATCTTCCCTTTTAATCTCTCAGGGTTGAATTCCCCGCTGCTTGCGGCGTATCCTTATGAGAGTAATCCGCTTAAAATACTCCGCCGCTTGCGGCGGGGAAATTTATTAATTGAGATAGATGATAAGTTGGGTAGTCAGGCTGCCACGCTTGCAATTGACTTGCGTTTACGTGGAGCGGACGCGGTTTATGTGGCGGTTGCTCAATATTTTAATTTACCGCTTATAACGTGGGATGCCGAAATCATAATCGTTCCAAAAATATAATTGAGGTTAATGCACCTTAAACTATCGGTGTTTTAATAATCCGGGTCATAACGGCCGGATTTGAAGCAAAATTGCCTTAAACTCGGCTCTTTTATTTTGCCGCAAACATCCAAAACCGTTTTAACGTGGTCTTAAAAGGCAACTCCGTATATAATAGGCGGACCCAACGCGAGTTGGCAGACGTGTCAGGTTTAGCAAGAAAGAAATACATATGCCCAAAAAGCTAAGGGTCGAAAGTTATGATGAGGCGGTAGACGCGCTCCTTAAAAAAGCCAACGAACTGGGCGTCTATGCCATTGGCCGGATTCAGGACAGCCGGGGCCGCAGCATCAGCGTGAATAACGGCCGGTTGGAGCGGATTGATACCGGGAACGCGCTCGGCATCGGGGTGCAGGTCTTTACCCCGGAAGGCCATACCGGGTTTGTCTCCAGCGACCAGGTGACGCCGGAAAGCTGCCGGAACCTGGTTGAAACCGCGGCTCGGCTGGCCCGGAGCGCCTCGGCTTTCGGCACCGAAACCAACAAAGCCGTCTTTGAAATCGAGTCCAACGGCAAACAAACGGTTGCTACCGATTTCAAGACCCTGGACGAAACACCCTACGATGAGCAGGTTAAAACC
>CADDZM010000108.1 GCA_902812345.1 Chloroflexota bacterium | reverse complement strand
CCCTTAAAGGCATCCTGGCTAAAATCGGCTACTCGGCGGAAAAAGCGGTCAGCCTTTCGACCTTTATCCTGCTTTTGCAGGTCGTGAATTTAGCGGCGGGCTACCTTATCTGGTTTTACGACCCAAAACTGAAAAAACCCGCGAGAAAAACTAGAAGAAAAGAAAATTGCTAGACCAATCCTCAAATTCAATAAAGACCGCCTCCCCGTCCAACCCGCCAAAATCCGATAAATCAGGCGGTTTATTACGGCAGTTTGTCTTGGATTTAAGCCTGGCATTTTTGATAACCCTTTTCTTCGGTCGCACTTTTGTGGCGCAAATGCTATCCAAAGTGCCGACCGATGGTTCGGACATTTACGAAAACCTGTGGAATTACTGGCAGTGGCAGCACAACCTTTTCGAGCGGCACGTCAATCCTTACTTCACCGATTATGTCTATTACCCGACCGGCATCAGCCTTTACTTGCATAGTTTCCAGCCGCTAGACAGCTTGCAGGCGGTCCTTTTCCACTACGTTCTCGGCCCAATTTTCGCCATAAACCTTGTGATTTTGCTGGCCCTGGTCGTTTCAACCTGGAGCGCTTACCGGCTTTTCCTCTATATAAGCGGGCATCGTTTTGGGGCGTGGCTGGGGGCGGTCGTCTTTGTGTGGTGCAACCCCTGGCTGTGGGACTATTTCAAAAGCGGCCAGGTCAACCTGATTTCGCTTGAATGGATGCCGCTCTACGTCTTCTGCCTGCTGCACAGCCTGAACGCCCCGGGAAAAGGCCGCCGCCAGTGGGTCTGGGCCGGGTTAGCCGCGCTGGCTCTGCTGGCCTGCTCCCTGACCGAGTGGTATTACACCCTCCAGATGGTAATTCTGACCGTGGTCGTTACCCTTTACTACCTGGCCCGGCGTTCTCAGACCTGGCGAAACCGGGTTACCACACTTTTAAAGTCCACCGCTATCGGCCTCGTCTGGCTGGCCCTCATAAGCCCGTTACTCCTGAACATGCTAAGCCAGGCCAATAACCGCGACTGGCTCGTTCCCAGCCAGAGCCAGACTGTCCTTCGCTCGGTTGACCTGCTCAGTTTTATTATGCCAAACGGTCACAACTTTTTTTATGGTGGGTTGGCCGAAAACCTGCCGACTTCGCTCTATACGGCTTATAACCCCAGCGGCGTGGACGGTTCGTTTAACCCCGGCTACCTGGCCCTGGCTCTCGCCGTTATCGCGGTCGGGGCCGGTATCAGGACCAGGCGAGTAAAGTTTGGTCTCTGGCTGATTCTGGCGATTGTCTTCACGGTGTTGGCCCTCGGCCCGGTGCTGCACCTCAACGGCCAGACCTTTGACGCGGTTAAGCTGCCCTACTGGTTTATTTACAACCTGCCTGGCCTGAACATCAGCCGCGACCCTAGCAATTTTAGCGTATCTTACCTGCTGGCCGTGGCCGCCCTTGTCAGCCTGGGTACAAAAGTAGTGATGGACTTGGCCGCGCTTCACTGGAAGGGCTCGCTAAATTTTATCCCCCGGCCGGTGCCGCGAAGCAGCCTGGTAGGCCTGGCGATGGTAGTTATAATCCTGGCCGAGTTCGGGCCGCTCACGGTCAATATGGATATTATCCCGGTGCCGGAGTTTTACCGTACGATCCTCGCCGCCGACAAGGAAGAATACGCGATTCTGGAAGTGCCGTCCTATATGCAGGAAGGCGGCCTGGAACACCAGCGCATGTACTACCAGACCTTTCACCACAAAAAGCTGCTGGGCGGCCAGCTTGCCCGCGACCACAAGCGGCTCAGCCCGACTGATTTTTTAAGCCACTCGTCCTTCTTCCCGGAAGCCCTGCTCAATAATACGGCCATCCCGCCGACCACCAGCGACTTTTTGACCCGGCCCGACTTCCCGGCGATGAGCCCGGCCCTTTTCAATTATTTCAATATTCGCTATATCGTGGTCTATCCGAACGCGATTGACCCTTCCGAGGAAGCGGCTACCCAGGATTTTCTCAACCGGGCGCTTGGCCCAAATCCTACCCCGGTCTACCAGGATTCGACCATCACGGCCTACAAAACCCCTCCGCTAACCGGGCCGATGCCAACCGTCCTGACCGATGTGGGCCAGGGCTGGTTCAAACCGGATACAAGGGACGGCCAGACCTGGCGGTGGGGTCAATTCGGTCAGTCTGCCGAAATTTACCTGGAAAACCTGACCAACCAGCCGCTCAAAGTGCGAGCTACCTTCAAGGCCTTCAGCTATGCCACCGCTCGAACCCTGCGCTTTACCCTTAATTACGAGCGCGATTTCCCGGTATTGCAACTCCCGGCCAGCCCGCCCGGCCGGCCTTTTAACGAGAAGGATTTTACCCTCGACCTTGAACTCAAGCCGGGCAACAATATCCTGACCACTTTCACTTTTGAACAGCCGGTTATACCCTCGGTTATTACCCACGGGCAGGACCAGGACGGCCGCAAGCTTAGTTACGGCCTGCGTGATTTCCAGGTAACACCACTTAAATAGCGCAAACAAAATGACCGGCGAAGAATTTGAGGAGGACCGGTGTTTAACCTCAAAGTTGACGAAGATTTACAACTGGATTTGCTCAAAGAACACCGCGCTGAAATTTTCTTCGCGCTCCTTGACCGCAACCGCGAATACCTGGAGATTTGGGTTCCCTGGGTCAGCCGGATTAAATCTTCTGCCAAAGCCGGGGAGCTAATAAAAAGCTGGGAGCGCCAGTACGCCCGGAACGACGGCCTGGTCGCCGGTATCTGGTTTAAGGGGGAACTGGCCGGGATTATCAACCTCAATTACGTCCACTGGCAAAACCGCTGCACCAACATCGGCTACTGGCTGGGCGAACCTTACCAGGGCCGGGGTATCGTCACAAAAAGCTGCCGGGCTTTGATAAACTATGCCTTCCAGGAAAAAGAATTGCACCGCATCGAAATTGACCCTCCGGCGGCTAACCTTAAAAGCTGCGCCGTGGCCGAGCGGTTGGGTTTTTCTAAAGAAGGGATTTTGCGAAAGAAATGGCTGGTGCAGGGCGAGTATGTAGACGGCGTCCTGTACAGCCTGTTAGCCGAGGACCGGGAAAAATAACTAGCGGATTTTATCTACCAGTTCGAAAAGCTGAGTGGGGCTGAAAGGCTTGGTGATGAAATAGTCGGCCCCGGCCGCCAGGGCTTTCTCGCGGTCTTTGGTCTGGCTGTAGGCAGTCACCATAACAACCTGGATGTCGCGGGTGGCCGGGTCGGCTTTAAGTTGCTGGCAGACTTCGACCCCGCTAAGGCCGGGCATGGCAACGTCCAGCAAAACCATTTTAGGGTGCTGGCTGCGGGCGATTTGAAGGGCTTCCGCGCCGTCCTGAGCTTCCAGGACTTGCAGGGCCGGGTCGGCAATTGTTTCGTGAATAAGAAAGCGCAAGGATGCTTCATCGTCAGCAATCAAGATTTTTACTGTATGCACGTTAGACATACAATTCACCATTCCTCGGAGTAATAAGCCATCTGGCCGGGCTGTTCCTCGACGCCAACTTCCAGGAAGTGCAAATTGGGCAATTCGGGCCGGGTTTGAGCAGCCAGGCGGCCCCGAATCCGCTTCGCCAGGTAAGCGGCCAGTTCCTCGGCGGTGGTGTTTTCCACCGGCAGCAAAGCCACTTCTTCAATGGGGAAAATATAGCGCCGCTTCTCGTACCGGGCTTCAATCTCGGTTTCGCCCTGCCGGTACTGGATTAAAGAATTTTCCATCGCCAGCAGCATTTTATGGTCGAGTTTGTTACATTCATCCTTTACCACCGGTTTCAAATCGCTAAAATTATAAACATAGCGGTCCGGCCCAAGCTCTCCCCCAAGCTCTACTTCAACCCGGTAGTTATGCCCGTGGATGGTTTCACATTCGCTTTTGTAGGTTATAAAGTGGCCCGCGCTAAAATCAAAGGCTTCTTTGTAGACGCGCACCCGGTAATTAGAAGGCATTATTCGTTCCCTGGTTTTCTAGAGATTATGGCAAGACTTATTTTAAAAAATACTCAAGACGCATCAATGTACTGCCCGACAGTTATTTCTTCCGGTGCCTTTTCCTGACCGGGCGGTCGGGGTTGTTCATCATCCCCGGCAGGTTCCGGTTCGGGTTCGATAAGGGCGGGCGTGGAAACAATCTCAGGGGCAGGCACATTGGCCTGGGCCGCGCTGCGTTTAAGCTGGCGCTGCAACTGCCGCTTCTTTTCAAGAGCTATATCGTCGGCCCGGCTTGGCACTTTAGACTCAGCCTCAAGCGGGCTGGCTCCCAGCACCAATCGCTGGTACAGGTAAATATACAAATCGCGGGCCAGGGCCGAAAACGGCACCGCCACGATAGCGCCCGGCAGCCCGGCCACCTCACTACCCATAATAATTACCAGCATAACCACGGCCGGGTGCAGCTTGGTGCTATCCCCCGCGATTTTCGGGATAAGCAGGTTTCCCTCGATTTGCTGGATTACCAGAAAGACCAGCACCACTTTAAGGGCTAAATCCACGTTGCCAAAACCGCTCGTGAAAAGGGCCACCACCACTGCCGGGATAGCGCCCAGGATAGGCCCGACAATCGGCAAAACCTCGAATAACCCGGCGATAAAACCGAGGAAAATGGCGGTGCTGGCGTCAAAGTTTATTATCAGAAGGCCAATAGTCACCAGGACGCCGACCGAAGCCGCCACGAAAAGCTGACCCCGGATATAGCTGTTCAGGTCGTCCGTAATGATGCGGACCAACCGGTAAGCGTCCTCTCGCATTTTGGGCGGGATAACGTTATAAAAGGTGCGCATGCCCCGCGCTTTATCTTTGAGGACAAAGAAAAGCCAGAACGGGATAATAAAAATACCGACCAGGAAGCCAATGGTGCCAAAGAGCCAGCCAATCAGCCCGGTAGCCGAGCCGATGATAGCGTCGCGCACGAAGTTGACGGCGTTCGTGCTGAAATTATTAATTGAGTCGGTAAAAGGCTGCTGAAAATCTTTAGGAAGGGACTGCTGGACCTCTTTAAAAGTCTGGTTCAGCCAGTTCTGGGTTTCGTTGGCATAGCTGGGCGTATTATTTATAAGGTTCTTGCTTTGCTCAACGATAATTGGCAACAGGTAGAGGACAAAAGCGGCCCCGGCCCCAATCAGGAGGATATAAACCAGCAAAATCGCCAGCGCTCTCGGCAGAAAGCGGTTCAGGCCGTCCACCAGCGGCATCAGGACGAAAGCCAGCACTACGCCGATAATAAACGGGGTGAGGCCGTGCCAGGTGCGCCAGAGGAGCCAGCCCAAAAAAATCAGGGCGCCGCCCAGCATTATTATTCGCCAGCGATTTTGGGTCTTCAGGTTCATACTTTACCGTTCAGACTTTACGGGTCGCGATTATCAGGCCGGAAGCCCAATTAAGTTTAGTTATAAAAAAGTCCGGGTGATTTTCCAGCCTGTTCGTAAGCTCAATGTAGCGAGGGTCCGGCATAAAGTTAAATTCAGCCTTTGGCAGCATATCATCAACCAGGAAAAGGCCGCCCGGCTTCACCAGGCTTAACACTTCTTCCAATAGAGTGAGTTTGCCCGGGGCGGTATCGGCAAAAATAAAATCAAGCTTCCCCGCCATATTTTCTTCCGGGCTGAGCAGTTCAGCGATAAATTTCGCGGCGTCCCCGGTTACAAACGAAACCCGCGGGTCGTGACCCAGGTGTTTAATCGCAATCCGGTTATGGGAAAGGTTTTTCTCGACCGTTACCAGTCTGCTGGCCGGATCCATACCGGCCAGGAGCCAGCTTGTCGAATAGCCGACCCCTGTGCCAAGTTCGAGAAAATGCCCGCCCGGTTTGCTGGCCGCGAGGGTCCGCAAAAGCGAACCGGTCTGGTCGTCGCAGGAGAGGGTAAACCCAATCGCCGCTGCTTCAGCCAGCGCCAGGGCAGCCTGGGGCGGCGGGTTTAACCCTTCCCGGTCTTCCATATTTAAAACTCGCCTAACACCTGGTCAAGAATATCAATCGCCTCGTCCACGTTGGCTTCGGTGATGATAAGCGGCGGCATAAAGCGCAGGGTCGTCGGGCTGACCATGTTTATTAGCAAGCCTTCCTCGTGACAGCGGCTGACCACCTCGGCCCCGACTTCGTCGCGCAAGTCAATCGCCCGCAACAGGCCCAGGCCGCGTTCGGCGGTAATAAGGGAGTGCTTGCTCATAAGGTCGCGCAGGCGGCTACCCAGGTACTCGCCCATTTTGCCCGCGTGTTCACTCAGATTGTTGTTGAGCACTTCGTTAAGGACCGCGATACCGGCCGCGCAGGCCACCGGGTTGCCGCCAAAAGTCGAGCCGTGGTCGCCCGGCTCGAAGACCGCCGCGTGCTGTTTCGCCAAAAACCCGCCGATAGGCATGCCGCCGCCCAAACCTTTGGCGACACTCATGATGTCCGGCTCAACCCCGTAGACCTCGTAAGCGAACAGCTTGCCGCTCCGGCCAATCCCGGTTTGCACTTCGTCAAAAATCAAAAGAAGTTTTTCTTCGTCGCACCACTTGCGCAAGTCTTCCAGGTATTGCTGGGTAGCCGGGTTGACCCCGCCTTCGCCCTGAACCGGCTCAATGAGAATCGCGACTGTTTCGGAATTGGTAGCCGCTTTAATGGCTTCAATGTCGTTATAGGGTACGTTTAAAAAACCGGCCGGCAGCGGCTTGTAAGGCTCCTGGTAATGCGGCTTGCCGGTGGCAGCGACCATCGCCAGGGTCCGACCGTGGAAGCCTTTGAGAGTGCTGATAACGGTATAAGCTCCGGCTTTATTTATTTTGCCCCATTTGCGGGCCAGTTTGACGACCCCTTCGTTGGCTTCCGCGCCGCTATTGCCAAAAAAGACCTTATCGAAAACAGTATTTTCGATTAAAAGCTTGGCTAATTCGATTTGCGGTATAGTATAATACTGGTTAGAAGTATGAATTAATGTTGCGGCTTGCTGTTGGATGGCCGAAACCACAGCCGGGTGACAATGTCCCAGGGCGTTTACTGCCCAACCGGCCATAAAATCAAGGTATTCTCGCCCGGCTTCATCCCAGAGACGAACGCCTTCGCCACGGACCATTACGGGCTGTGGGCGCTTGATGTTAAACATCAAGTATTTCTTTTCCAGTTCCGGCCAGTTTGCAGTAATCACGTGCCGATTCCTCCTTATGTCAATTTTAAGCAAATCAGGAACAATGAAACAAAATGGGCAGCCACCGGGTCTAAATAGGTGAAAGTAAAACAAAAATACGCCGGGTAGACTGTTCTAATTCGAGTTCATTGTATATCTTTTAGGCAAAACGGTCAACGATTGAGGTTCTTCCCGGCGGGTCAAAAAGAGGGTTAAACTATGTTCTGTCCTACTTGCGGCGTCCAAAACGAGCGAGACGCCAAAAAATG
The DNA here is from genome assembly GCA_902812345.1 of Chloroflexota bacterium. GTDB lineage: Bacteria > Chloroflexota > Chloroflexia > Chloroheliales > Chloroheliaceae > 54-19. Next base: position 10,421 of record CADDZM010000108.1, on the reverse strand, counting down.
TAGCAATTGCGGTAAACCGCTGCCCCGGCTAACCCCGGCGGGCAACCTTGAAGGAATCCCGGCCACCACGACCGGGGATACAGCCTTCGGGACAACCGGCGGTTTTGGAGCGAACGGCGGCGCTGAAGCCGCAAACCCGGTCCCGCCTACCGAAAATACACCCGGGTCCGGCGGACCAAAAGCCGGTTCGCCGGGCAGCCAGTACGCTTTTTCCAGCCCGCCGGGTGGTTACTCCACGCCTTACGCGGGGTATACTCCTCCGCCCGGATACGCGCCTTATTACAACTACAGCCTGCCGGTGGACCGGGTGGGCGTGGCCCCGGCGGAAATCGGCTTCTGGCCCCGGTTAGGCGCTTACGTAATAGACAGTATCATTCTGAGTATTATTTCAGGCGTAGTCTTTGGCCTGCCGCTATTCGTCTATGGCATCAACTTTTTCACGAAACACCAGGCCGAATTATTACCGGCCTGCGATACTTCGGCCTATGGCTATTCGAGTAGCGAATGTAACACAATCCTGGAACGTATCCTGACCCAAAACGGTGAAATGGGCACGTTTGTCTTTATGACGCTTGGTCTCGGTTTGCTGGCTGCGCTTATCCAGATGCTTTATTACACCATCCTGACAGCCAGGGGCGCGACCGTTGGCAAAAAGGTTTTTGGTATGCGAGTAGTCACGGCGGACGGGCAAAACATCGGGTTCGGGCGGTCGCTTTTGCGGCACACCGTCGGCTACTTTATCAGCGGCATCGTCTTCGGTCTCGGCTTTATCTGGATTGGTTTCGACCCCCACAAGCAAGGCTGGCACGATAAAATCGCCAGGACGTACGTGGTCAGGGCGTAAGGCGTTGAACATTGAATATTAAGGGTGGAAGCCGGGTAAAGGCCGTTGGAAGCAACAACCACAAATTAAAAAATTAAGGTAGCAGAAGTAGCCAGGCAAATAAAAATTAAAAAATTATAAATACGTTCAACCTTTAACGAAAAAAGAAATTTACGAGAGGCAAAGAAAAATGTATAATTATAACCCGGGTAACCCGACTGACCAGCAATACCAGTCCGCCTACCGGCAGGCCGAGCGGCGCGTCAAGGCCAAACTTAGTTTCTACTGGCACCTGGCTTCCTATGTGCTGGTCAACGGGCTTTTAATAGTAATTTATCTCGTTACCGGGCCTATTCCGGGGTTTTACACCTATCCCTGGTTTATCTGGCCGATGTTTGGCTGGGGCATCGGGCTGCTGTTCCACTTTATGGGTACTTTTGTTTTTAGTAATGTTTCGAGTGATCAAAACCGCCGCCGGATGATTGAAGAAGAAATGCGACGCATGGGCGCTTACCCGCCAGGCAACTCTTACTCAAGCGGAATGCCTGCCGCCGGCACTGCCGGGCCGGGCGCACCTACGGGTTCTTTCGATAAAGATTTACCACCGGATATACGTTAAGCAGGTCGCTCAGGCGCCATTCGTTTCACCAGCCCGGAGACCTTATAAAAGCGGTTTGCAAAGGAGTTGGTAGAGGATGGCTGTTACTGAAACGGTTCGACCTGTCGCTTTTAACGATAATATCTCCAATATTTTAGTCGTTGATGACCGGCGTGACATTATTAATGTCATCCAGCTTGCCCTGGAAGAACAGCCGGTCAATTTTTTTTCCGCTGAAGATGGCCGCGCCGCTATGCGCCAGCTTGAAATGCGCCCTTTTGACCTGCTGCTGCTGGATGCCAAGATGCCCGGTCTGAGCGGCTTCGAGGTCTGCCGGGCCGTCAAAAATCACCCCCACTGGGCCTCCACCAAAATTATTATGATTAGCGCCAGTAATGTTCCCGATGATAAAATCCGGGCTTTTGAGGCGGGCGCTGACGACTATGTAACCAAACCCTTCCGGGTGCAGGAGCTAAAAGCGCGGGTCCAGGTTATGCTCAATTTGCGAACAGCCGAGCGCGCCCTGACCCAACGCAATGACCAGTTACTCGAACTTATCCGTGTTTCAGAACGCCTCAACCGCCGCTTGAATCTGGACGATACCGCCCGCGAAGTGGTTAAATCCGCCACCAAACTTACCCGGGCCGACCGGGCCTACCTGCCCTTGTGGGATCCCGGCCATCACCTTCACTATTTTATCGCCTGGGAAAACGCTTATGAAAGCGTCGAAACGGTCATGAATACTGTTATACCGGCCAACCGGGGTCTGGCGGGAGTGGTCCAGCAAAAAGGCCAATTGGTGATACTACCCAATTACCAGACCTTTGAGAACCGGATACCCGGCCTGCTGCAGGAATGTTATGAGACGGCAGCCATACCGTTACGAATTGGCGACCGGCATATCGGGGTTCTCATTGTGGCCCTTGCCGACCCCGAGCGCCATTTCGCGCCAGCCGACCTGGATATTATGACCACCCTCGCTAACCAGGCTGCCATTGCTATTGACAACGCCCAGCTTTATACCGACCTGGCCCGCGAAAGTGAAAAGTACCGCCTTATTACCGAGAAAGCCAGCGACCTGATTATCAGCCTTGACGCCGGGGGAAGCCTGACTTATGTTAACGAGCGTTTAAAATCCATTCTCGGCTACGAGCCGGAAGAAATTCTTGGCAACAAATTCGCTAACTTCCTGGCCCCGGAAGGCCAGGCGGCCCTCAACACAATGCTAGAAAGCCTGTTAAACCGAGCGGCTGAAAACCCGACCGGCCTTTACGATACCCAGCAGGGCGAACTGCTGGCTATTTCAAAGGTAGGCGCGCCGGTCAACCTTGAATTTAACTTTGGCCTTTTTTATCAGCCCGGTTCCCAGGGGAAAATCGCCGGTATCCAGGCCATTGGCCGCGACGTAACCGCCCGCAAGCGCAGCGAGGAAAACGAACGCATGCGCATGATTGGTCAGATAGCCAGTGGGGTCGCGCACGACCTGAATAATGTCCTGGCAAACGTGCTCGGCCACGCCCAGCTTTTAAAGGTTGAGTCGGATGACCCTGAAGTTATCGAAACTATCGAGATTATCGAGCAGTCCGCCCTTGACGGCGCTGAAACGGTACGGCGTATCCAGGAATTTACCGTCCAGCGCATGCAGCAAAATCTTGACGTGGTAGATTTAAATATGGTCGTCCAGAGCACAATTGACCTGAGCCGGCCACGCTGGCGGGACGACGCCCAGCAAAAAGGCATGAAGGTAGAAGTTGAGCGTTATTTACAGGCTATCCCGCCGGTCCTGGGTAAAGCCGCCGAATTGCGCGAAGTGCTGGTCAACCTTGTCAACAATGCCATAGATGCGATGCCGGAAGGCGGCGGTAAAATTACCTTCCGCACCTACCTGGAATCGCCCGACGTGGTCTGCCTGGAAGTTGGCGACACCGGCAAAGGCATGGACTCCGAAGTGCGGCGGCATATTTTCGAGCCTTTTTATACCACTAAAGGGGTACGCGGCACCGGCCTGGGCCTGTCGGTGGCTTACGGCATTATTTCACGCTTTGGGGGCAGAATTGCGGTGGACTCAAGCCCGGGGGTAGGCACAACCTTTTTTATCCGGCTGCCGGTCTCCAGGGCGGCCCAGAACGAGGTTATTCGGCCCCAAAAAGGAGCTAAATTCGACCAGACCGCCAAAACCTATGCGGGCCGCATCCTGGCGATTGACGACGAAGCAAATCTACGCAGCGTTTTGCACCGTTCGCTGTCCCACGCCGGGTTTGAGGTTGACGTTGCGGACGGCGGTATCGAAGCGCTTAAAAAGTTGGAGGCAGCCAGCCAGGTAAACGCCGCTAAACCTTACGACATGGTCTTTAGCGACCTGGGAATGCCCGATATGAGCGGCTGGGAGGTGGCGGGCGAACTCAACCGGCGCTGGCCCCAGGTGCCGCTGGTCCTGGTGACGGGCTGGGGCGACCACATAGACCAGGCCAAACTCGCCTCCTACAAGATTACCGGCACTATCGCCAAGCCTTTCAATATTCACGACCTGGTGACGCTGGCCGGTAAACTCATCGAAGGTAACAGGGCGTTATAATTATTTGCGAGAAGTAATCGCTTCGGTCCAGTCGGCAATATCCTCGGCGCTCATCCGTCCGGTGGGCGGCAACCGGCCATCCTTGTAGCCCCAATCCTGGGTATCCACCAAAAATTGCTGGCGGCTTAACAGCGTACCCTGGCAAACCTTTTCGGCTCCGGCGGGCGCGGGCTGGTCGGCCTGTAATTTTGTAATGAGGGTGTCCATAATCGAGGCCGGAATTTTGCCGCTCATCTCAGGGTAGATAAAGCCAAAGAGCACCAGGTAACTCAGCAAGACCCGCCATTTATCCCCGAAGTGGTCCAGCAACCGTTGCCAGTCTATCTGGTCGGCGCAAGACCTCAACAAATGTGCCACGTCCGCGCCATCATAGCGTTCCCGCTCCATTACAAAACACTTCGACCAGATTATTTCTTCGGGCGGTATAATCAGGCAGGGCCGGTCAAGGACGGTTTCCTGAACGCCGTGTTCGAGCCAGGAATCATCAACAGTGGCAATCCCGTTGCCGGACGAATAAATCAGGTCAATAAAATATTCGCCGCCCGGATGGTAAGCTTTTGCCAGCCAGTGAGGGAAGGCCAGTTCGGTCCGATACCCGGCCTTTTCAAGAGCGGCGCGGGCGGCGGGTAAATCTTCTTTTTTCAGGAAAATATCAAAATCTTTGGTGTGGCGAATGATGCCGGTGTAGCGGCCAAAAGCAAACGCGCCGCCAACCAGAAAAGGCACCTTTTCCTTTTCAAGGGCGGCCATGGCCGAGCAATAATAGCGGCGGGCTTCATCGTCCAGGATTGTTTCATCTAACTCTTTATCAGCGGGCATCATTACCTCCTATTTCCCTTCGCCTGTTTGCACGCTTCCAGTTTTTCTACCCCGCAAGCCGGTTCAGAGTAAGAAAGCACAAGCTATGCCATCCGGCAGTTCAGTTTTCTCAGAGAACATTTAAATCCTTCTAAGAGTTTTCTAAGAATTGGGTGTTACTCTTTTGTTACAGCCTTTTAGAAATACTTTTAAAAGGGGTTAAAGAAACGAAACCGCTTTAAGGGTAAAAGCCGGATGAACAGTCTTAAAGAAAATATGTTAACCGCTGCCAGGGATACTCGCCCACGCATCCTTATCATTGAAAATGAGCCGGGCCTTATTTATTTTATCGAAATGGGCCTGACCTATGAAGGATTTGAGGTTTTTAGCGCCAGCACTGGACCGGATGGCCTGGAAATGGCGCTCTCGAAGCCCTTCGACCTGATATTGCTGGATTTGATGCTGGCGGGCATGGACGGCCTGGAAGTTTGCCGCAAAATCCGCCAGGCTTCCCCGGTGCCAATCTTTTTTGTGACGGCCAATAACAGCCTGGACGACCGCTTGCGCGGTTTTGAGGCCGGGGCGGATGATTACATCGTTAAACCTTTCCATTTCAAAGAACTGGTAGCCCGGATACGTGCGATTTTGCGGCGGCAATCCCGGGACACGCCGGCCCAGGTTAATACCTTCATACAGGCGGAAACCCCCAAAGATTCAAACTTAATCCAGGTGGTTGACCTTACGCTTAATGTCACAACGCGAGAGTTCTGGCGGGGCGAGCGGCCTATCGAGTTAAGCATGCGTGAGTTCGAGTTGGTGGAACTTTTTATGCGGCATCCCAACCAGGTGCTTAAACGCCAGGCCATTCTCGACCACATCTGGGGGTTTGACTTTAGCGGCGATGCGAATATCATTGAGGTGTACGTGCGCTATTTAAGGAACAAACTGGGCCCGCCAAACGTAATTCAGACGGTACGCGGGGTCGGCTATGTTTTGCGCTACCCAGCGCGCCAGCCCGGCGACCAGCTTTAATTCAGGACCGGCAGTACAATACGCTTATTTTGTAACTATTTTGAGGCCAGAACAGGCTAAAAGTGAGAATTTGTTAGCAAACCGGATTTATTAGCAAACCAGGATGCAAGAATGGTCAGTCAAGGCAACAGCGCGAATACTCGGAAAATAAAAATAATGCTGGTCGAAGACGAGCAGCCCATCGTAGACTTTTTAACGCTCGGCCTGACTTACGAAGGCTTCGAGGTCCAGAGTTGCCTGGATGGCGGCCTCGCGCTCAGTCTGGCTGCCGAATTCAAGCCTGATTTAGTTATCCTCGATTTGATGCTGCCCGGTCTGGACGGCCTGGAAATCGCCCGGCGCTTGCGGGCCGGAAGCGACCTCGGCATTATTATGCTGACCGCGCGCGAGGATTCCGAGACTACCGTCAAAGGGCTGACCATCGGGGCGGACGACTATGTAATTAAACCGTTCGATTTCCCGGTGCTGGTGGCGCGTATCCGCTCAGTGCTGCGGCGTAAAGGCCAGCTTCAACAGGAAATTTTGACGGTCGGGAACATGAGCCTGAACCGTAACTCGCACGAGGTGCGGCGCGGCGACCAGCTTATTGAACTGACCAACAAGGAATTTGAACTGCTGGAAATGCTCATGGACCACCCGCGCCAGGTCTTCAGCCGCGAAACGATTCTCAACCGGGTCTGGGGCTATGACTTTGCCGGGAATACCAACGTGGTAGACGTTTACATCAGCTATTTGCGAGATAAACTGGAAGAAAAAGACGAAAGCTCCCGGCTGATTCACACCGTCCGGGGGGTAGGTTACACTTTCAGGCCCAACTTATAAAGAGTGCAGCATGGCGAAACCGTTACCGGCCCAGGATTTTAACCAACCAAACCCAAAGACCAACCGGCTTAAACACTGGTATGTCCCGCGCCGCTCGGTGCGGGGCCGCCTGACTTTGCTTAACCTGGTTTTGTTAACGCTGCTCTTTATCGTGCTGTGCCTCGCCCAGTATTTCCTGCTGGCAAACTTTCTGAAAAACTCGCTCAGCAACTCGCTCCAGACCGAGGCCAGGCCGGTTATCGAGCAAAGAGTCGGGCAGGCAGGTGGTGCTTTCAATGGCGGCGAGGGTCGTAACGGTAATGTGCCGTCTCAACAGGCCGGGGAGCGTATTTTAAGCGACCTGAACAGCAACTTAACCCTGGCGGTCATTGTTGACGCGAACGGGCGCGTTGTTAAACCGACCAGTGTTGATGACACTTCAACCAGCTTTACCGGCCATTTAATCCAGATAACCCAATCGCTCGTTGCGCCTGAAGCGGTGTCCCAGAGAATAAACCTGGCCGATATTAGCCCGGCCCTTAACCAGCTTGCCAGCCCGCCAGCCGACCTGCTCCAACGCGCTTTTAAGGGTGAAACCGGCCTTTCCTACTCGACGCATCTGACCGGTTGGGACGATGCCGTGGTGGTCCTGATTCCTTTAACTATAAACAACCCACCCCGTCCGCCCAAAGGCAACCCGGGCCAACAGCCACAGCAGGGCAATAGCGCCGCCGCCCTGGTGATTGCCGGGTCCAACGCCGCCAACGAAAACGCCCTTTCCGATTTGCTGCTTATCAACGCCGGGGCTTTTGGTATCCTCCTGCTGGTGATTAGCCTGGTTTCGCCCGTGGTGGCGGGAAGTTCGCTCCGGCCGCTGCGCCGGATGATTCAAACTACCCGGGTAATTGCGGCGGGAGACCTCAGTCACCGGGTCCAGCTTGAATCGGACCGGGACGAAATCGGCCAACTGGCCGTTTCTTTCAACCGGATGGTGGACCAGCTCGAGCGCCAGTTTAAGATGCAGCGCCAACTTGTCGCCGACGCCAGCCACGAACTGCGCACGCCCCTGACGGCTATCAAGGGTTCGCTTGAAGTGATGCTGCTAGGCGGGACCGCCAGTAATCCCGAGGCCGCCGACCGCCTTTTGAAAACAATGCACCGGGAAAGCGTCCGCCTTACTCGACTTGTCAATGACCTCCTCACGCTTAGCAAGCTGGACCAGGGCGAGTCAATCCAATTACAGCCTATTAACCTGTTAAACCTGACCCGGGAAGTAAAGGCCAGCATCGAGCTTTTCATCGAGCAGGGCGAGAAGCCGGTCTCTGTGCTCCTGCAAGGTTTTCCGGGCGCGGGGGAACCGGCGGCATGGGTTTCAGGCTCCCCGGAGCGGCTAAAACAGGTGCTTTATAATTTGCTGGACAACGCGGTCAAGTTCTCCCCGCCCCACTCGGTTGTAACACTGGAACTGGAACAACCTATGTTACTTCCGGCGCGCTTTGGCAGCGGGACCGCCCAGCCTGACCCGGCCACCGCGCAAAAATATTACCGGCTGGCCGTTCGCGACCGGGGACCGGGTATCCCGCTTGAAGATTTGCCTCACATTTTTGACCGTTTCTACCGGGGCGACGCCTCGCGTTCCCGGCGTAACGGCGGCAGCGGTCTGGGCCTCGCTATCGCCCAGGCTTTGCTGGCGGCCCAGGGCGGCTATGTGGAAGTTGAAAGTCGTCCTGAAAATGGCAGCATGTTTTACCTTTATCTACCGGCAGCCAGAGAATATCTGCCCGGAAAACGGCTAACCGAACAGGGTCTTACCCAACCGGCCAGTTGATTGGCCTGATTCTTGCCTGAAAACTGCCAGGAAAAAGAAAATCTTTTGGTAGCGTCAGGAGTCACCGGATGGCTAAACCACTTTTGATAATAGTGTCGGGCGCGCCCAGTTCGGGCAAAACCAGTATCGGCCGCAAAGTTGCCCACGAACTGGGGCTGCCCTTTGTCTTTAAAGACGGCATCAAGGAGATGCTTTTTGATACGCTGGGCTGGTCGGACAAGGAATGGACCGAGCAACTTAACCTGGCAACCTATGCTATTCTATTTCACTTTATCGAAGCCCAATTGCAAGCCGGGCTTTCTTTCGTGGCCGAAAGCGACTTCAAGCCGGAAGAACACACGGCCAAATTCAAGGAACTCAAACACAAATTCGGCTTCAAACCGGTTCAGGTCTTGTGTCAGGCCAGCGACGAGGTTCTGTTAGAGCGCTTCAAAGAGCGGGCTAAATCAGGTGAAAGACATCCCGGCCATATGGACCGCGCCAACCTGAAAGACTTTGAAAAGGCTTTGAAAGAAGATACTTATGAACCGCTCGACATTGGCGGCGAAACCCTGACCGTGGATACAAACGATTTCGACAAGATTGACTACCCGGCCCTGCTAAAAACAATCAAGGGTGAGGGCAGAGAAGCCGCCTGATAGCCCTGGCTCTTTTATTTTACGGGAACTGCCTCCGGCCTTATACTTGACCGGAGGTTTTATTTTTATATCATAGCGCAAACAATTTTAACAGGAGTCTTTTCAGGTGAGCCAGAAACCAGAGAATGTCTTTGTAGGAACTTATTTTGAACCGGACGAAATCGAACGCCTGCGCCAGGAGGTCACAAAACGCGGGCTTAACCTGGTATATCACGGCGAATGGCTCCAACCGGCCAGCTTTCCCGCCGAACACAACCACAACCTGAAGCTAACCCCCCAACAGTGGGACACCTGGATAAACGACCTTAAGCAGGCCGATATAATGCTTGATTTCGAAGTAAATACCCTCTCACGCTGGGTGCCCGAAAACCTGACGCCGCGCCTGCGCTGGCTCCAGGCTACCAGCGCCGGGGTCGGCCAGACCATTGAGAAAGCCGGGCTTGGTGAAACCAACCTGATTGTAACGACCGCCAGCGGTATTCACGCCCAACCCCTGGCTGAATTTGTGATGATGGGCCTCTTGATGTGGATTAAGCAGTACCCCCTGATTGCCCGGCAGCAACGGGAAAAGGTCTGGCGCAAGTACGCCACGGACGAACTGCCCGGCAAAACCCTGGCTATCATCGGGCCGGGCAAGATTGGCCGCCGGGTGGCCGAACTCGCGCGGGCTTTCGGCATGCGCGTCCTGGCCGGGCCGAGCAGCCTGGAAGGCCGGACCCCCGCTGATTACAACGCCGACGAACTGTTCAGCGTTAAAAAACCGGCCCTGCTGGAAACCCTCACCCGCACTGATGCTCTGGTCCTGGCGATTCCGCACACGCCCGAAACCGAAGGGATGATTGGCGCGGCTGAATTTGCCGCCCTCAAACCGGGCGCTTACTTTATTAATATTGCCAGGGGTAAAGTGATTGACGAGGCAGCTTTAATCGAAGCGCTGCGTTCGGGCCAACTGAGCGGTGCGGCCCTGGATGTCTTTGATACTGAGCCTCTTCCCCCTTCCAGCCCGTTCTGGGAGATGCCAAATGTGGTAGTCGCGCCTCATTCGGCCAGCACGTCTTACCCGGAAAACAACCGGGTGATAGACCTTTTTCTGGAGAATTTAGACTTTTTCCTGGCCGGACAGACCAGTAAAATGCGGAACGTGCTGGATAAAAAGCGGCTTTATTAGGCGGTCAGCCGCTTTATTAGGCGGTCAGCCGCTTTCGGTAGCACCCCATTAAACGGTGAAGTTTTTAACTGCGTTTTTGGGCGGTCGCCCTCGGCGCTTCGGTGGCACAAAAGGCGGCGGCGCCACCTTGTACTTTAACAATTCATCCACGCTCCATATA
>CADDZM010000107.1 GCA_902812345.1 Chloroflexota bacterium | reverse complement strand
GGGTAGGGGTCGCGGGGCGCGTCCAGGTGGAACATTAGCCGAGGGACGGAAGGAGACCTGGGGCCGTTCGGGCCGGGGCTGATTCGACGAGTTCGGTGAAGGGGTTCCGTTCTGGTGATAGGTACGGTTGGGATTAACCGGGCGAGGCTCACCGGGAGCAGGCGCAGGCGGTTGGTTCAGGTCGGGCCGGTTTAGATTTTGCCGGTCGCGCGGCTGGTTTTCACCGGGTGGGTATTGTCGGGACATCTTTGGTTACGTATCCTCCAGTTTATAATCGGGCTAATTATAAGTCAAAGTTGCCCCTGACCGTGCCGGGAAATATATCAAACCCGAAAATCACCAGCCGGATGAAAGCCAGTAGTTTTGCCGATTATAGCATATTTCCCGAAAGTGGAATAGCCTGGATAATTTTTTGAATCAGGCCGAATTTATTTTTAATTCCAAAATTCCGCTCTATATTGTAAAATACAAGAGAATAACGCTGTTGGTTACTGAGAGGATAAATTATGCAACTGGTTATTAAAGAAGGTTCCCAGGCCGGAGAATGTATTAATCTTGAGACCGGTAAAGAAGTTATAATGCTTGGCCGAAACCGGGATAACGATGTAGTTATTACAGATGCTCTGGCTTCCAGGCATCACGCCCGAATTTTGCTTCAGGGGAATACCGCCCTTCTCGAAGACAACAACTCCGCCAATGGCCTTATTTTAAACGGCCAGCGCGTGACGGCCCCGGTTCCGCTAAAAAACGGCGACCAGATAAAAATCGGCCAGACCGTCCTCGAATTGAGCGGCCTCGGCGGCATCTTATCGGCTGAAAGCGAAGATGAGGACGAACTTACCCAAAAAGTGGACATGTTTACCGGTCCAGCCGCCGCCACGCCGGTTCAGGAGAGTTTACCGGCTTATATTCCTGCCGAGAATTCGGCGGGAACAGATGCCGCCCTGCCTCTGATAGGCCGCAATACCAGCGCCCAGACGCAGGCCGCCCCCAATCCACCGGTCAGCCAGGCCGGTTCGGCTTCCCAGGCGGCGGCTTCCCCGTTCTTGCAGCTAACCAGCCAGAATTACCCGGCGGAGGAAGCTACCCAGGTTGCCGGTTATTACCCGCCCCCGGCGGCTCCCGCCAGCCCTGCCTACGAGCCGACCCAGTACGTTGAATATAAACCTTCCGCCGCGTACGGCGCAACGCCTACCAATTCCTACGATTCAAACCCTAATTATAGTGGGAACGGCCAGATTGATGGGTCTAACAATCAAAATTATGCTGCGCCGAACTCTCGGCCCGGTTCGTACGGTAGCAACCAGTACCAGACGCCTTATTCGCCCTATGCCCCGCAGTCGCAAACGCCGCCTTACGGGCAGGACTACCGTCAGAATAATCAGGTGGGCAACCCGGGCTATATATATCCCACAGACCCCGGTTACAACCAGGGTACTGCTTCTTACCCAAACCAGGGCAGCCAACCCTATGTCGCGCCCGGACCGGCGGTTTATGACCCTGGGAACAGCCCCTATAACACCCCCCAGGCTACACCCGGTTACGGCCAGCAGTATTACCAGCAACCCGCGCCTCCCCCGGAGAAAAAAACCGGGTTATGGCTGGGCGTGGCCGGTATTGTGGTGCTGTTTATAATCGTGGTAGTCCTGCTGTTCCTGGTCCTCAGCAGCAACAAGTCCAACCCAAAACCCACCCAGGTAGCGGTTGCCTCGGTTACGGCGAACTCCACCACAACCGCCGCCGCGTCTACCGCGACAGTTGCAGGGGTAACCCCTTCGGTCGCCGCCGCGCCTACTACCGCCGCCGCCACTACCAGCGCCGCTTTGCCGACCGCTACGCCGGCCCCTACGACCGCTGCCGCTACGACAACAGCCGCCGCTACTCTGGCCCCGACGGTTTCTCCGACACCAAAGGTGCAACCGTCGCCGACGGCCGGTAATACCAGCCAGGCCGCCGCCCTTTCCAAAGATGCCAACGACCTGTACGACCAGGGCAAAAACGCCGATGCTCTGGCGAAAATTCAGCAGGCTATCGCCCTGGACCCCAGTAATGGCAACTACCATCACCTGGCCGGGCTGTGCTTGCTAAACCTGGCGCGCTATTCCGACGCCCTGCCCGAACTAAAAAAAGCTTCCGACCTTGACCCAGCCGACGTAGTATTTCTGGGCGATCTGGGTTATGCTTACTATAAGGTCGGCCAGAATGATCAGGCGGAAAAAACCTTGCTGGCGACTATCGCTAAAGACCCCAAACGGTCGCTGCCTCACCACGACCTCGGCCTGGTTTACATAACCACCAAGCAGTACGATAAGGCTATCCCGGAATTAAAGACCGCTTCGGATCTCGAACCGACCAAAGCGAACTACCTCGATGACCTCGGCTACGCCTACTACCTGAACTCCCAGTATGACCTGGCCGAATCAACGCTGCAAGCGACCATTCAAAAAGACCCGAAGTTCGACCTGGCGTATCGCGACCTGGGCCTGGTTTACGCTGCCCAGAACGAGTATGACAAGGCGGTTGAGCAATACCTGAAGGCTACCCAGCTTAACCCCAGCGAAGATAGTTATTTTGTATCCCTGGGTAATGCTTACTACCGGCTCAAGAAATATTCGCCCGCCGACGATGCTTTCAAAAAGGCCGGTGACCTTAACCCCAAAAATTCAGATGCCTTTAACGGGCGGGGTAACGTATCCTACAGCCTCGGTAACTATCAGGATGCCAAAAACTATTATTTGCAGGCAATCGACCTGGACCCGAAAGTGGCAGTCTTCTATACAAACCTGGGTGATACTTATATAAAACTAAAAGATTTTGCCAGCGCCAAAACCGCGGCTCAAAAAGCCCTGGCAATTGACCCAAACAACTCGAAGGCCCAGGAAATTCTAAACCAGGCTAAGCAGGGCGGGGCTTAGTGGAAGAAAATACGCCAGAAGCGCCGCCGGGCAAAGGCGGTGATGACGTTGCCGATGATTACGTCTGGACCTGCCGGGCTATAAAATGCGTCCCGCCGAATAATCTACTTTTACCGCCGGGGCTAGAGCGGAACAGATATAGTTTAGCCGAATTGTTTAGGCAATTTGGGTATTTCGATTCGAGGTTTAAGGGCTAATTCTTGCTCCCTTACTTAAGGTTACTAATTTAACGAGGCCGCCTGTAACCGGGCGGTAGTAATTATTAAGCAAGGGGATAATTAAATGTCTGAATCAAGAAGTACGAATACCCAGGAACGCGACCCGCGAGAAAGCGGCCCCAAAGGTCCGTTTCCTGAACAACAACAAACACCCCCTGGTACGGAGACTGAAATGACGCCAACCGCCGACCACGGCGAGAAATCGTACCGGGGAAGCGGCAAGCTAGCCGGTTTGAACGCCCTGATAACCGGAGCCGACAGCGGTATCGGTAAAGCAGTGGCCCTGGCTTTCGCCAGAGAAGGGGCAAATGTCCTGATTTCTTACCTGAATGAAGAGGAAGACGCCCAGGATACGGCGCGCCTGGTAAGAGAGGCCGGACAGCGGGCCGTCAAAGTTGGCGGCGATATTACAAATGAAACGCACTGCCAGCTCCTGGTGCAGCGGGCCATTGATGAATTCGGTAAGCTTGATATTCTGGTATGTAACGCGGCCCATCAGAAGACTATCGAGGATATTACCCAATTTACTACCGAAGAATGGCGAACAACCTTCGCTACCAACATAGACGCAATGTTCTTCCTTTGCCGGGCGGCTATCCCGGCCATGAAACCGGGCAGTTCCATTATTAATACTGCTTCAATCCAGGCCTACCAGCCGTCGCCCACCCTGTTAGCTTATGCCACTACCAAAGCCGCCATTGTAAACTTTAGTAAAGGACTGGCTAAGCTGGTTGGGCCAAAAGGCATCCGGGTCAACGCCGTCGCACCCGGGCCGGTCTGGACCCCCCTAATCCCGGCTACTATGCCTGCCGAACAGGTAAAACAGTTTGGCAAACAAACTCCGCTTGGCCGGGCTGCTCAACCGTTTGAACTTGCTCCTGTTTATGTTTTACTTGCTTCACCGGAGGCCAGCTATATCACCGGCATGGTTTACGGTGTAACCGGGGGAGAGCCGCTAATCTAAAATAGGCCGGTTTTTACAGAAAAGTCAACCTGAATAAAAAGAGGCTGCCCAACCGGGCAGCCTTTCAAGTTTTAAAAACCTGAAAAATTAAGCCACGCTGCGGCGGCGGGTGGCAAAAATAATAACGCCCACCAGCCCGAAGATAAGACCACCGATGATGGCTTCAATTAAAGGAACCCCGTACAGGCTTACATCATTTATGACCTGGAGCTGCAAAATGCTGGCAAAGAACCATGCTCCAAGGGTAGCCAGGATGAAAGCGCCAAGATAGCTGCTAAAATAGCGCAGCCGCGCCAGCCCGCCGACCAGCAAAGCTACTAACAGTCCAATAACAATATAGACAAGCAGTTGGACGGGGTCAGGTAGGGTAAAGTTTAACGTTACGCTCATTCGAGCCGCTCCTTTCCTGGTTTGTTCTGGTTACAAATCATCAGGATTTCAAAATTAAGTTATTTCTTTTTCGTTTCGCAACAACGCCCTAATACTCGTAATCTTTTTCAGTGACCCCTGGTGACCCTGTATTATGCAAAAACCGGGCCAGCTTTCTTAACATAATATGTTAAATATACCATAAAACCTGCCTTTAAGACTCACTAAAATGCCCCATTTTATTAATTTCTAATCTTGTCTTTTGGGGAAAATAGGAATAAAGTCTATTGCGTAACCCATTGGCCCCGCCTATAATCAGGCCAGGGTTAATAAAGCGTCCCGGTCTTGAAGGCCCAGCTCGACTGCAAAAGCCCGTTATTTTTAAAGATTACCCGACCAGAGGGTTTGCCAGTACCGAGGTTTAACCAATGACTGCCCCGAACTCGCCGGAAGACAACGAACCATCTCCAACCGCCCGTCAGGCCGCCCTACGTAACTGGCAGCAAAGCCTCGTGGAAGGCCCGGAACCGGGCGCGGCCCCTACTTCGCTCGATACGGTTGAAAAACTTCCTGAAGAAGCCGAGGCCGTGGATAACGAACACCTGGCCTGCAATTTGTGCTACCGGCCCTTCTTACCTGAAGAACTGACCGTGGCCTCTAACGAGCGTTTTAACTGGGCGAACGCTGTCGTGGTCTGCCCGGACTGCCTGACCGAGCTAAAGCTGGAAATGCGGGCGAAAACCGGCAAACCGGACCTTTTACTAGGTGTTGTCTGGGCCGTAATCGGCTTTTTCCTGACCGCCGGGCCTTTTTGCCTGGCTATCTGGACCGTCAAGAGCGACCCGAACTATAACTTCTGGCAGTGGATTGGCTGCTATTTTGCCTTTCTGCCGGGTTTCGTTATCGGGCGGTTGGTCCGGTTCGGGGTCGGGCGGCGGCACAGCCTCGAACAACAGCTTATCGCTGTCTTCTTTACCCTCGCCGCCGTCTTTACGGCTGTCTATGTCGGTTTCCTGGCCGACAACAATAATTTTCAGGATACCCTTTTACAGACTACCGAACACCGGGTCAACATCATTGATTTCTGGGTTTTCCTGACGGTCCGGCTCTGGCCTGTACTCTCACCCTTTAATTTGCAGGATAATTTTGTAATGCACCTGGGAGTTGACGTGGGGCTACTTGCGGGGATAGCAGCGGCTTACTTCAGCAGCGAAGGGGCCAGGATTTACACCCGCCCCTTCGTGCGTTAATCTTACTTTTCTTACCTCTTGTGGCCTTTAACTTTTGGACCTCGTAGTTAGTTCTGTTCCAGCCACTTTTCAAAGACACCCAGTTTAGGCGTAATGGCCGCCGGAACCGGGATAAGACCATCAAAGGCGCTTTGGGTCTTAAGACCGTTACCCGTGATATATAACACCGTCACTTCATCCCGGCCAATTTTGCCCTGCCTGGCTAACTTCCGCAGTGTCGCCAGGGTTACGCCGCCCGCCGGTTCGGTGAAAATACCTTCGGTCCGGGCCAGCAGCCGCACCGAATCCAGGATTTCCTCGTCCGTAACCTGCTCGATCGTGCCGCCTGTGCGCCGGGCTACTTTCAGGCTGTAGTAGCCGTCCGCCGGGCTGCCAATCGCCAGGGAGTGAGCAATCGTAGTCGGCTGCTTGACCGGGAAGATTTCCCCCGACCCCTCGGCAAAAGCCGCCGCCACCGGGTTGCAGCCCTGGGCCTGCGCCCCGGATATAGCGGGGAGCGTCTGGTCCTTGACCAGGCCGATTTTAATTAATTCCTCGAAACCTTTGGTGATTTTAGTATACAGCGAACCACTGGCAATCGGGATAACCACGTGGTCGGGTAGCCGCCAGCCGAGTTGTTCGGCGGTTTCGTAGGCCAGGGTCCGCGAACCTTCGCTATAGAAAGGCCGCATATTGATATTGACGAAAGCCCAGTCGTACTCGTCGGCAACCTGGCTGGCAAGCCGGTTCACATCGTCATAGGTGCCGTCAATGGGGACGATGGTGGCCCCATAAATACTGGCCTGTAAAATTTTGCCCGGCTCGATATTGGACGGGACAAAGACGTATGTCTTCAGCCCGGCCCGTGTCCCGGCGGCCGCAACCGCCCCGGCCAGGTTCCCGGTAGAAGCGCAGGCAATCGTATCGAACCCAAATTCAACCGCTTTGGCAATCGCGACCGCCACCACCCGGTCCTTAAAAGAGTGGGTCGGGTTAAGAGCATCATTTTTGACATACAGTTCATCCAGGCCGAGTTCCGCGCCCAGGTTATAGGCCTGCTGTAACGGCGTGAAGCCGACGCCTTCCATGCTTTTGGCGAAAGGTTTGGCCGGGAGCAGGGGAGCGTAGCGCCATAGATTTTTAGGCCCGGCCTCAATAATTGCTTTGAGGGCCACCGGGTCCAGGCCGCTAAAATCATACTCGACTTCGAGCGGTCCGAAACAGTTTTCGCAGACGTGGATGGCGGAAATCGGGTAGCGTTCGGCGCATTCCTTGCACTTGAGGGCTACAGCCGTGGATGTTTGGGAGGCAGCATTCGTTTTTTCTAAGATCTGGGTCATTTCAAATCTCCTTTTCCAGATAACGGTTGACAATGCGATTGGCGGTATGAGCTTTGCGACAGGGAAACGGGCAAATAAAAAACCCGCTTACCTGGGCAGAGATAAGGGGTCAAAAATTATAAACTTGCCCGGAAGAAAACCGTTACCGGAAAACAAGTTCCCTTATCTTGCGCTTGCCATGACTGGCTGCGCCGGAATTGGCACCTTGCGCATATTGGTTTTTGATTGCGCTGGTTGCCGGGCTTCACAGGGCCGTACTACCCTCCACCTCTCTTGATAAGAGCCTATTTACTTTTTAAATCACTTTACGTGAAGAAAGCTTTAGTTGCTTCCCGGTTCAAGAATAACCGAACCAATCAACTTTGTCAAGGTTTTTGCCATCCGTTGTATATTATTATTCCAAAAACCAAGTACCACATTTTTTTTGTAAGAATTACCGGGATAATCAAATGAGTATGACCCTGCAGGTTCTGGCACTTTTTTGATTTTATCCCTATATCATTGGAAGATGTAAAATCGGCCGGGCGACACCACCTAAACATTCGTTCGCCGCCGAACTTGTAACTCTTAGTAGAGAAGTCTAATACAAAATAGGGAGACACATATGCCAGATACCCAACCTGCCGGTTATTTAGCAGTTCCTGAAGGCGGAAAAGGCCGCCCCGTGTTGGTGCTTCACCCCTGGTGGGGCTTGAACGACACAATGAAAGACGTCTGTGACCGTCTGGCTGCAGCCGGTTTTATCGCATTCGCGGCCGACCTTTACCGGGGCAAGGTCGTGGACACTATTCCTGAAGCCGAAGACCTTAGCAGCAATTTGCTGGATAACCAGGTCCAACCAAAAGCCGACCTGGCCGCTGCCATAACCTTTCTCAGCGAATTTGCAAGACCGGGTGACGAGGGTCTGGCAGTGATTGGCTTCTCGTTAGGGGCCTTTTTCGCCCTGGATATTTCGGCCACCTTCCCTGACGCGATTCGCTCGGTCGTTGTCTTTTACGGCACGCGCCCCGGTGATTACACCGGATCGAAAGCAAAATATCTCGGACATTTCGCCGAAACGGATGAAAATGAGCCGGAAGAGGCTGTTCAGGAATTAGAAGAAGCCCTGAAAAAGGCGGGTTGCCCGGTTACTTTTTACCGTTATAGTGGTACCGGACACTGGTTTTTTGAGCCTGACCGCCCCCAGGCTTACAACCCTGCCGCCGCAGACCTGGCCTGGGAGCGCACCCTGGCTTTTTTGAAAGGTTCCACCGTTTAGAGGATAGGGCGGCGGTTCAGGAAACATATCAAAAGTCAGGTAACTTGCAGGGTTTGATTTAAATCAGGATTTCGCTTGCACTAACAAAGCCTGGCAGAACGGAAAGGGCTACGAGATTCCTCGACTACGCTCGGAATGACAGTTCAGGGCGAAAATACTAAAAACTATCCTAAAGCCAGGGCAATAACCCCGATTACCATACCCAGGGCCGCCGGTAAACGCCGCCGCCCGTCGCCCTCGGAAAGCAGCCGGGTACCCATGACGGTTCCGATTAAAATGCTGATTTCCCTGGCCGGGGCTACGTAACTGACCGGCGTAAAGACCAGCACCGAGAGAATGAGGAAATAGGAAACCGTGCCCAAAATGGAAACACCAAACGCTTCAAAGAGGTGATGTTTCCATTCAAAGGCTACGTTATCCCGGACCTGCCAGGCGTAAGGGCTTAAAAGCAGCACCCGGATAACCACCGAGCCGTAATAGTAAAGCAAGGGCTGGATGTCGTAAGCGCTGACAGCCTGTTTATCCCAGAGCGTGTACCCGGCGATAAAAACCCCGGTTAAAAGGCCGTATCCCACCGCCCAGCGTGAACTTTTCCCGGTCAACTTGCTTGCCCCGCCCGTCAGGAAAAAGACGCTGGCCGCTACCAGGAAAGCCCCGGCTATCGCGATTGGGCCGGGCCGCTCTCCCAGGATAAGAATTGCGACCGTCGTGGAAAGAACCGGGCCGGTGCCTCGCGCCAGGGGATAAACCAGCGAAAGGTCGCCCACGCGGTAGCCTCGCTGCAGCAAAATAAAGTAGGCCAGGTGCAAGGACGCGCTCACGGCCATAAAGCCCAAGGCGCCCCAGCTAAATTGAAAAGGTTGGAAAAACAGGCTGATACCAATTACCGGCGCGAAGATAACCACCGTTAGCGCATCGAAAAGCCAGACCAGGGGCGCGCCGCCGTTGGCCCGCTTGGCTAATAAATTCCAGGTCGCGTGCAGAAACGCTGAAAATAAAACCAGCCCAATCGCCAGACCAGTCAATAGGTTAAGCCTTAAAATTAGTCAACATCACAAATTTTGATTGGTTCACGACTTTCGCTTTGAAACTGAAAAGCCTTCGGGATACGAGGAAAGCAAACTTGAAATAATTGTTTCAAGTGAAAGTCCTATGTTTAAAGTTGTTTTATGGGTTCAGGCGGTAAACCTTTCGACCATATCGAGCAGGTCGAGCAGGTCAAAAGGTTTGGGCAAATAGTTATCAGCTTTGATCTGGGCCGCAAACCGGGCCGGGTCTGTGGCAGCGGTCAGCACAATTATCGGGACTTTTTTACCTGGAGACTGCCGGTAATTTTGGGCGAATTGCCAGCCATCTAAAATCGGCATTCGCATATCCAGCAAAATAATATCCGGTTGGTAGGGCGTGTCACCGTTTAATAGTTGTAAGGCCACCAGGCCATTCTCAGCGGTAACTACTTTATATCCCTCGCTTTCAAGGGTTGCTCTAACAAAATCCCGGATAGGAGCGTCATCATCTACCACCAGTACTTTAGCAACCGGCTTCATGATTGAGTTAAATAACCTTTTTTAAAAGGGGTTTTTGGCACACGGGTATAAA
Organism: Chloroflexota bacterium; assembly: GCA_902812345.1. Classification (GTDB taxonomy): domain Bacteria; phylum Chloroflexota; class Chloroflexia; order Chloroheliales; family Chloroheliaceae; genus 54-19. The sequence goes on along the minus strand of CADDZM010000107.1, from coordinate 7,940 downwards.
CCATTACTAAGCGAATGACAGCATTAAAGTTAACCGGTCGCGAGCAACCATTATATTCAATATAAGCCACGATTTGCCCTCTCTAATATAAAAACTACCATCTCAGGGACACCAAAAGACCAGGAGACAGGCTTTAAAAAGGCTTATCGTTATTTTTTACTCATCAAATCGGGGGAGGGCCAGTTGAAACTAAAAAAGCAAAAAACACACGTGTGCCAACTGCCCAAAGCTATATTCAGTTATAAATTTCGCTCAAAGAAGATTTCATTCAAACCCACTAGATAATAATGAGTATAAGTTTTTTTTAATCAAATGTCAACGGCTTTTTGGCAGGTTTGACATAAATCCCCATAGGGGTTTGTGGTAGGATACCCGGCTGCCGTTTCTTTTAATTTTAAAAGTGAGGGTAAATGGGTTAAAGCGTTCGGTTTTGGTCTGATTTTTGTGCCGGCAGCCTGACTTACTGGCCCGATATAAATCTCCCTGTTTTCCACCCACCGGGCGAAAAACATTTCTACTATGGCTGAGTTGCCATAAAGCATTAGTTTGTCTTAGCGCACAATAGGGGAGAACCAACATTTTTAGAAAAATGATGGATAGGATAAGGGTTCTTATCCTATCCATCATAAAACAAAATGAGAAGTGTTTTTAGTATTTTTGCCAGCCCTGATTTTGGCAGGAAGCATATTGGGGGAGGGAATTGCTTTTCCGACCTGTTAAGCCTTGCTTCAGAAATATAATTCCCTCTCCCAGGGGAATAATAACCTGTTTTTTTACTATTTTTCAATTTTCTTGGTGGATTTAACCGGTGAATTCTTATTGTATACAAAGGGTATAATAAAGTCCTGGTAATGCTTGAGCGCTTTTCGTTGAGGCTTTATCCGGTTGCCCGTCCGGGGCGTACTAATAATTGAAATCCTGAAAACGCTTTTTGAAAACTCCTGCCAGATACGGAAATAAATATGCCAGCCAGGAAAAGAACGGCTCCTTCCAGAAGCCAGAAAATAGAATTACCGGAAATTATCCTTTTGCCCCTGCCGATTGTCTGCCTGGGGTTAGTCCTGCTGGCAGCTTTTATCAATAATAACTCGGCTTCCGGTAAACCTTCGCCAAACCCGGCCATTACGGTCCAGGCAGCCAGCCTCACTACCCCGGTTCCGGCTTCTCCAACCGCCGCCAATCCCACCGTTACCGCTCGCATTACCACGGCTGCGCCAACCACTGCGACGGTCGCCACCGTTAAAACGGTTACCACCGCCCAGACGGCTGCCGTTACCTTAACCGTTGCAGCTACAACCGGGGCCGAGTCCGGCGTGTTACCGTCTGCAACGCCAGCGGCAAGTCCGGCCAGGACCGTCAAAGCGGGTACAACGGCAGGAAACGGCATAAGGTTGACTAAAACCGAAGGTGAGTTAAAATTTGATTTACTGGTCAGTCCGGGCCATATCGGGGATAATACTTACAGCCTTCTTCTTTCGGAAAACGGCAACCAGGCTGTGACGGATGCCAGCCTGGTGCGCCTGTCAGTGACCTCCCTGGACATGGATATGGGAATAGCCACCCTTGATTTGCAACCCGCCGGGCCGGACCAGCCAGGCCTTTATGCGGGACTGGATAGCAAGTTACAAATGTTAAGCATGTTCGGTAAATATAACATAGCAGCGCTGGTGCAGCGGCCTGGCAAAGGTGATGTAACTACCTCTTTTCAAGTTATGGTGACGGGCGGCTAACCGTCTGGGCGGTTTTATAATAGCGCGGCTTGAAACAGCAGTTGCCGAGCCGTTTGAAAAGATAGTCGCGGTGCTGCCTGAAAGGACATTTTCATGCCGATTATCCGCGTAGAGATACAGGAAGGCCGCTCCCCTGAGGCTAAAGAGCGTTTAATCGCGGCTCTGACCGCCGATGTCGTAGAAATCCTTGAGGTCGGGCCGGAACAGGTCCGCGTCCTGTTATATGAAATCCCCAAAACACACTGGGGGATTGCCGGACAATCGGTGGCACGGCGCGACCGCGAAAAAGAGGCGTAACCATGCCCCAACGAAATGGCTTTTACAAGAATGAACAATCCAAAAAGCAAACCGCTGGTAAAAAATACGCCTACTGATTACGAAGCCATCAGTCTTGCCCACCGGTCGAACAGGTTGCTAAAAAGACGAGAGCGGGCAACCGGACTGGAAGACCATGTTATCGTCTGCGGCATGGGTACGCTAGGCTATGAGGTAGTCCAGGGACTGCACCAGCAGGGCCAGCCGACGACCTGGCAAACCTCAAAGCCGCCCTAAGCGCTCGGGCCGAGTTCGCCAGCGTAGCCGCCAATAAGCACCCTTTGCACGTGGTCTTGGGCCTGTTTGACCTGGACCTGGCTGAACGGATAGCTGAAACTTTTAACATCCAGACCAGTTACAGCGCTTCCGGGCTGGCCGCGCCCTATTTTTTGGGTGCTGCGCTAAATTACGAGGTGGTCAGCACTTTCTACTTAAGAAGGCAGCCATTTATAGTGGCCCGGTTGGAAATAAGTCCGGCCAGCCAGCTTGGCGGCCAGACCGTCGAGCAGTTTTACGCCTCGGCCCACATGCGGGTGCTGGCCTTTCTGCCCTGTCACCCTGGCAAGGGGCGCACCGAAACACTCCGGCTTTATCCCGGCCCGGAAACGCCGTTAAACCGGGGTGACGTAATTTTTTGATTGGCTCGCCCTTTGAAATGCTTAAAGTTTACTGGCTCAACCGGCCCGGTTAACTCAATTTTAAAATGACTATTTCCCTCGATACCGAAACAAAACCGCCACTTCTTGCGTAAAGAAAACAGCCGGACAGGTTCAATAAAAAACCTATCCGGGCTGCAAGAATTTATCAAGAAAGTTTATCCTGTTCTGGCCGGGGTCTTGGGCCAGTTAGAGAATTGAGAAGTAATATGCGAAACTATCGGCGGGGCGGTTCAAGCATGACCTCCCTGGTTCTTAAGGGTGTCATTCTGGTTATAGCCCTTATTGTCCTGGCGGCGGTTGCCAAGACGGTTATCTCGGTGGCGGTGACGATTTTAACCTTTGTGGCTATCGGTATTGGCATCTGGCTGCTGCTGAAGTTTTTGAGCAACAACAACCGCACCCGCTACTAATCCTCCGCGTTTAAAAATTTCCTTTGGCGGTCCTGTCAGGTCCGGCAAAGATAAGGGTTTTCCCCTCATCCACTGCTTTGAAGACTTGTTCGCCCGCCAGGTTCGCCGCTAAAATTTGATCGGGTTGGTCGGTATTAAAGGCCAACCCTACCAGCGCCTTATCCGACACCCATTCCAGGTTTAATGTCTCATATTTGAATGAACCGGTTTTAAGGTCGGTAATCTGGCCGCTATCGGCCAGAACCCGGGTGATTTTACCGGACTGCACCGCGGCCAGCTTTCCGCCCGGGGCCAGTTTTGCCAACACCTGCACATCCGGACCCTGGTCGATTGCCAGGCTCTTGCTGGCCGCGGCGGTGCCATTTGAGTTTAACCGGGCCAGGACTACCTGGTTTTTGGCGGTAAGGTACAGCAAGTTATTTCCCTCGCAGCCGTATAACTCCGCAGCCTCTTTGTCAACTGTTCCCGTCTGGTTGGCCGGGTTGGTCAGGCCGACTGAGAAAGCGCCCGGTTGTGTTTGGCCGCCATCATCCGTTTTCAGGTAGATAAAGCGTTGAATCCCGTCGCAATAGACCGCTCCGGGGGCGGCATCGGTCGCCAGGGCTACCGGGAAATCGCGGCCCAGGCTGAGGTCGTGCAGGAATATGGGAAAGTCAGCCTGATTGTTAGCCTGGAAGGTTAGCGTGTGCGGGTTAACCCAGCGCAGGTTAAAGGCCGGGTGCGCCGAGAAAGCCTCACCGCCAACTTCGCCCAGGTCCGGCCCGGTCAGGAAGGCCAGCCGCGACCCATCTTTGTAGACCGACCAGAGCGCGGTTGCATACCCGGCCCCGGTGCCAAAGGCGGTCGTCCGGATAAAGGCGATGCGGTTGCCGTCGGGACTCCACAGGGGTTGGGCGATGTAATCCTTGTCGTTAGGGGCAAGCCGCTTCGGTGAAGGATTGGCGGGGTCGAGGTTAGCCAGCCAGAGTTCGGTCGGCTTTTCATTGGTAGACATACCCTCAAATGTGGGACCGCTCAAGTTCGCCTTAGTGTAAGCAACCTGGGAGCCATCGGGCGATACCGCTATTTCCCCCATTGACCTTGTATCCACGCCGTACAACCCGGACGGTCTATCGGTTTGCTGTCCGGCGGGTAAAGTTTCAAACAGGCGGGTATCTAAAACGCTCTCCTGCAACTGGCCGTTATTCAACCCGGTCATTTTTAACTGCATGGTCCGGGTGGTTCCGCCGCCGCTTTGCTGCAAAAAGACCACTCGCCCCGCCCCGGCCTGGGCGTAGCTAAAGACTTTATCCGCAACCTGGCGGGGCGCTTTCTCTCCCGTCACATTCACCATAAGAGCGTTGTCTTTAAGGTAAAAGATTACGCCCGAAGCGCTTTGTTTTGAACCGTTCGGCTGGCCGCTGGGCGGGGTGGTCGCGGGCGGCGGCCCGGCATTGGCGGTTGTCCCGTTATTTTGGGGCGTCGCAACCGGGGTATTAGGGCTTGATTGGGGAGTGTTAGCCGGATTACTGCTAATTGGGGTTGAGGCCGGTGCGGTAACGGTTGGCCCGGTAGGCACAGGCGGAATCGTCGCGGCGGGCGTGGCAGTCGGACCTTCGATACTAAAGGGCGTTACCGTTGCCGGGGGTATCACAACGACCGGTTGTTTTTCAGCCGGAGTGGTTGCCGGGGCCGTGGTCGGGTTAGAAGTGGGCGTAGCAGCAGGCGCGGTAGCCGTAGGACGGGCCGGGCTTGAAGTTTGAATGCTATCCCCACAGCCCGCCAGGACCGCCATAACAAAGAGAAAAACCAGCCCTGCCAGCAGTATTCTAAGATTTATTACCCTGAAAAATTGCTTACTCATTCACCTGCCTCCGATTTGCCTGGTGTTTATTATCCATTCATTTCATTTCATTTTTATAGTAAATGCAGAAATGACAAATCGGTTACGGAACTGGCCTGGCAGAGAGTAATCTGTAAAACAAAGAAAATCTCCAGGTATACAGCCAGGCTGCTTTTTACGGCGTTAAATTCGGGAGGCTTCGCATCCGGGTGAGTTGCGCTAAGCCAGGGCTTGTTCCAAATCTTTCAGCAGGTCGTCAATTGTTTCAATACCGACCGAAAGGCGGACCAGGCCGGGGTGCATTTCGATAGGGCTTCCGGCCAGGCTGGCGTGGGTCATCGCGCCGGGATGCTCGATAAGCGATTCAACGCCGCCCAGGCTTTCCGCGAGAGTAAAGATTTTGGTCCGGGAAACCATTTCCAGGGCCGCTTCATAGCCATCCTTAGCGATAAACGAAACCATGCCGCCAAACCCGTCCATCTGTTGTTTTGCCAGTTCGTACTGAGGGTGGCTGGGCAAGCCGGGATAGATAGCTTGCTCGACTTTGGGGTGTTCGGCCAGGAATTTAGCGACGGCCAGGGCGTTTTCGCCGTGGGCCCGCATCCGCACCGGCAGCGTCTTCAGGCCGCGCATGACCAACCAGCTATCGAACGGACCCGGCACTGCCCCGGTAGCATTCTGGTGGAAAGCCACCTGGTCGCGCAAGTCCCGGTCTTTCGTCACCATCAGGCCGCCCACCACGTCGCTATGCCCGCCCAGGTACTTGGTCGAACTGTGAACGACCACGTCCGCGCCGAGTTCGAGTGGTCGCTGGAGATAGGGCGAGGCGAAAGTATTATCCACGACCAGTTTAGCGCCGTAATTGTGGGCCATTTCAGCAACCTGGCGAATATCAATGATTTTAAGCCAGGGGTTAGTGGGGGTTTCCAGCCAGACAAAGCGGGTCGTCGCGCGGAACTTCCCGGCGGCCCGTTCGAGGTCAGCCAGGTTCGCCAGGCTGTACTCGATGCCGTAATTAGCCAGCACTTTGTCGAAAAGGCGGAAGGTGCCGCCATAAACGTCGTCGCTCAACACCACGTGGTCGCCGGGCCGGGCCAGGTACATCAAATTGTTGATAGCCGCCATGCCGCTGGCAAAGCCCAGGCCGAAGGTATCCGCGCCGCCTTCCAGTGAGGCGATACATTCTTCAAGAGCGGTCCGGGTCGGGTTGTGAGTGCGAGAATACTCGTAGCCCTTGTTCTGCCCGACCCGCTCCTGGGCATAGGTCGAGGTCTGGTAAATCGGGACTGTCACGGACCCGGTAGTCGGGTCGGGCGCTTGCCCGGCGTGAATGGCGCGAGTGGCAAACCCGCTTATGTTGTAATCACCTTTCATCGCTGATTTCTTTCTGTCTAAATTTGTAGGGAAAAATTTTACTCTCGATGTCCTTGCTAACTGGTTGGGAGCCTAGCTCCCTCCAAGAGAATGTATCTAATTTTCTACTTTGATTGCAACTCCATAAATGGCGTTAGAACCGACCCAGCCGTTAATTTTGCCTCGGTTATTGCCGATTAAAAAGCGGTCCTGGTTGGTAGCTTTTATCAAGTGCAAGAACACGTTGCCGTGTACCCGTACCAGTACCACGTCGCCGGTCTTTAAAGTGGCCGGAACACAGGGGGCTAGCGTTACCAGCGCCCCATCGTTAACCTTGCCGGTCATGGAGTTACCTCTCGGTCGGATTTGAACCGTCTCCCCCTTTCCCAGCTTTTCGATTGCAAAATTCGTCCAGCCCATAATTTATTTTCCATCAATTGTTTACCGGCGATTACGCTGCTGAGCTACAAATTCAAGCAGGTCGGCCCGGCTGATAATACCGACCGGCTCGCCATTTTCGGCGACGACCAGGGCCGGGGCATTCGTGCTAAATAGCGGGAAGATATTTTCCACTTCCTCGTCAATCTCGACCATCGGCAGGGGCGCGTCCATGACCTGTTCGACCGGGGCCGTAACAATTTCGGGATTTCTAAATATCTTGTCCAGCAGGGTTCGCTCCTGGATACTGCCCACGATTTCCAGTTTTGTATTGCCGAGGCCGTTTTCGCTGACGACCGGCATTTGCGAAATGCTGTGGGCGTGCAGTTCGGCAATCGCCTCGCTGACCGACTGGTCAGACCGGACCGTGATAAAGGCCGGGTGGTCGTGGTTGGCCTCGACCGGGTGGGTGTGAATGAGGTCGTGGACGCGCGGGTGCGATGGGAAACGCTCGGTAAAGCCCTGGTCGCGCATCCAGGCATCGTTATAAATCTTGCTCAAATAGCTGCGACCGCTATCGGGCAAGAGGACCACGACCAGTTTATCTTCGTCCAGGTTCTTGGCGACCTCCAGTCCGCCGAAAAGAGCCGTGCCGCAAGACCCGCCGATAAGCAGCCCTTCCTCGCGGACCGCCCGCCGGGCCATCAGGAAAGAATCGCGGTCGCTGACGGTAACCCATTCGTCAATCAGGCTCAGGTCAACGGTGCCTGGAATAAAATCTTCGCCAATACCTTCGATTTTGTAGGGCCGGACCTTGTCGCCGGTATAGAGCGAACCTTCAGGGTCCACGCCGACAATCCGAATTTTAGGATTTTTCTCTTTGAGGTACTTCGCCACACCGCTAATGGTTCCGCCCGTACCCACGCCCGCCACGAAGTAATCAATCTTTCCGGCGGTCTGCTCCCAGATTTCAGGGCCGGTGGTTTCATAATGGGTGCGGGGGTTAGCCGGGTTAAAGTATTGGTTGGGCTGGAACCCGCCGGGGATTTCTTTGGCTAACCGTTCGGCCACGCTGTAATAGCTTTCGGGCGACTCGCGGGGTACGGCGGTTGGTGTTATGACCACTTCCGCGCCATAGGCTTTTAAAAGCGAGATTTTTTCCTGGCTCATTTTGTCGGGCATTACAAAAATAGCTTTGTAGCCTTTGATAGCCGCCGCAATCGCCAGGCCGACCCCGGTATTGCCGCTGGTCGGCTCGACAATGGTGCCACCT
>CADDZM010000106.1 GCA_902812345.1 Chloroflexota bacterium | reverse complement strand
TAATTGCCCTTGCGGTTGTTCTTTGCCTCGCGATGTAGCTGCCGCTAAAGTGATATTGAGTCGTGGACTAGCGACTCTGCGTAACCAACCGCTAGAAGCCGTCTGCTTTAGCTGACGGAGTAGTCACTGATTGTATCATACCGTTTGTATTCCTTACCGCAAACGCTAAAATGCCTGGCTGTTTCCAAACCAGGCTCGTTCGTGGTAGGTTAAGACTACAATGTCTTCTAAAAGCTGCCCCGGATTTATTTGTGGTGCAACAAAATGAGTTAAATTTACTGGTCGGCCCATCCCGAAGTTCAATTGAACAGCCAATTAAATATTGCGAATTCAGACGAGCTTTATTTTAACACGATGCGTAAGGCAAAGCAAAACTATTATGGTAAATTACACTTTACCTTGGTTTAGCCTGTCAGGTAGGCAAAACCTTTCTACAAATGGCTGAAAAGATAAGGTTATAAAAATAAAGTTTGAAGATGTTTAGGGTCGGAAACGTTTACCCCACTCGCTTAAACCATCATGACGGATTTCGGGTTTTAAGTCGTTTATGTCACTATTTTGGACGGGAGAAAGGCCCGGTCTTTCCTGGTCTTCCCAACTGAAAGAAGTACTGCCGCTAGAAACCGGCAAGGCTTCGGGCGAATGGCCGTTTTGCGGGCTGGTTTCCGGTCCGGTTGGGGAGTGCAGGGCCGGGTTGGCGCGCCCGGCAGCCTGGGTCAGCAGCCTTGAGATTACGACCTTTGACGACAACGGTTTGCGGGAGAGTGCCTGGTTTACCCGGCGCTCTTGCCAGGTGTGGCGCTTTGTCTTTTTAAGCAGGGCCGCCCGCCGCTCGTTCCGGTTTGCGAAAGCCAGGGGCCGGTAATATCCCCGCCAAAACTTGCGCCCAAAAGAGTAGGGCAGAAAAATAACCGCCAGCCCCACCACGACCAGGGCGAAAGTCGGCCACCACAAATCGTCGAACCAGTAGTGCAACCTGGCCCAGGTCACGGGGAAAGTCAGGGTTTCGCGCAGCCCGGTTTCCGGCTTGTCCCCCACGAACAGGGCATACTTGCCGCTTTGCCCGTTCAGGCTGTAGACCGCCAGGAAGTAAGTGCCGTCCTGGGGCAATTGGTTCAACAGGCTCTGGCGTTCCCAGTAGGCGGTCTGGGTCCACGGCTCATCAAAGCGCGTAGGTGTGGGTAACTGGGCAACCTGTCCGGTCTGACTGATAGGCGCGCTTTCGGCGGAGACCAGCAGACCGTCCCCGGCCGGGAGAGAAAAAGGGAATAATGGCAATTCGTCCGGGGTAGCCGGGGGCAGGCCCGGCCCAAAGAGAGCCAGCGAAGGGGCGAAATTGTCCTGCCCGACCAGCCGTAAGGTGTCCAGTTTTATTGTCACTACCGTATCTTTAGTACCCTGGAAGGCGTAATAATCGGGGCGGCCCGGCTGCAAACTGGCCTGGAAAACCTTTAAGGTGGCCGGGTCGTTAAAAGTAAGAACCTGGTTGGAACCCGGAGCGCGGTAATCCTGGCTGAAAATCACCTGCCCGGCCGAAGAAGCCCCGGCCTGTAACAGCACCAGCAGGATGCCCAGCAGCGAGAGAAAAAAGATAAACCCGAAAATTTTGGATAACACTTACTTCACCCCGGCCAGGGCGGTCGTTAAGACTTTGTTAGCGCGAGGCATGGCATCCTGCAAACCTTCACCCCCGGCCCGGTGGTCAATTACGACCGCGATGGCAAAAAGTTTATCCCCTTTGCTGGCCCAGGCAATATACCAGGCGTTGTTCAGGTTGTTGCCGAGTTCAGCGGTGCCGGTCTTGCCGCCAATGACGGCTCCGCTGCTTTTAAGGCCGCCGCCATTCAGGCCGACCCAGCCATCCGTAGCCGAGGCAACCATAATGTCGCGAACCGTTTTGGCGGTTTCAGGCCGGACGGTCTGTAACCAGTTTGATGGCTCGCTCTCTTTAATCAGTTGTCCGGCCGGCGTTTTGATGGACTGAACTAAATAGGGTTTGGGCATAATGCCGTCGCCCCGGCCCATGGCCGCCGCCATTAGCGCCGCATGCAGGGGTGTTAACTGAAGTTGGCCCTGCCCGAAGCCCGTTTCGGCCTGGGCAACCCGGTTGGCCAGATAATCTTTAGTGCTTTCAATCTGGCTGGCCGAAGTTTTCAGGTCAAAAGGAATTTCCTGGCCGAAGCCGAATTTATTGGCATAATCCCGGAGGCCATCCGGGCCAAGCGCCACGCCCATCTGGGCAAAGACCGCGTTAAGCGAGAACATGTAGCCCTGCTGAGTGGTCCAGGTGGTGTTCTGGTTGGGGCGGTTGGGGTCGTTGATTTTGTAGGCGTCAATCACAAATGACCCGGTGTCCTTCCAGGTGGTGTCTGGCTTGGTCTTGCCGGTATCAAGCATGCCGGAGAGTGTAACCGTCTTGAAAATCGAACCCGGCACGTATAACCCCTGGGTTGGGCGCATAAAGAGGGGCTGGCTGGGGTCGTTATTGAGCGCATTCCAGCGTTGTTGGATAGCTTGAATCTGGTCGTTCCAGAGCGAATCATCCACGGTCGGGTCAAAGACCAGTTCGGAGGGGTCGTAGCGCGGATAGCCGACCATCGCCAGGACCGCCCCGCTCTTGGCGTCCAGCAGCACAATTGAACCGGGTATCGGGCCGAGGGTATCCTGGGCCAGTTGTTGCAGCTTGGGGTCAACCGTTAAATAAAGATTGTTGCCCTGGGTCGGCTCGTTGAGCAGGGTGCGTTGAAGGCTGCCAAAGGGGTTCGCGCCGTGTTCGCCGCTTAAATAGTCGTTATACGCGGCTTCCAGGCCGCTGTTGCCAAACTGCAACGGCGAGAAATAGCCCAGAAGTTGTTTGATGGGCGAGTCGGCATAAGTCCGTTTGACCAGTTTGTATTTAGAGGTCGAAATTCCGGCGACTTCGTTCCCGGCAGCATCAAAGATACGGCCCCGCTGGTTAGAGAGCGTTTCATTTATCAATCGCGGGTCTTGCACGACCACATCTTCACCCTGGGCGTTGACAGCGTTGAAAGGTTTTTCTATCTCGTTCGCGATGACAACTTGCTGGCGAAGCAGTTGCAGGGAAATAAGAATGAAGCCGACTATCAGCACGCTCGAAACGCGCTGGACATAGTGGCGCAGGCGGTCTTCGGGGTCAAGGCCGCGCTTATTGGTGAATGGCCCTCGTCCTACCCACATCACACCCAGCAGGGCAATCCCGGCTACCAGCAGCGAGAGCAGCCAGGTAGTGTCCTGGCGATTTTGAATTTCACTCTGAGGCCGGTAGAGGAAGCCAAAGACGACCGCGGCAACCGCTACCAGACCGCAAAAAACCCGCAAAGCTCTTTTCATGCTACAACTTGCTCCCTCAAGTCTGCTCAGAATCGGCGGAAATCCGGCACAATATCCCGATAATCGCAAAGTTTATCAGTAAAGAACTACCGCCGTAACTGATAAAAGGTAAAGTCATACCGGTCAGGGGAATAAGTTTGGTTACTCCGCCGATAATAATAAACGTCTGGAGGCCCAGCAGCGAGGCAAATCCGATTGCCAGGAACTGATAAAAACCATTGCGGGCTTGCAAGGCGATATGGAAACAACGGTAAATCAGCAGGACATACAACGCGACCAGGCCGAGCGTCCCGGCCAGGCCCATTTCCTCGCCAATGGCCGCGAAAACATAGTCGGTCTGGACTTCCGGGATAGAGTTAGGCGAGCCATAGCCAAGCCCTTTACCAAAGACGCCGCCCTGGGCGAAGCCGAAAAGCGCCTGGACAATCTGGTAGGCCTGGCCCTGCCCGTTCGGCCAGGGATTGGTCCAGGCCACGATACGGGTCTGGACGTGGGCGAATTCCTGATAGGCCACGACGGCCGCCCCCCCGAAGGCTACTAGCCCGGCCAGGACGTACCAGACCCGACCGCTGGCTACGTACAGCATTATCAAAAATACACCAAAGAAAAGCTGGGCCGGTCCTAAATCCTTCTGAAAAAAAAGGAGTCCCATTGAAATCGCCCACATAGCCACCATCGGCAGCAGGTAGGGCAGCGGCGGAAAGGGTATTCCCAGGATTTTGAAGGGCGCTTGTAATAAATCGCGTTTGTCGTCCAGGTAGGCGGCCAGAAAGATAACCAGGCAGACCTTTAAAAGTTCGCCCGGCTGAAAGCTGAAAAACCCCAGGTTAAACCAGAGCCTGGCCCCGTTTACCTCGGAGCCAAAGACCGCCGCCGCCGCTGTAAGGCCAAGTCCGAACACCAAAAAGGTATATTTATACCGTTTTAAGAGCATTACGTTTCGCAGGCCGACGACCACGCCGATAAAGACAAAATAACTCAGGGTAATCCACAGTACCTGGCGGCTGGCAATATTTCCGGTGCGAACCGATTCGAGGCGTTGCGACATTATCAGGCCAAAGGCGGTCAGGGCCGACACGATAGGCAAAATCATCTGGTCGCTGCGGGGCATGGTAAAGGTCAGAGTCAGGTGGGCGGCGATTATCAGGCCAAAAAAAACAAAGGTCATCCAGAGGTCTTTGGCGTCCCAGTTAACTTGCTGGCGCGGGACCAGGATAACCATCAGCATGCCGACGACCGGCAACAGGGCGGGTACGATCAGAAGCTGTATTTCGGTGAGGCGTAAGTTCTTCTTGCGCATGAAGCTCGTTTCAAATTCAAACTAAAAACCGGGCAAACGCAATAACGCTGCCCGGTTCGTTCCTTAGCTCGTATGCTAACAAATCAGGAGATAACCATAAAAAAGAAGATTAGTCCAGAAAAGCCTGGTTGGCCCGGGAAGAAAATTTTTTAGCGGTCCCGGCGTTCGGGGCGGGTTTCCTCCACCCGGATTGGGATCTTAACCCGTTTTTCTTCTTCGGCTTTGCTTTGTCTTTCGATTGCTTTGGCAGCGGCGACAGCAGCGGCAACTGCCGCGATGGCTGCTAACAAGAGTTCCATGGTAACAAACCTTTCTACGTACTCCGAAGCGTGCTTAACTCACAATTTGGTAGATGCATAAAATATACCAATGTAAGAATTATGCCATATTCAGGTTACAGGAAATATTACGATCCTGTAACTTTTAGCTCCCCTGGAAATAACCACTCTACTTACCTGTAGTAAGGCAATTGGTCCTATAAGTTTAATCTAAGTTCTACCAATACGCAATAGTATTTTTAATTTAGCCTTAATTTCTAAGATTACTGTAATCTATTTCTAACTTAACTGCCAATTAATTTCGAGATAGTGACCACCTTGAAGCCGCGAGAGGTCAGGTTTTGCAAAATGAGCGGAAGCGCGTCACCGGAAGTGGCGTTGCCCAGGTGCATCAACACAATCTCGCCATCCAGTTGGGCGTCAGTCTGTTTGGTGACTCGGTCAACCAGGAACTGCGCCGTTTTAGGGTTGCCCACCGAGTCGAGGCTGTCAATGGTCCAGTAAATCGAGCGGTAGCCCAGGCTATTCACTACAGAAGTGGCCCGGGCGTTGCGTGCGCCGTAGGGAAAGCGCATTAACGGTCTGGTGCTTTCGCCGGTATATTTGCTTAAAAGGGCGTCGGTCCGGTTCAGTTCATCTTTTATTTCCTCATCACTCAGGGTTGTAAAATCGGTATGACTCCAGCTATGGTTGCCAATTTCCATGCCGCTGGCGACGATTTGCGAGACGAAAGTCGGGTTTTGTTGGGCCCAGGTGCCGGTCAGGAAGAAAGTTACCTTGATGCCATACTTGTTCAGGGCGGCAATCATCTTGGGAAAAGCTACCGCGTCACCACCCGCGTCCAGGGTAATCGCGACCTGTTTCTGGCCGGTCTTGCCGCGCACAATCTCTTTGAGGGCCGGGTTGGCCGGGGCGGCGGTAGCCGGGACTCTGGTCGGGGCTTTCGTAGGAGCGACAGTGGCCGGTTTAGGCACGGCTGTCTTTGTCGGAGCCGGTTTAGCCGTCGGTTCGGCCGTTGCCGTCGGCGCAGTTGTCGCGGTCGGTTGCGGGGTCGGGCTTGGTTCGGCAGTAGCCGTTGGCGCGGGCGCTTCAGTCGGCGTTGGGACCGGCGGGCTGGTTGGCAGGGGCGTACTGGTTGGCAGGGGCGTACTGGTCGCCAGGGCTGCGATTGCGGCTGTACTGGTTGGGGCAAGCGTTGGGCTGGTCGTCACTGTCGAGGTAGCTTCACCGGCCACGCTGTTGACCGGTACAATATTACTGCCAGCGCCAGGACTGGCAGACGCCACGCTGGAGACCGGGGTGGGGTCACCGCAAGCCGCTAAAATAGTGCATAAAAGAAGGGAAAATAAGGACAGGAGATGTAATTTTTTCAAGAGGGACTCCTAATGGTACCGTAAAAATAGACCGGGCAATTAAACTTCTATTTATTTAACGCCTGGACACTACGCCGGTTACGTCAGGGGACCCGTATATATAGGAAAGACGCTGGCGACAAAAGGAAATAAGTGCAAAAGTTTGTAAAAGAAAAGCGAAGGTAAATGGTGGGCGATACTGGGCTCGAACCAGTGACCTTACGGATGTGAACCGTACGCTCTAACCAACTGAGCTAATCGCCCGCTACTCCTTCGCTGTTAATGGAGCGATTATAGCACGGCCCCGCCCCTCACGCAAGGTTAAACGAACAGGTTCATTAGTCCTTATAAGTTCAACGTTCAACGGAAGACCCTCTTTTAGCTCCAATTTTGGCTCACGGCGTATAAGTGCAGGTGAATGCCCCTCAATTATTGAACCATCTTTATTGAACTATCTTCCAAAAAGAATTCTTCTGTATTATCTTTCCTTCCTGGAAGATCCATAGATCACAACCTCGCACCTTCAACTTAATATTTTCAGAAGTTGTCCCGGTTAAAGTCCATTGTGAAACTCCTCTGTTGCCACAGACCCAATGTTCATCTTCACTATAGTGTACATCTGGAATACTCTTAAACCGGCTGGCTAAACCTTCCCGTACGGCTACTTTACCTGAATAAACCTGTCCGCGTGGAGTCGAACCTTTAGGCATATACAATACGGCATCATCTGCAAAAAAATCCATTATTGCCTCCAGGTCATGACGGTTAAAGGCCTCAAGAATATTTTTAAGGGTTTGTGTAGGGAAGTCAGACTCATCGCTCATACTTATCTCCATCATAGCTAAACTTTCAGTTGGAATTCAGGTAAAAGTAAGGTTGTATGTTCTTGAATCTATCTTACCACAACCGGTCTAGAGTGGGATTAGTAGGTTAGAGCATTATTTGGACACTTTTAAAGTCTCACCGGGTTTTAGTGGCAAGCAAAGAAATCTGTCAGTACAAGTGGAGTTATCCACTTTTTGTGGATAGTCCTGTACAACTTCAAAGTAAAAAGTTTGCGGTTTGGCTGCGCTTGTGAACCTGACCAAACTTTGTCATGTTGAGGCTTTATGTTATAATCCGAAATCACAGTATCATCGCCAGGCTGGGGCATTAGCCAGCCGCGGCCAATCCACTACGAAAAATTTATTGTGTTTATCACTCACGCCCGGTTGGGTCTATTGGGGTCCTGCGGGACAAAGCTATAACTACACAGGAACTAAAAAGGAGCGTAGCAGTCATGAAGGTAAGTTGCCAGCAGGAACAACTTGCGAAAGGACTTTCCATTGTCGGGCGAGCAGTCTCGACCAAAACTACTTTGCCGGTGCTCAATAACATCTTGCTTGCAACGGACAATGAAAACGGCGGGCGGTTGAAACTGGCGGCTACTAACCTTGAAATCTCAATTACGGTCTGGGTTCCGGCGACAGTACAGGAAGAGGGCGACATCACGGTCCCGGCCCGCCTGTTGAGCGAATTCGTGGGCAGCTTGAGCAGCCAGGGTAAAGATAGCACCGTCCAGCTTACCCTCGATCAATCGAACCTGACCTTGCACGTCAAGGGTGGCCGTTACGAGGCCAACATCAAAGGTATCGCCTCGGAAGATTTCCCCAGCATCCAATCGGTTGCCAATTCCGCTAACAATATTTCGGTCGAAGCCGGTGTCCTGAAAGAAGCCATTAACCAGGTTGCTTTCGCCGCTTCCACTGACGAGACCCGCCCGGTCCTGACCGGCATTTTCGCCAATTTCTCGGATAACAAAGTGGTCCTGGCTGCCGCCGATAGCTTCCGGTTGGCCGTCCGCACCGCCTCGCTTGCCAGCGAAGTCGGCCAGGCTTTTACGGCCATTCTTCCGGCCCGCGCCATGACCGAACTCGCCCGCATCATCCCCGACGACGAAAGCATGGTTGAAATCAGCGTCAACGCCAACAAGAGCCAGGCTCTTTTTAAAACTGACACCGTCCATTTCACCAGCAGTCTGATTGAAGGCAATTTCCCCAATTACCAGCAGATTATCCCTAAAAACTACCAGACCAGGGCCGTGCTTGAAACCAGTTCGCTCAACCAGGCCGTTCGCACCGCCGGGATTTTCGCTAAAGATAGCGGCGGCAATATCGTTAAGCTCTCGATTATCCCCGGCGAAGATGTTACCCCCGGCAGCCTGCTTCTGACCGCAAACGCCGCCGAAGTGGGGGACAACCGTAATGAAATTGATGCCTCGGTGGACGGCCAGAACGCTCAAATTGCTTTCAACGCCAAGTATATGATTGACGTTTTGAACGTGATTACTACCGGCCAGGTCGCGCTCGAACTGCAATCGCCCAGCAATCCCGGCGTGGTCAGGCCCGTTGGCAAAGACGACTATGTACATGTAATCATGCCGATGCACCTGGCCCCGCGCTAGCGCCTGGTACAAAATTCGCAGCCGCGTCTGAGAAATAACGGCCGCGGCGGTTTTTCAAATAGCCCTGTATTCCTATGAGCATAACTACCAGCATAGTAAAGTTTTGTGTTGACAAATTTGAAGCCTTTTTTGAGGTTTTATCAGGGCAAATGTACCCACCAGATAAAAGTTTTCTGGATATATATATTGATTTGAAGAAAAAAGTGGCCGCCAGGAAGAAAATCCGGGCTGTTTAACCATGTTTGAACTTCTGGCATAGGATTAAAGTTTATCCAGGAAACCAGGAAAATTATGCCTAAAAAAGATAAACCCGAAGACGAGCAATCTCAGCAGGACGAAAATTCCAGTGTTGCTAAAATAGCGGAAACACCCACCAACTCTCAACCCATCCCGGTCGACCTGACCGAGGACCAGGCCAACCAGCGCGTCCTCGACTTGCGCCACCAGCTTGAATATCACAACTACCGCTATTACATTCTCGATGACCCGGAAGTAACCGACGCCGAGTACGATGCCCTCTTCCGGGAGCTTAAAGCTCTCGAAGCGAAATTCCCCGAACTGATTACGCCCGACTCACCTACTCAGCGTGTTTCGGTCGGCGGCGTGGTTTCGGAGTTCCCAAAAGTCGTCCACGAAGTGCCGATGCTCAGCCTTTCGAACGTTTTTAGCCCGGAAGGTCTGGCCGAGTGGAACGAACGCGCCATGAAGTACCTGGACAAACGCTACCAGTTTGAATATACCGTCGAGCCGAAAATTGACGGCCTCTCGGTGGCGTTGCTCTACGAAAACGGGGTGCTGGTGCGCGGCGCGACCCGGGGCGACGGTATTACAGGTGATGATATTACGCCCAACCTTAAAACCATTAAATCAATCCCCTGGAATTTGAAGTACCGCGACAACTCAAACGAGCCTATCCCGACCCGCCTGGAAGTGCGCGGCGAAGTTTATATGCCCATTTCGGCTTTTGAAAAACTTAACAAGGAACTGGCCGATAAGGGCGAGAAGCTTTTCGCGAACCCGCGCAATTCCGCCGCCGGCAGCCTGCGCCAGAAGGATCCCGCGATTACGGCCAAACGCCCTCTGAATGTCTTTATTTATACCCTGGCCCGGATGGAAGGCGGTCCGGTCCTCAAGACCCAGTGGGAAGCCCTTAAATTCTTCGAACGTTTAGGCTTCCGGGTAGCCCCAGACATCAAGCTTTGCAAGGACTTGCACGAAGTCGCCACGGCCGTCCAGAACTGGATTGACCGCCGGGATAAACTTGATTTCGAGATTGACGGCTCGGTTATAAAGATAAACGAATTCGCCATCGAGGACCGCCTGGGCTTCGTGGGGCGCGACCCGCGCTGGGCAACTGCCTACAAGTTCCCGGCCCGTGAAGCCGTAACCCGGTTAGTCGGTATTACCTGGACGGTCCGGCGCACCGGCTCGATTAACCCGCTGGCAATCCTGGAACCGGTAAGCATCGGCGGGACCACGGTTAAGAGCGCCACCCTTTTCAACATAGATATGATTGAGCGGCTTGGCCTGCGCATAAACGACCCGCTACTTATTAAACGGGCCGGGGATGTCATTCCGAACGTGGTTAAAGTTATGGACGAGCGGCGGACGGGCGAGGAAACACCGATCGAACTGCCGACCCACTGTCCAAGTTGTGGCGCTCCGACCACCCGCCGCCCGGACGAATCCGGCTCGAACGACCCGAAGCTTTATTGCACCAACAACCCGTTTAACTGCCCGGTCCAGATGAAAGACTGGATCTTCTTTTTCTCGGCGGTGCGGGGCGTAGACGGTATGGGGGAGCGCATCGCCCACCGCTTTTTTGATGAAGGCCTGATGCGCGACCTGGGTGACCTTTATTATCTTGATAGAGAAAAGTTGCTGGCCCTCGACCGTTTTGGCGAGAAAAGCGCTGACAAGCTGCTTAAACAGATTGAGGACAGCAAGCAAAAGCCGCTCAGCAATCTCTTGATGGCCCTGGGTATCCCCCACGTCGGCGTGAAGTCGGCGGAAATGCTGGCGAATCACTTTCACAGCCTGGCGAACCTCGAAGCCGCCGACGTGGATACAATTGCCAGTATCAAGGGAATGGGGCGGGTAGCCGCCCAGAGTATCATGGATTTTTTTCAGAATGCGGACAACCAGGCGGTGCTTGCTAAAATCAAGGCGGCCGGGGTGCGCACCGAAGACCCTATCGAGGAAGATGGCGGGCCGAAGCCGCTGGCAGGCAAGACTTTTGTTTTGACCGGAAATTTGGTAAACTACGGTAGAAAACAAGCCGAAGAAATGCTCAAGCGGCGCGGCGCAACTATTGGTAGCAGTGTCTCTAAAAATACTGACTATGTGATTGCCGGGGCGGAAGCCGGCAGCAAACTCACCAAAGCCCAAAATTTAGGCGTTAATATACTTGATGAGGAGGCTTTCACGAGGTTGGTGCAAGATTAGCAGGTGTAGGAACAATGCCATTCACGGAACCAAAAAGAACTGACGATTCAACCGATAAAGTCCGCAAGATTGCCCGCCTGGCAACTCTCTTGCTGGAACTACGCACCGAATATGAGAGGCGGCCCCGGACCGATTTGCTGGTCCAGATAAAGGAGCGGGCTGCCGAACTAAACGAACTTGCGGGAAGCTTGCCGGTAGCGGTCCCTAACAACAGCCAACCGCCCGCTTTGCCCAATACTTCAGGCTAATTTCATTAATCTGGTCTATAATCTGATCTACCCTTAAGTCTTGTTGCCCCGTTTAAGTTAATTAATTTTAAGCAGGGCGGGCTTCCTTAATCTTTAGCCCTCTCTTTTTTAATTTCATTTCCTAATATTTCAGGCGTTTTATCTACCCCCTTTTAAGTTCAATTTTTTATAGCGTGAGTTAAATCACATATCCTTAAATTACAGGGAAACCCCTGTAATTTTTTTGTGCTTCCCCGCGTTCCTACAAACAAATAGTTCCCACAGGTGGCCTGGCAAACGCCGCCTGACACGACAGATTGAATTGTTAAGAAACTATAAAAAATTTAAAAGGAGCGTTCCGGATGATTTCTAAAAGGTGGCAATCTTTGCGTTCGAGTGGCAGGCGTCGCTGGGGTCTTACTTTAATGGCCTTCGTCCTTATTGTGGTCGTTTCAATGGTAATCGGCGTTATCACAAACTCTAACCAATCCAGTCGAAACCGGGCTGTTTCCGATGAAAGCGCCAGCAGTACGGGCGGCTATGCTGTGCCCGCTCCGGCCAGCAATAGCGCGGCTGCCCCTTCAGCAACGGTGTCGAGCGGCAGCGGTGCGAAAGGTAGCGCGGCCCCTGCGGTGGGTAGTAGCGGCAGCGTCGGCAGCCAGAGTGCGGCTGACCAATCGCTCCCCGCCGACCGGCTGATTATCCGTAACGCCACCGTCGCCCTGACAGCGGATGACGTGGATAAAACCCTGATGGATGTCCGGGCGCTGGCAACCGAAAAGAACGGGCTGGTTTTCCAGTCAAATTCGACCGTCCGCACCGATAAAACCTACGCTTCCCTGACCATCCAGGTGCCTGCCGCCGCTTTTGATGAAACGATGAACCGGTTACGTAAGATGACCGGCGTAAAAGTCAGCAGCGAAAATACCACCAGCCAGGATGTGACCGAAGAATACGTGGACGTACAGGCTCAGTTGAAGAATTTGCAGGCGACCGAAACCGAACTGGTCCGCCTGTTAGGCAAAGCCCAGACCGTAGACGAAATTCTTCAGGTGCAGAGCCAGCTAACCACCGTGCGCGGCCAGATTGACCAGCGTCAGGGCCGGATTAACTACCTTGAGAAAAGAACGGCCATGTCGAGCATCACGATAAACATTTCGCCGGTCCTGCCTGCCACAACTCGCGCCACTGAAACAACCGGTTGGAACCCCCTGGAAGTTTTGGAAGATGCCTGGGCTGGTTCCCTTAAAGGTCTGCAAGGGTTGTACACCGTAGCCGTAACGCTCGGTGTGTGGTTGGTCTGGCTTGGCCCGCTGGCTTTGTTGGTCTTCCTGATTTATCGCCGGTTCTTCCGTTCGAAACCGGTTAGCCCCGCCCCAACGACCGACCCAACAGCGTGACAAACAAAAGCTGTTAAGAGGTAAATGCGGTTCCATGTGGAAAACTTCAGCCGCAAAATCCGCAAAAGTGGAAAACTTTAACTTCTAAGCCCCCGGATGTGGTGATTTTTTAGCCATACAGGGGCTTAGGGGCTTTTTATACACATGGTTTTCCCCGATTATCCACACTTGTCCACAATTATCCACAAATTACTCATGTTTTTCCACAAGTTTTAAGATTTAAATGTGGATTTCGATTGGACAATTTATTTAAGGCCGGTAGGCTGCGATCACTAATCGGTAGCCGGTAAAACGAAAAACAACTAATTTTGAGGTCAAGTATAGAAGAATGGCTCGAAAGTAAAAATACTTAGATAATAATTAAGTCTTTTCGAGATATATGAGTTGATAGGAAGTACATATTAAAGAGCAATTAAGCAAAAGTTTTCTCAAAGTTATCCACCACCAGTCAGGCTAATCCTGGGTTTCCCACAGGCTATTTTCCCTTCAAATTCGAACAAAAAAGTTGACTAAACAAGTTCAACATGCTAAAGTTTAAAGGCCATGAAACTTCTACACGTGTCCGATATCCATTTTGGAATTGAAAATTACTCGCGCATTGACCCGGTAACGGGCCTGCCTACCCGCCTGCAGGATTTCGTCGCGGCGTTCGACCGGGCGATTGACCGGGGACTGGAAGCCGGGGTGGACGCCGTTCTTTTTACCGGCGACGCCTATAAAAACCGCGACCCCAACCCGACCGTCCAGCGCGAGTTTGCCAAGCGTATTATGCGGCTGGTCCAGCGCAAGGTGCCGGTCTTTTTGCTGACCGGAAACCACGACCTGCCCAATATGT
Organism: Chloroflexota bacterium; assembly: GCA_902812345.1. Taxonomy (GTDB): domain Bacteria; phylum Chloroflexota; class Chloroflexia; order Chloroheliales; family Chloroheliaceae; genus 54-19. The sequence continues at coordinate 4,224 of CADDZM010000106.1, read as the reverse complement.
CTACCCGGGCGCACTCTATCGAGATTTTCGAAACGCTGGCCGTGCCGGGAGTTTACGTGGCGCGGAGCATCGAGCTTTTTAAGATACAGACGAAATCGGGCCTGTTACAGGTCGTTTCGATGCCCTGGCTGACCCGCCAGAACTTGATTACTAAAGAGGAATACCGGGGCCGCAGCCTGGACGAACTCAACCAGCTTTTGCTGGAAAAGATGGAAAACCTGCTCAAACAGGTAATCAAACAGCTTGACCCCCAGTACCCGGCCGTCCTGGCGGTCCACGCTTCGATTGTAGGCGCGACTTACGGCAGCGAACGCTCGATTATGTTGGGGCAGGATTTAGCCCTGCAAAAGAGTATCCTGGGCGCGGAAAACTTTGACTACATCGCGGTCGGCCACATCCACAAACACCAGGGTTTGCACGCCGGGGATACCGCTATCGTTTATCCCGGCAGCCTGGAACGGATTGACTTTGGCGAAGAAAATGACGCTAAAGGTTTCATCCTGGTCGAAATAGACGATCCCGGTGGCGGTAAAATTACCCGGCTGACCGATTGGCGCTTTATTGAAGACCCCCTGGTCCGCCCCTTCCGCACCCTTGACCTGAATATCGAGGATATTGACGAGGACAGCCTGTTAAACCCGACAGCGGCGGTCGTCCAGGCTATCCAGCGCGAGGCCGCTCGCTTCAAAGGGCCGGGCCTTAAAAACGCGATTGTACGGGTTCGCCTGAAACTGCGCCCCGACCAACTGGCCGGGCTGCGTGAAGATGAACTGCGCCGCACTCTCAACGAGTACGATATTTACCATTTAGCCGGTATCGAACGGAAGGTTGACCGGCCCAGGCGCGTCCGGTTAGGTGGCGCTTCTGTGGAAGGTCTGTCGCCGCTGCAACTGTTGGAAAAATACCTCGAAACCAAGAATGTCCGGCCGGAGCGCATCGAACTGCTGCTTAAACATGCCAACAGCCTGGTCCACGGTGCCGCCCCCGAAAGCCCTGCCCCTGAATCTGAAACACCCTCCACCGTCGAAAGCAGCCTGGTTCCGGCGGAGTAAATTTTCAGGTAAGTTAGAAAAGAAAAAGCAGAGGGAACGCTTGATCAGGCGTTCCCTTTTTATTTAATAGGTCAAATTTGGGGAGAATTGGTACTATTGATATTTCAGGCTGGCTGTTTTATAATGGCCCTTGTTATTACGTATTATGTAAATAATTACACCTCCAAATTTAGCTTCAGGATAAATAATGGCGATAAATCGGGTAAATTTAGAAGAGGTAATTAGTGACGCCAAAGTGGCTCTGGAAGCCGGCAATCCAGATAGGGCAATAGCCCTTTGCCACCACATCTTTAATTTTTATCCGCGCTGCCTGGAAGCTACCCGCATGCTGGGTGAAGCTTACACCGAGCAACGCCTGTTTTCCGAGGCCGAGCAGCTTTTTACCTTTGTGCTATCTGCGGACCCCCAGGATGTGCTTGGTTACGTGGACCGGGGTTTTATCGCCTACGAGCAGAGCCGCCTGGACGATGCTATTCTCTACTGCGAACGCGCCCTGGAACTTGACCCCAGTATCGAACAACTCCGCGAAGAACTGCTGCGCCTCTACCGTGAACGACAGCCCGGCGTAAAAGCCCAGATTCGCCTGAGCAAGGTCGGACTCGCAAACGCCCGCCTGCGCGACGGTCTGTACGGTCAGGCCATCGAGGAATACAACAATGTCCTGCGCCAGACCCCTAACCGGCTTGATGTGCAGGTCAGCCTTATGGAAGCTTACTGGCGCAACCGTGACTACGGCCGGGCCGAGCAACTGGCCCAGGAGCTAATCGAAAATAACGCCTTTTTGGTCAAGGCGAATCTGGTCCTGTGGCACATCTACGGGGTGCGCCGTAACCAGGAGCGAGCTTCTGATTATCTCGAACGCGCTCACGCTCTCGACCCCGTCAATCTGCTGGCCGAACGCCTGTTTGAGGACTCGACTGCCAATGATGCCCTTAACTATATCTCGATGCTGGGCGTGCCTTCAATTCCCATGCCTGACATGGAAAGTCTTTACGCCCAGTTAGCCAACCGGAAAAATCCGGTGCCGGAATGGGCTGCCGGAGGTTCGGAGACCGATGTAGTGCCTGGTTTGAAGTCTGACCTGCCTTCCGTTAGCGAAACGGAACCTTCCGCCGGGACCAATATGGGGCTGGACCTTTTTGCCCTGTTGTCCGACACCGAGAAACACGTGGCCGAGCACGGCGACCAGGATGAAGGGCTTTACCCCGAAACCGAGGAAGACGAAGAAGGTAGCGCGGGCCTCGCCCAGCAACACGACCTGCACGAACCGGGCCAGACAACCGCTCACGAGGAAAGCGACCCCTTGCAGCTTTTTGAGGAAGTCGAAAGCCCCGGAGATTCCCCTTTTGGCCCGGCGGTTAAACCGCCCTCCGAACCGGCCCAGGCCACGCCCGGCGTGTTCAACCTCGATTTCTCGGTTGCCCGGGAAGGTGATTTAAGCCTGTTTGAGGAAATCGAGCAGCGCCTGGCCCCTGAAACGCCTTCGCAGGAACAGAATTCTTTTGACCCCGCTATTATTGCCGGGGATAATATCTCGAATACACCGCCTTCGCAGTTTGCCGAGGCCGCTTCAGGCGGTTCGATTAGCCCGGATATAGCGCCTTTTACTTTCGACGAGGACGTTTCGCCAGGATTTATTCAGAATACCGGGCCGTTGTTCGGTGAAAATGAACCGGCCAGCCCTGCCGGGACCAGCCAGACCCCCCCGCTACCAGGTAAGGAAAATGAGGAAGGGGAAGCTTTCGCCCTGCCGCCCCTGGAGCCTTTTACCTTTGACGAAAACGCCGAGACTGCGGCTGTCGAGAGTTCTGCTGCCCCTAACGAACCGGCTATAACACCGGCTGACCAGTTCCAGGATTTATACGCTACCGACGAGGCTTCCAACGAGCCTACCGAACAATTCAGGTTTGACGCTTTTGAAGTATCAGACCCCATTTCCGGGAACGGTGACGCGGATATTACTCCCAAAAGTTCGGCTTCAGACGCTTTTGAGCCGGTTGAACCAACCGAAGCGCCCGGTTTACCGCTCGACCCTGAACCGGAACCGCGCCCGGTTGCTATACCGGTACCTTCCAGCGCACCTGATACCCTCGACGCCCCCCGGACGGAGCCTGGCGACCAGGATCAACCTGCCGCCGAGCCTCCCGGTCTGCCGGAAACCCAGCCAGGAGCCGTACCGGACCAGCCGTTACCGATGTTTCAAAATGAAGCCGCCTTTGCTCCCGAACCGGCTGTACAGGCCGAGGCTAAAGCTGCCCCGGTTTCAGCCGAAGCTAACGCCAGCGATGAAGGCGCTTTTGCCGGAGCCGCCGCCACCCAGGCTAACGAAACAGTTGAGGTCTACCGGGAGCCTTACGCATTCTACAAGCGGGACGAACAGGGTCCGGTCCCCGATTTTGCCCTGGAACAGATGGCGCAGGACTCAAGCCTTCCGGCGTTTGGTGGCCTGGACGACCTGGATATTGATAGCATTACCCCCACCGGGGGCGCCGACGCTGTTTCACCGGCCTCACCAAACAGCTTGCAGGAGAATTCACAGATGCCCATCAGACGCGGCCAGGAGAATTTGAACGACCTTTTTGACTGGGAGCGGGAAGAATTACCCGATTATCTCCAGCCTTTTGCCCTGGACGAGGATGAAATTAAACAATCCGACCTGGGACCGGAAAGCCCTTTTATCGCGGACGTGAATACCCCTCCGGCCCGCATCCGCTCCCGTGAGGATACCGGTCCGACTAACCTGGGCGATTTGCCGTCCTGGCTGGTGAACGATACTCCGCCGCCTTCTCTCCCACCGGAAGCCCCGGCCGAACCTGCCGAAAATGACACCGGGTTTGACCGGTTGGAAATGGGTACCCGTGCCTTGCCTTCCTGGCTGAACCAGCCGCCGTCCGAACCTGCCTCGTCCTCGGCCAATTCACCCGCCTTTGACGATAGCGATTTTGGCGACCTGGCTCCGTTTAACCTGGATGAAAATAATGATTTTGACACGCCAACCCCGGCCCCGGCTTCCCCGGCGCAATCTGTTACGGACGAGCTTCACGGGACCGATTTCGACCAGGGCGGCCTGGAACCTTTCCGGCTGGATGATGATACCGGCGGTTTTGAACAGGCCGCCCTGGTCGAAATCGGTCCCGTGAAGCTCGTCCGTAACAGATTGCGCCGGGGAAGC
>CADDZM010000105.1 GCA_902812345.1 Chloroflexota bacterium | reverse complement strand
TTGAACTCCTTAATCTTTGAACTCCTTAATCTTTGAACTCCTTAATCTTTGCAAATTGACCTTTTAAGGTTTTCGTCATTTTCCCAAACCTTTGTTTCTCTAAAGCCATTGGCCCGTAATATGCGAAAGTATATTATAAATGCCACTAAAGAGTGGTTGAGAAGGAACCAAAGGAGATGAAAAAAATGGCGGATACAAATTTGAATGGACTGCGGGTAGCAATTCTCGTCACCGACGATTTTGAACAGGTCGAGCTTACCGAGCCGAAGAAGGCGCTGGACCAGGCCGGGGCTTCAACCAAAATTATTGCCCCTCAACCAAAAAACGGCCAGGTAGTCGGCTTTAATCACGACACTAAAGGCGACACCTTCAAGGTAGATTTGCCGCTGGAACAGGCCAACCCTTCCGACTTTGACGCGGTGCTGCTGCCGGGCGGCGCTCTTAACGCCGACAATTTGCGGGTAAACCAGAAAGCCCAGGACTTTGTACGCCAGTTTGACCAGGCCGGGAAGCCTATCGCGGTTATCTGTCACGGTCCCTGGCTGCTGGTTTCAGCGGGCCTTTTGCGGGGCCGCAAGCTGACCAGCTATCACACTATCCAGGATGATGTGCGTAATGCGGGCGGCCAGTGGGAAGACAGCCAGGTAGTGCAGGACCGAAACTGGGTTAGCAGCCGCCAACCCGGCGACATTCCGGCCTTCAATCAGGCGATGTTAAACCTCTTTGGGAAGGGCGCTAACAAAAGCGCCAGCCAGAGTAGCGCTCAGGCTGGCTCCCTCGAAGGAGCCTACACCTCGGAAAGCCAGCTTGGCGACCAGTCTACCGGCCAGATGACCAATGCCACCGGCCACCAGGATAACCTGAGGGGCCAGGACGACATCACGATTCACGGCAGGCAGGCGTAAAAAACTAAATTAACGCCTTTTTATCAAGCAGAACTTAAAAAGCCGGGGATTGAAAAGATTTCCCGGCTTTTTAATTCATATTCTTTTCAATGCCCTGAAACAAATCCTAACCAATCACCTGGCAAGTTTATTATAACTATTTGGTTATTCTTGTCTTTTAAATATTTTAAAAATGTTGTTTGACACTTTTTATACATCCCTTTCAAATGTGGAATAGGTCATAGCCCGGTACTGGAGTTTTAATTAAAATTGGCTGTGAATGGTTTTTACAAAACCTGATTTTTAGCGAAAACAAACTTGATTCAGGGAGAAATGCCAGGTGGACTGGCTCATTGTTGGACAAAAAGGAATAGCGACGGGGCAAACCTTCAAACTCGACCAGACCCCTTTTGGCTTTGGGCGAAATCCTGATAACCGGGTAGTGCTGGCCGAAAGCCAGGTCTCCCGCCATCACGCCGAAATTCGGCTTGAGCAGGCGGGGCACACCCTTTACGACCTGGGTAGCAGCAACGGCACGCGGGTTAATGGCGAGGTCATCCGGGAACCGCGCCTGCTGCATGACGGCGATATTCTCACAATTGCTAAAAACCTCTTCCAAATCATAGCTTCTCCCGCCGCCCAGCCACCCGCCGATGAAATTTACCCGCGCCTGTTACACCTGAAGCCCGGCGAACCGGCCCTGACTGTTTTCCTGACTAACCTGCCTTTGACTATTGGCCGCGACAGCAAAAATGCCGTGGTTATCCAGGGAAGGCAGGCCTCACGCTTTCACGCGGTAATCCGGCAGACCCCCGACGGCCTCGCCATCGTGGACCTGGGCAGCAGCAACGGCACCATGGTCAACAAAGAGCGGGTGCCGCAATCCCGCCTGCTCCAACACAACGACCGGGTGGAAATCGGCGGCGAAAGCTTTTTCTTTCTGGCCGGGCCGGTCAGCCAGCTAAGCCAGGCGGCTCAGCAAGCCGCCGTCTACCAGATACCGGCCCAGGCACCGCAGCCACAACTCGCGCCGTTACCGCCGGTCCCGGCAGGGCGATTGGCCGGGGCGCGGCCTGCCGAAGCGGTTGCCCACGCCCCGGTAGAATACGGTATTAAATGCCCGGGCCGGTGTGGTCGGACCTGGCCTCTCTATATCGAACATTGCCCGATTGACGGCTACCTTCTGGCAAACGGCCAGTCGGTCCTGTTGGATGTCTATAATAGACCTCCGGCTAAAGCCCACTAATTTCAGGAAAAGCAAGCAAGGAATTAATGAACCAGCCTAACCCACATTTCAATCGAGTAAACCAACCGCCGCCCTGGCAGCCGTCACTACAGGCTCCGGCCCCGCAGTTTGCCCCGGCGCAGCGGGACACCAGTTGGCCGCCCAGGTGCTTTGATAAACCCGTGATTTCCATTTACGAAATTCAGCAGTTGAATTTGCCGGTCAGCTATACCGAGTACGCCACAGTCGGGGCGGGCCTGGGCAGCTTTTCCTGGGTAGACGCCCTGCGCGTTTCAGGGGTGGGAACCGCTAATATTGTCGCGATAGGCATGGACGCCAGGCCGTACGGCCACTACAACAACCTGGCCCACAATTCACAAATTCCTGATTGGGAAAGGCTCCGCTCCAACTCTGAGTCCACCCCGGACAATTTATGGGGCTGGCCGGGTTACGCCTTACGGGAAATCTGGACCGAGTTCAAGCAGGGCCACCTGGGAAAAGCAACCAGGCTCTGGTGGCAAATCTTTGGCGAACCAACCCTGACCGATACCTATACCCCGCGCATCAGCGATGTCTTTCGGGCGGTGGACCGGGAAGCTATACGGATTGGCTGGGGGCAGATTTACCGCTACGGGCGTGTCCGGGCCATTCGCAAGACAGCCGACGGCCGCTATGTAATAGCCTACTCGACCCGCCGCCCCGGTCAGAACAACACCGGCCCGGCCCATTCGCTCCATTTAACCCATTATTTACATATAGCGGTCGGCTACCCGGCCCTTCAATTTTTGCCGGACCTGCAAAAATACCGCGAACAGACCGGCGATTTCAAGTCGGTGGTCAACGCTTACGAGAATCACGATCACCTTTACGAACACTTGCGCCGCCACGGTGGCCTGGTGATGGTGCGGGGCCGGGGTATCGTAGCGTCGCGCATCTTGCAGCGCCTGTCCGAGGAACGCCAGCACAACCCGAACATCGGCATCATTCACCTGATGCGTTCGCCGGTTTCTCAGGGCCACCGTTACGGCAAGGCCAGACGCCCGGTAGCTAACCAGTTTGAATTCCAACCGTTTAACTGGCCGCGCAGTTGCTGGACCGGCCCTTACCGCAAGCTGCTGGAAAAGTCTTCGCCGGAAGAACGCAAAAAGCTGTTGAGCCAGTGGGGCGGCACCACCACGGCTCGCCGCCAGGACTGGCTGGAAATTACCCGGCGCGGGCTGGCCGAGGGCTGGTATCAGATTGTCTTTGGCGAGGTCGATAATGTCGAGAGGCTGCCCGAAGGCCGCTTGCAAACCCGCATCGTCACTAAAGGGCAGGTGGCGGCCCAGCTTACCTGCACCGCCGAATTTATCATAGACGCGACCGGCCTTGAAGGTAAAGCCGGTTCAAATCCCCTGCTGGCCGATTTAATCGATAAGTTCGCCCTGGCGCTCAACCCGATGGGGCGGATTCAAGTCGAGAACGACTTCGAGGTGCCGGGAATGCGCAACGGCACAGGCCGGATGTACGCTTCCGGCTCAATGACATTGGGCGGGCCGCTGGCGGCGGTGGATAGCTTCCTGGGGCTGCAATACGCCGCCTTACGCTCGGTCCAGGCGCTTCAGGAAGCTGGCGCTTTTGAGCTAAAAAAACTTGGCGTTGGCCGCTCTATCAGCCAGTGGCTAAAATGGGCTAGAAAGGTGCAACCCTGACATGACCCCGACTCTTATAGGACGCTGGCAATCGCGGACGGTCCTTCTCTGGACGGTCGGCCTGGTCATTACGCTCTTTTACATGCTTATTTTCGGCCCAGTCGGTATCGGCGGTCAGGCTCCCGACGCCTCGAAGTTACTTCTTATTCTTTTTTATGTAAATCTCCTGGGAATTGGCTGGGACGCGTTATACATTTACCTGCAAGGCTTTCGCTGGGAAGGCGATTGGCCGCTGGCTTTTCAGTTCGGAGTAGGGCTGGTGGAAGGAGCGGTCGTTTACCTGCTTTTTCAACTGAACTGGCTGCCGGGGGTACGGTTCGGGGATGGCGATTTCTGGAGGTTTTTCTTCCACTACGGCACTGTCTGGTTCTGGACTAACTGGTGTTTGTTCGGGCCGCTGCGGGTGGTCTTTCCGGGCTGGCGCTTCAATGGGGGCGAGGTAATTTCGAAAATTTAGTTATAACTAAAAAGTCTGTCTCAGTTGTTCGCGGAGACAGCTTTTTTATTGTCCTGAAACTAAAGTGAAAACAAACCTTATAAGCTAATGACAAAAGCTAATGGTTCGGCATTAAATCGCCGCCGGTCACCCAGATTTTCTCGCCGCTAAACTTTTCGGCCTGGGGGTTCCAGGGAAAGAAGATTATGACCTGGAAATTCACCCGCTGGCCGCTCGGCGCTTGCCCGGCCCAGGTTCCTTTGTGGGTGCCGCTGACGTTCGCGACCTCGAAGACGCCCTGCGGCCCGACGGCAATATCGGTCATTTTGAAGTCAATATCGGGGAAAGCGCCCAGGAACGAGGTGTAAAACTCCCTGGCCCCGGCGTGGCCTTCCCAGCGCTGGTCCGTTCCGACCACCTCGTAGACGCAATCTTCGGCCAGGGTATCAATCAGCCCCTGGAGATTGCGCTTGTCTTCCGCGATGGAGTGACTAATCCAGAGACCCCGGATTTTTTCGTAAAGTTCGGGCGTAATCCGCCAGCGCAAGCGGTCCTGGATGGTGGCCTGCGGCGTTGAAGACTCCATGATGCAAACTCCTTTAGCTCTACTGCTACTTTATCCCGGCTAATTCGTCCGCGCTCGCGATGCGGCCAAACATTTCCACCTCGACCGGGTTTTCCAGGCTGGCTGAAACGCCGCAATACTTTTCGTGCGAGAGTTTAACGGCCCGGTCTACCGAGTCCTGGTTGAGATTCGGCCCACTCACCACATGCTCGACGACCAGTCTGGTAAAGGCTTTAGGCAGTTCGTCTTCTTCCCAGCCCTTGATTACCAGCCGGTAGCCGGTAACTTCCTGGCGCATCTTCCGCAGGATGCCGAGGACATCAATCCCGGTGCAACCCGCCAGGGAAAACATCAGCATTTGCTTAGGGCTGAAAGCCTTGCCTTCACCGCCGGCCTTGACCGTAGCGTCCATTTGCATCTTCATGCCGTTCTCGCCCTCGGCTTCGAAAAGGAAGGGGCTTTTCGGGTTCCAATCTAAATTTAGTTCACGCATTTTTATTATCCTCTTATGATTACAAATTGTCCCGGTTGGCGGCCCGGCGTTTCATATAGAAGAAGCCATAAACCAGGGCTGCGACAAATAATATAAGGGCTATAAATGGTAAAAACGAGGACGGTAAGACGCCCAGGGAAGTAAGCAAACTTCCCTGGCCGAAGATTACCAGCACCAGGCTAAAAAAGATAATGTCGTACGAAGGCTTCTCGCGCTTTGTAAAGACATTCCATAAAGTTGTCACGAGAATCGCCAGAGCGACTAAAATTATTATAAAATCGAGCGGGGCGCCTGTGTCCATCCTGCCATACCTTCCGGCTAAAGCCCTTACTTAAAAAGCTAGTTCCGGCCTAACAGGACACGGGCCGGTGCGCCGTCGGCATCTTTAATTTTGATTGGCAGGGCAAAGATAGTGTACTCGCCCGGCTCGATGCCGCGCAAATCTACGCCCTCAACAATCACGACCTTTTTACCGAGCAGGGTGTAGTGAGTATCGGGCCGGGCCGGTTCAAACTCCTCAATCGAGAGATAGTCAATGCCGACCAGCTTGATGCCCCGGTCCACCAGCCATTGCGCCCCCGCCGGAGCCAGGGCGATATAATCCCGGCGGAACTCGGTGCCGTCTTCCCAGATAACCGAATTGGTCGTCTTGAACAGGACGCGCTCGGCCCCGGCGAGCAGGCCGCAGGCTTCCAGGTCGGTCGGGCCAATATGGTGGTCCAGGTGGGTAAAGTCCAGGACGTAGACCGTCCCGACCAGGGCATCGAGCGGAAACTGGTCAATGCCGGTCGCGCCGTCAATAAAGTGGACCGGCGCATCCATGTGGGTGCCGGTGTGGGCGCTCGCCAGAATCCGGGTGACGTTGGAGTGAGAACCTTCGCTGATAACACCGATTTTCGGCAGTTCCAGGGCCGGGTCGCCCGGCCAGACCGCCAGACCGGGCCGCAGACTGACGCTTATATCAAAGAGTTCATTAAAGTTCATTTATTTTAGGCCTTTTCAGGTTAGAGGCTAACGCCGGTACTTGCGCTGCCAGGTCCGCTGTTTGCCGTAGCCGGTATAACCGCCCCGGACCATAAACCAGGGTATCATAAAAATTATCAGGCCGATAATGGCCGGGATAATCGGCAGTCTTTCAAAATTCGGGTCGGTAAAACCCAGCAAATAACCCAGCCAGCCGCCAATAATAGCGCCGCCAAAAGCGACCAGGATAGCTCCCAGCCAGCCTACCGGCGGCCAGAATTTGCGCTTGGCAATCTGTTCAGTAACGGTGCCGCCGATTAACCCCAGCACCAGGTAGCCAATCAACCCAACTAACGTAAAAGTCACGCTGCATTCTCCATTATTATATCTATGCGCTTAAAAATCCTAAGAGTTGTAAACCGTTTTGCCACCCGCAACCCGGCGTAATAATAGAATTTTCTCAAAATATTATATCACGTCAGCTCCCTTCCCTGTTTTTTCTGGTTTCATTGGCTACTTTTAGATTCAAATTTGCAAGGTTAAAAAGGTTAGGCTATAATTATCCGGTTGTTTTAAACAAGGCTTAAAGGCGAGGTAATAATTTTGTTTAAGTCCCTGGGAAAGCAGTTGCTCGGCTTCGGCTTAACCCTCTTTTTCCTGGCAATCGTCCTGCTCAATGTAAAGTTTGATGAAGTTGGCACAGCATTTGGGCAAGCCAACTATTTATATCTCATTCCGGCTATTGCCATCACTTTTCTGGCCTACCTGGTCCGGGCCTGGCGCTGGCAAATCATCCTCAAACCCACCAAAGAAGTTTCCTACGGCGCCTCTTACTCGGTCATGATGATTGGCTTCATGGCGAATAACCTCCTGCCCGCCCGCATCGGTGAATTCGTCCGGGCCTATACGCTTGGCGCTCAGGAGAAAATCAGCAAAAGCCTCAGCCTGGCGACTATCGTCCTGGAACGCGTCTGCGACGGTCTGACGCTGGTGGCATTCATGGGGATTGCCCTGGTAGTCTTTCCGTCCCCCAAACAGACCGGTTGGACCGAGTTTATCGAGATTTTCTCGACGGCGGTCTTTGTCTTCGCCATTCTTTTCCTGGTCTTTCTAATTGTACGGGAGAAACTGGCCCTGCGCCTGGTCAGCTTCCTGATGAAGCCTTTACCAAACGGCCTTGAGAAAAAAGCCCACAACCTCCTGACCAGCTTTGTGCTGGGTCTGCACGCCCTGAAAAACGGCCGGAGCATTATTGCCATCGTTTTAACTTCGGCCCTGGTCTGGGCTATGGAAGGTTGCAGCTATTATCTGATGCTGCGGGCCTTTAAGATTGACCAGATTATGAGCCCGCTCGAACTGATTGGCGCGGGCGTGTTGCTGCTGGTCTTTGTGAACCTGGGGACGATGGTGCCAAGCGCGCCGGGCTTTTTCGGCGTTTACCAGGCTGCCGCGACAGTAGCCCTGGGTGCTTACGCCGTCAGCAGCGCGACCGCTTTCAGCCTGGCCCTGCTCACCAATACCTTTCAGTACGTAATGGTTACGGCGATTGGCCTGGTCTTTTTTACCCGCCGCAATATGTCGTTCAAGGCTTTACGGGCCAATAAACAGGCCGGAGACCAGGAGCAGGAGGCCGAAACCGAAGAAGTGGCGACCAGCCTGGGCCTGGAAGATCCGGACGAAGCCGCCAAACAAAAAACCTCTTTTTCCGCCGCCGACAGCTAAGCCGGGCGGTAACTTTTTTACTGCTTTAGCGTCATGTATAGTTAGATATCTAAAATTTGAAAAATCCCCGGCTGCCAGGGAGGGTATGCCGGGTGGCCAGCCTGGAAGGTAACAATGGGTTTGATTCGGAAAAGTAATTGGAAGTTCTGGTTAGGACTGGTAATCGGCCTGGTCTTTTTGTACCTGGCCTTTAGCGGGCAAGACTTTAATGAAATTGGTAAATCTTTAGGCCAGGCCAACTACTGGTGGCTGATTCCCGGCCTGGCCTCCTACTTTGTAGGAGTTAGTATCCGGGCGGTGCGCTGGCATTACCTGCTCGGGCCGATCCAGAAAGTGCCGGCCCGGCGGCTCTTCCCGGTAGTCGTAATCGGCTATATGGCGAATAACGTTTTGCCGGTGCGTATGGGCGAAGTCGTCCGGGCGTATGTGCTGGACCGCCGCGAAGGGGTCCGCAAGACCGCCGCGCTGGCGACCATCGTGGTCGAGCGCATAATGGACGGTCTGACCATGATTTTGTTCCTGTCGGTGGCCTCGCTCTTTGTGACGGTTAGTTCGGACATCCAGGGCATCGAAAAACTGGCCGCCGTGGTCTTCCTGGCCGGGATTGTCCTCTTTTTCGTGGTCGCCCACAGCAAGACCTGGATGAAACGGCTGGAAAACTTCGGCCTGCGCTTTGTCCCCGGGAAAATTCGCCCGAAAGTCGCCGGTCTGGCCGAATCGTTTATTGATGGTCTGCAGGTGCTGCGCCAATGGAAAGACCTTTTAATCGTCTTCGGCCTTTCGGTAATCGCCTGGCTGTTCGAAGCGGGTATGTTCTGGTCGGTAGCCCTGGCCTTTAATAACCTGAACCTGAACGCCGCCGCCATTTTCATGACGCTGGCTGTCGCGAACCTGGCGACCCTGGTGCCTTCCACGCCGGGCTATGTCGGGCCGTTCGATGCCGCCGCCAAGCTGGTCTTGCAGCAAATCTTTGGGGTTGGCAGCGTCGCCTTGAGCTATATTATCCTGCTTCACGCCGCGCTCTATTTGCCGGTTACACTGTTCGGCCTGTACTACTGGGTCAAAGAGCATTTCTCCTTTAGCGAAGCCGACCAGGTCCGCCAGGAAACCCTTTCCGAGAAAACCGAGGCCAAACGAAACGGGATAGCCGTTCCGACAGGCTCGGCGGGCTTTAACCTCAAACAGCCGCATACCGACGCGCAAACTGCCCCGGTCCCGGTCAAGAGTTTAAGCTCAAAAGAATAAGTTTTCACCGAGAATAAACGCTACTAACAAGACTCTTTTGTCTTAACAGTGGCGTTTTTATATCCAGGGAATGCTATAATTGCGGCATGGCGAATTTCACCCTTGAAATTTATTATAATGGGCTGCCCGTTGAAGCTGTCCCGGAAGAAACCGAGGTAGAGTTGCGCCTGGCGAACCGGGGAGAAAGCAGCCTGGAAGGTCTGGAACTGGGTCTTGGCCGCGAGAAGTTGCGGGCCGGGTTTTCGCTGGCGCCGGGCGCGACCCTCTTATTGCCCTACCGGGTGCGGGATTTGGCCGGTAAACAGGTCTTTCAGGTCCGGGAAGGCCAGCAAACCCTGGCAGTTGCTTCGCTGGAAGTATATCCCCGCAAAATTAGCCCGGCCGAGTTGCAATGGCTTAAATTCGACCGCCTGCCGCGCCTGCTGGCTCAACTGGACGCTCCGAACACGGTTTTACTGAATTATGGAGACGGCCCGGACGCACCGCCTTTTTCATACACCAGCCTGGATTTTACCGCCCAAAAACTGCGCGCCTTCTCCCGTCAACTGCTTGACGGCGGTTTGCTGGAAGAATTGAGCCAGCGGTTGGATTACCGGGTTATCGAGCGGTCTCGCCGGGAAGATGGCATGGTGCGCGGCAGTATTCGCTGGAACCCGACCGTCCAGGGCTGGCTTAATTCGCCCGCCGAAACCGGCCTGACCCATCACTGGGTCGAAGCGCCCACCGACTATGCGACCGGGCCAAACCTGCTGCTGGTCTTCTGGCTCAAAGAGTTAATCTATGAAAACCGCAAGCTGGCCTGGCAGGTCGAGACCACCGGGCAGGCTTCAGGCCAGTTAGAGAAAACCGTAGCCGAATTCAAGGAGTACGCCGGGCGCTTTGAGTATTTTTTGAAAAGCCAGCAGAATCTCCAGGCGGTCCAGGCCCGACTTTTGGAACGGCCAGCCGAGCGGCCAGCCGAGCGACCAGCCAGAGGCTTCAATCCCCGCGACCCGGCCCAGTGGGCTGAAGTGGCCCGGAACTGCCGGGAGTGTTTTAACCCGGCCTACTCCCGGCTGGCCGAGGCTTTCGAGGAATACGCTCGCCGCTATATCCGCCTGCCGGAAGAAGCGGGCGAGGAAGCCGGGATGCCGCCTTTAAGCGTGATTTACGAGTGGTGGGCGGCCTGTGAGATTGCCGCCGCGCTCGGTCTGACTTTCAAGCCGGGCGAACAGGGCCGCCAGAGCGGGCTTTTTCAAGCTGAAGACGGCATTCTTTACTATAACCAGGCCGCGCCGGGCGGCTGGTACAGCGCCGAAAGGGTGCAGCCGGCCCGGCCCGACTTACGCTTCGAACCCACCCCCCAGCAAGGTCAAGACCCCAACCGGAGCCGCCGGATTTTCCTTGATGTTAAGTACCGCAACGCGCCCGCCGACCCCACCCGGGCGCACCCCGAAGACATGTACCGGATGCTGGCCTACATGAATGATTTCGACGTGCCAACCGGGGTAATTATCTTTCCCGGCCCTGCGGCTCCCGCACCCCGCCTGCACCTGATTGAACAGCCATTTACGCGACCAGCCGCCCCGCCGATTGAGCGAACCACCGGGCAAACAACAGGCCAAAACAGGGTCTTGATGCGGCTGGCCGAGTTAAGTTTACGGCCCCCGGTCTCTAACGGCCCGGAGATGATAGGCAAATGGGAAGATTCTTTGAAACAAAACCTGGCCCGGCTGCAAGAGCGGCCCTGAAACCAGGGTTTGGCCCTTTAATTTCAGCTAACCGCTCGACTAAATTAACATGAAATTCATATAAGTTTACCTTAAGGTATGCTAGAATAAGGGTATAGAAACGCGACCCTACTTGCGGATAAATAAATCCCAACCATTGGAAGAAAAGGTAAGCTCGGCCTTCGTTAAGCGCCCCGCAGGGGTTAGTTTTTGGACTACATCTTAATTTATGTTCCTTAATTTCGGGAGTAACCGCAATGACGCGGTTACTCCCGGAGTTGTTTTATACCTTAAAGAGGGGGTTTTGCTAAATCCCGGCCTTTTGGGAAAAGATGGTATCATTTTTGCCTGTGTTATACCCGGTACTTTATAAAAAGTTATGGTCACTTCCGGGTGACAAATTAAGGAGGCATGCCTGTGTTACTGGAAAATAAGGTCGCGATTGTCACGGGCGGTGATAGCGGCATCGGGAGAGCGATAAGTATCGAACTGGCGAAGGAAGGGGCAGCCGTTACCGTCAATTTCCGCCATAACGAGCAAGCGGCCAACGAGGTCAGGCAACAAATCGAGCAGGCGGGCGGTAAAGCCCTGGTGGTGCAGGGTGATGTATCGTCAGTGGCCGATTTGCAAAAGCTGGTAGACCATACCGTCGAGACTTTCGGGCGGCTAGACATCATGGTCAATAATGCCGGGATGGAGACCCGGACCTCAACTATTGATTCAACCGAGCAGGATTTTGATACCGTTATCGGAGTAAATCTCAAGGGGCCATTCTTCGGGACACAGTTTGCGGCCAAGCAGATGATAAAACAGGGCGATGGAGGCCGCATCATTAATATTTCTTCGGTCCACGAGGATTGGCCGATGCCGGGTAACTCGCCCTACTGCTGCGCCAAAGGCGGCATCCGCATGCTCACCCGCAACGCCGGGGTTGAACTTGCCCCGCACGGTATTACCGTGGTCGGGGTGGGGCCGGGCGCGATAGATACCCCTATCAACAAGGAAACGCTGGCCGCCCCTGAAAAGGCCGCCGCCCTCAATCACGCCATTCCGCTCGGTCGGGTTGGTGAGCCCGAAGAAGTGGCCGGCCTGGTAGCCTGGCTGGCCTCAGCCAAAGCAGCCTATATTACGTCCAGCACTTACTTTATTGACGGCGGTATTATGCAGGGAAGCGTCGGACTGTAAGGTCAGGGTCTAGGTTGCAGACTTTGCCATGTTGTGGCGCAAGGTGGAAAGACCCCGGTGGATAAGCTGCTTGACCGCGCCTTCGGTCCGGCCAATACTGTCGGCAATCTCGGCATAAGAAAGGTTCTGGCCGAAACGCAGCATAATGGCCTGGCGCTGGAAATCAGGTAACTGGCGGACCAGATCAAGGAGTTCGCTGTTTCGTTCGCCGGTTAAAAAAAACTCTTCCGGGGTCGGGGCGCCACCGGGCGTCTCGATAGCTTCTTCAAAGGGGGCGCTGGGCCGGGTCTTGCGCAGTTGCCCGGTGATTATATTGCTGGTAATGCGGTAGAGCCAGGCTCCAAAAGGGACGCCTCGCCACTCGAAACGGCCCAGGTTTTCGAAAGCCTGTTTGAAAGCCTGGGCTGTCACGTCCTCGGCGTCGGCGTGCTGCCCGGTGTGATTGTAAGCGTAGGCATAGATGCGGTCGAAATAAAGGTCATAAATAGCGCCAAAATTCTGGGGATTAGCTTTAGCTGCCGCGATTAACGCCTGTTCGTCCACCTGTTCGTTACCCAATTTGCCTTATCCTTTGTGTTAACCGAGATTTTGCCTTAGTGGTCCCGCAAAACCGCTTCGCCGTTATAAGCCCCTGTTTTGTATTATCGCTTTAAACAGAAGGGTTTTCAACCCGGCTTTAGTCGTATAAACCAATAGTCAGTGGTCAGTAGCCAGTAATTCCAGGCCATTTCTTACACTAAACCAGCCTTGGTTAGTGCACGTTGTAATCATATAAAAAGCTTTGTTTAAAAGGCTTTGTTTGAAAAAAGCTTTGCAATCTTCAGCCTGGTAATTGTAAAGCCGGGGTAAGACCTTCAGGGCTATTTGCTTACCAAACCATCTTAAAGGCTATTTTGTTCCCGGTTTTTACTGGCTACCGACCACTGACTACTGACTACTTTTCCTGAAATCAGCTTGCCCTTTTAAGACCCCTTTGTTACAATGCAGCCAGCGGCAGAATAATTACTGCGTTTTAATTTTCACATGTTTTTGGTATGGTAATACAAGGGGAAGTTACAAATCTATGCGTGTTAGCGGTTCTGGCCTCGGTGCGGCAGCCGGCAATGTCTTTGGCAAAGCCTTAAAGCTGTTCTTCGGTTTGTTGATGGTAGTCGTTATTCTAGCGATTGGGGTCGGGATATATTTCTTTTTCGAGCTGGGCCAGCGCCCCAGCACTAAAACGGACGAAATACCTTTCTCCATCACTAAAGGCGAAACTTTCAGCCAGATTACCGACGACCTTTACAAGCAAGCGTTTATCCGCAACACTTTTGTCTTCCGGCTCCGGGCCAGAATGCTCGACGCCGAACCCAAAGTACAGGCCGGAGTTGTCAACCTGCGGCAGAACATGACCGTGGACGAAGTCCTGGAAAGTATTACCTCGGTCCGCCTGAATGACCGTACCGTTACCATTGTGGAAGGCTGGCGGCTGGAGCAAATCGCCCAGGTGCTGGCCGCGAACGGCTGGGACGCCAACAAGTTTATCAAAGCCGTCCGAGAAGAAGACTGGCAATTTGGCTTCCTCAACGATAAGCCGATCAACGCCTCGGTGGAAGGCTTTCTCTTCCCGGATACCTACAAAATCCCGGCCAATTACACCGAAAGCCAGATTGTCGAGATGATGCTTAACCGCTTCGGGGTCCAGTTTGACGCTGCTTTGCGCCAGAAAGCCCGCGACAACAACGGCATCTACAAGACGGTTATAGTGGCTTCGCTGGTCGAGCGTGAAGCGGTCAAACCGGACGAGCGGCCAAAAATCGCCAGTGTCTTCTACAACCGCCTCAAAGCCGACATGCCGTTACAGACTGACCCGACCGTCCAGTGGGCGCGGGATACCCTCAAAGCCGGTAAGGATTTAAGCTTCACCGACTGGTGGAAACCGCCTACCAAACAAGACCTCGATATTGACTCGGTCTACAATACTTATTTGAATAAAGGCTTGCCGCCCGGCCCTATTGCTAACCCTGGACTGGCTTCCCTGAAAGCGGCCACGGACCCGGCCAGCACCAATTTCCTTTACTTTGTGGCAACCGGGGACCGCGATGGCAGCCACGCCTTTGCTACAACCCTGGAAGAACATAACGCAAACGTCAAAAAATACCAGGGAAGCTAAAGCGGAGTAGAGTTAATGACCGGAGCAGGAGCCAACCTTGCGACCCAGACCTGGCCGGGGCTAAAACCCCGCCTGTACCGTGCCGATGGCTCACCCCGGCCGGTCGGAGTGCTGGGTTTTCCGGTTAAGCACAGCCTTTCTCCGTCTTTTCAAAACGCCGCGTTTGCCTGGCATCAACTACCCCACCGCTACGAAAAATGGGAAATCAGCCCATCCGAATTTGCCGCCTTTCTTGAAAAAGCCCGCCGGGAGGATTTTTTAGGTCTTAACCTGACCGTGCCGCATAAGCTAAGCGGTTGGGAAATCTCAACCCGCCGCACTCCCGCCGCCGAAGCGGCCGGGGCGGTTAACACGCTCTTGCTGGACGAAGAAGCAGGCGGTTGGCTGGGTCACAATACGGACGTGGGCGGTTTCCTGGAAACTCTACCCGCCGCCGGTTATTCTCCTGCTGGTAAGTCCGCCGTCATTATTGGGGCCGGGGGCGCGGCCAGGGCGGTTGTCTATGCTCTTGCTTCCGGCGGCGCGGCCACGCTAAATATCGCTAACCGTACCCCCGAACGCGCCCGGGCAATCGTGAACGATTTGCAACCGCTCCTGCCCGGCGCCGTCTTGCGAGTGAGCGGGCTTGACCCGGCCCAGTGGCCCGTTGACCGTTCGCTAATCGTGAACGCCACGTCACAGGGAGTCCTCGAACCCGACCGGCCTTTCCCCATCCCGGCCCGGGATATGCGCGGCCCCAACTCTGACCCGGTTTTATTCTACGACCTGACTTACGGCCACACGCCTTTTATACGGGGGGTCCGGGCTGAGGATTACTCGGCCCTGGACGGTCTTTTGATGCTGATTTACCAGGGCGCTCTCGCCTTTGAAACCTGGACCGGCCTTGCCGCGCCGCGCGAGGAAATGCTGGCCGCCGCCCGGGCGGTCGTAGCCGAACGCCTCAAGGGAAAAACCAGTTGAACGTCCTGCCCTACGTGCTGACTTTTCTGGCCGGATTGTGGGCCGGGTGGGTTACGAACGTCCTCGCCGAACGCTTCCCGGTGGTCGAAAAACCGCTTTTTAGCCCCTTGCGTTGCGTCCGGAGCGGCGAAAAACTGGGCTTTCTCGAATATATCCCGGTTATTGGCTATATGTTACAGAAAGGGAAGTGCCGCCACTGCGGCAAGTCGCTGCCCTGGCGCTTTCCCCTGGTCGAAATCCTGCTGGCCCTGGCGTTTGCCCTGGCCTGGCCTAACTACGAAACCGACCCTTTTTATGTTTACCTGATCAACGCCTTTTATATATTTTTGCTGGCGGTTATCGCCCTGATTGATTGGCGCTACCGGCTTATTTACCCGGTTATGATCTGGGGCGGGGTTGTCGTGGGGATAATCGTGGCCCTGGTGAGCGGGCCGCACCCGGACAATCTGCTGCCGGACGGCATTATCAGCGTGGGTTTAGGGGTCGCGCTGGGCGGCGGAATGTTCTACCTGATTTACCTGGTAGCCCTGGCAATCTACCGGCGGCGGGCGCTTGGCTTCGGCGATGTGCTGCTGGCAATCCTCATCGGCGTAATTTTAGGGTTTCCGAGGGTTATTTCAGGCCTGTTCCTGGGAGCGGTGCTTGGGGGCGTGGTCGCGGTAGGCTTTTTTTTCTTCGGGCGAAAACGCTGGCGCGACTTCATTCCCTACGGCACGACCCTCTGTATCGGGGTGATTTTAATAATAATCTGGGGTGAAGCGGTCTGGCATTGGGGCCCGTTCGGGATGATTACTAACCTGCTCCAACTATTCTTCTATGTTATCCTCCGGGTTATTTTTAACCAGTAACTCGTCGGGCAGGCGCAACTTCCATGCTCCCGGCGGTGTCCTCAAGGAAACCGGGCGGCCAAACTAAATCTTCTTCAGGAAATTTAGTGGTATTATATTTTCTTAAACCTTTACACAACACCTGGAAAACCCAAAATGAATTACAACCTGTTATTCAAGAATGACGACCCAACTTTTTACGTGGTGGGATTGGAGCAAGAAAGGCTGATGCCGCTACGCCGCGACCTGGCCCAGACTTTTCCGGGGGCAACCGTACGGGTCGTGCGAGGCGATAAAAGCACCAACGAAGAAGCCTTCTTTAACGAGGCCGGGGCGGCTTTGCAATTCCCGGAAGATTTCGTGGAGTTGTGGGAAAATTTCGAGGTCTGCCTCACCGATTTAAGCTGGCTGTCGGAGGGGCCGCTGCTGGTCCTGTTCAGCTTTTCGCCTTTCCTGCTGTGCGACGAACCGCCCGAAGTCTTTGGCGAACTAATCGAGCAGCTTTACCGGGCTGCCAAAAACCGCCAGTCCGGCCGCTTTAAAACGCTGTTCCAGGTTGCGCCGGACGACCTCCCGGCTTTCCTGGACCGTCTCGAGAAAGCCGGGGCCGGTTATGCGCTCCTGGCGGATTAAAGGATTAATACTACGTTAAAAAAGATTTTAAAAGGATTACCACGTATTCATTAGGGCAAACAATGACTATAAGAATAATGATAGAAGTCTGGCATTATACATACCACGTATTGACGCCCCGGTTTTAGTGTGCTACCTTTTTATTGATACCCATGAGGAAAAGTGACTCTTAACGTTCCCGCATATATGCTCTAAATTTTGTAAACCAGCATCGGCACACTAAATTAAAGTTCTGGTCGAGTTGAGTCACGGTTATTAAACCTGCAAAACTACTCTAAAATTAACGGTACAAAGAAGTCTGTCAGGTTTTTATAGAAGGTTGTCAGTGTTATTTTCGCGGTAGCACTGGTGGTCACAGTATGTAGCGAGGAGGCTATACCTATGATCAGCAGAGATGAAGTCCTTAAAAGTAGCCCAATAGTTAATGATTATGGTGAGGAAATCTTAATAGCCGGACAATGGGCCAAAGCCGGTCACTATCGGGTGCTGGATAGCAACAGGATAATTTACCATAAGGCCGACGGCCCGCTCCCGGCCTCGTGCGATGGACACCGGGCCGAGTATTGCCGGTTCGAACAGCCCTGGATAAGCCTGAACATTCAGAGCGAGTATAGGGGCGAACACTAGCGCTTAATCAGAATAATTATTTGCAAAAACGGCTCACAAAAAGCCGTTTTTGTATTTCTAGGCGGGATTTGCTAAAAGCTGAAGGGGTTTAATTATTGGGGTAAGCCTCGAGTATAACGAGTATAATCGGAGATAAACTTCTTGTTGGCCGGGGCTTAATGATTAACCCGGAACTTTTGCTGCTAAACGAGCCTTCCGACGGCCTGGAACCGGTGGCCTGGTGGCTACGTTGAGGCCGGTTGACCGAAAATGATTTAAGTAGCAAAAATAACCACGCCTGATTTTTAAGAAAGGATTTTATTTTTTATGTTACAAGATACGAACGTTGATTTACCCTGTGGATGCAAAATCCGGCGCAACCAGGTCATTGAGTTTTGCGAAAGAGCCGCCCAACTAAACCAGGAGAGGAAACAGACCAGCAAGAATAGTTCGTCCAGCAAAGCCGAACGCGCCGCCCTTAACTACGAGGAACATTTCACCGAGCAATTCGAGGCAATGGAGTTTGATTAATCGAAGGGGTAAATTGAGGTAATCCAACCTTTTAGAGGTGAGTG
Organism: Chloroflexota bacterium; assembly: GCA_902812345.1. Lineage (GTDB taxonomy): Bacteria > Chloroflexota > Chloroflexia > Chloroheliales > Chloroheliaceae > 54-19. Next base: position 27 of record CADDZM010000105.1, on the reverse strand, counting down.
GTTGCTAAATAATGCCAGATATCAGTT
>CADDZM010000104.1 GCA_902812345.1 Chloroflexota bacterium | reverse complement strand
ACCACAAGGTCTGCATCAAGGACTCGGCCCTGGTGGCGGCGGCGGTCCTCTCCAACCGCTACATCACCGACCGCTTCCTGCCCGACAAGGCGATTGACCTGGTGGACGAAGCCGCTTCTAAACTGAGGATGGAAATTGACAGCCTGCCCGTTGAACTTGACGAGGTAGAGCGGCGCGCCACCCAGCTTCAAATCGAGCGGGAAGCTCTTAAAAAAGAGAAGGACCAGGCTTCGCGGGACCGCCTGGCCCACCTGGAAAAAGAGTTAGCCGACCTCAAAGAGCAAGGCAGCCAGTTGCGGGCGCGCTGGCAGCAGGAAAAAGAGCAGATCACCTCGGTTAGCTCGCTCAAAGAGCAAATCGAAAGGGTCCGCCAGCAGGTGGATGCCGCCGAACGTAGCGCCGATTACGAGCGGGCGGCCCAGCTAAAGTACGGCCAGCTTGTCGAACTGGAACGCCGCTTGCGCGAGCGCGAGAGCCAGCTTGAAGATTCGCAGACGAGCGGGGCCGGGATGCTGGTCAAAGAGGAAGTAGACGAGGAAGATATTGCCGAGGTCGTGTCGCGCTGGACAGGGGTGCCGGTCAGCCGGATGATGGAAGGCGAGATGCAAAAACTGGTGCATATGGAAGAACGCCTCCACCAGCGCGTGGTCGGGCAGGACCAGGCCGTCCGGTCGGTCTCGAACGCCATTCGCCGGGCGCGGGCCGGGTTGCAAGACCCTAACCGCCCGCTTGGTTCGTTTATCTTCCTGGGTCCAACCGGCGTTGGTAAGACCGAGTTAGCCCGTGCCCTGGCCGAGTACCTGTTTGACGACGAAAAAGCTATGATTCGCATAGATATGTCCGAGTACATGGAAAAGCACAGCGTTGCAAGGCTAATTGGCGCGCCTCCGGGTTATGTCGGCTACGACGAGGGCGGCCAGTTGACCGAAGCGGTCCGGCGGCGGCCTTACTCGGTGGTCCTTTTCGACGAAATCGAGAAAGCCCACGCTGATGTCTTTAACGTGCTGTTGCAACTGCTGGACGATGGCCGCCTGACGGACGGGCAGGGCCGAGTGGTGGATTTCAAAAATACCATCATTATTATGACCTCCAACCTGGGCAGCCAGTGGATTATGGACCTGCCCATCGACCAGGAACGCGAAATGCGGGCGATGGTAATGGAAGCCTTACGCAACCATTTCCGGCCGGAGTTCTTGAACCGGATTGATGAGATAATCATCTTCAAGCCGCTTTCGGCGGACCAGATCGGGCATATCGCCAACATTCAGCTTGAAACGGTTCGCAAACGCATGGCCGAACGCCGGATTGACCTGCAAATGACTGCCGACGCGATGATAAAGCTGGCCGAGGAAGGCTACGACCCGGTCTTTGGGGCGCGGCCTCTCAAAAGGACTATCCAGCGTCTGCTCCTGGACCCGCTGGCTTTGCTGGTCCTTGACGGGCAATTTACGGCGGGCGATACAATCGTGGTGGACGTGGCGACTCAGTCGGTCGTGGACGAAACCGGCGATTCGAACCCGTTTATCTTCCGGCGAGAGCGGGCGGGCCAGACCACCGATTTCCTGGCGGCTTCCCAGCGCTAAATTTTTTCAACAAAGCCACCTTGCCTTAACCGCAGGGTGGTTTTGTTTTTAAAGGTTTTTCAAACTCTTAACAGCTACAGCCTTTTTAAGTTACCTGTTTTGGTCCAGGGGTCTATAATAAGGCCTAGTATTTTTATCAGGAAACCTTTTCAGGAGGGAAAAACGATGCCCGAATCAAAAACCCGCCTCGCTAAAAAGACCGCGCCAGGAACAGCCCCTGGTTCTTCCGGCTTAGGCTACCTGCTCTACTTGCCGCCCGACTACGCCGTCGAGCAGCATAAAAAATGGCCGGTAGTATTTTTCCTGCACGGGGCAGGAGAACGTGGAAGCGACCTTGAAGTCGTCAAGGTTCACGGCCTGCCGAAAGAGATTGACCGGGGTAAAGACTTTCCCTTCATCGTAGTTGCGCCCCAGTGTCCGCTGGACGAGCGCTGGATAAATCAGCTTGAAAAACTGGACACCCTTTTTAATGAAATCATGCAAAACTACCGGGTTGAGGAAAAACAGGTCTACCTGACCGGGATGAGCATGGGCGGTCAGGGTACCTGGTTCTGGGGCACCTCGCACCCGGAAAGGTTTGTGGCGATTGTCCCGATTTGCGGTCGGAGTTTCCCCGAAAAAGCCGGGCTGATAAAAACCCTGCCTATCTGGGTCTTTCACGGGGCGTTGGACCCGACTGTCCCGCTGGAAGAGTCAACCAGGATGGTCGAGGCTTTGCGGGCGGTAGGTTCAGACGTAAAGTTTACGGTTTATCCTGATATCGAACACGACTCGTGGAGCGCCACCTACGCCAACCCGGAACTTTACGCCTGGCTGCTCTCTCAGCACCGCTAACTTACGGGAAAGCGTATTCTGAATGCCCCTGGCGGTTGAGGAAGTCGTTGCAAGCCTGAAAGGGCGGACTAACCGGGGTAATGGGGCCGGGATGGTCCATTTCGCCTCGCGGCCAGCCCATGCTCTTGGCCTCACCATGCCGGAAGTACGCCGGATGGGAAAATTCTTGCCCTTCTTTTCGCTGATGAAAGCGGGCCGCTGGAGTGCCAAGGACGCGTGGGGCGAATTGCAATCTAATGTCAGTCCGCGGCTGTCAAATATGAAACGAAAGACCCGGGCTAAGCACCTGGGTCTATTTTTAATCCGGTTAATTCGAGCTGGTTCTTAAACCAGGCTTGGCTCCGGCAACCGGCGTTTGATTGCTTCCCGGATTTTGTCGCTGGTTTCGAGCAGCAGCCGTTCGGTCATTTCCCAACTCATGCACTTGTCCGTCACCGAAACGCCGTAGCGTAATTGAGATAAATCTTTGGGAATAGACTGGTTGCCTTCGTAAAGATTGCTTTCAAGCATCAGCCCGACGATTGACTTGGTGCCGTAATTTATCTGGTTAGCGACATCGTCCACCACCAGGGGTTGCAGCATGTGGTCCTTGAAAGAGTTAGCGTGGCTGCAATCCACCACAATATTACGGGGCAGGTTTTCTTTCGCCAGAGCCTGTTCGCACAGCCGCACGCTTACCGAGTCGTAGTTGGGGCGACCGCTCCCGCCGCGCAGCACGATATGGCCGTAGCGGTTGCCGCGGGTCCTGATAAGGGCGGTCTGGCCTTCCTGGTTGATACCGAGGAAGTTATGCGAACTAAGAGCCGATTTCATCGCGTCAATGGCGACCTGGATGCTGCCGTCGGTGCCGTTCTTAAAGCCGACCGGCATCGAAAGGCCACTCGACATCTCGCGATGGGTCTGCGACTCGGTGGTGCGCGCGCCAATCGCCGACCACGTGATCAATTCGGAGAGATAGGGCGGGGTAATCGGGTCGAGCGCCTCGGTCCCGGCGGGCAGGCCCATTTCGGCGCATTTTAAAAGAAAGCGCCGGGCCAGCATCAGGCCGTCCTGGATTTTAAAAGAGTCGTCCATATAGGGGTCATTTATATAGCCCTTCCAGCCGATCGTTGTGCGCGGTTTTTCAAAATAGACCCGCATGATTATAAACATTGTGTCGGAAACTTTGTCGGCCAGTTCTCGCAGCCGCATGGCGTAGTCGACTCCGGCTTTCTCATCGTGGATTGAACAGGGACCGACCACTACAAAGATACGCGGGTCGTGATGGTCGAGGATATCCCGGACTGTTTTCCGCCCGGCTACAACCGTTTCCGCTGCTCTATCGGTCATGGGAACCTGGCGTTTTAGCTCATTGGGCGAAATCAGGACATCCGTTGAAACAAGGTTTATACCATAGGTCGTCTGGTGAGGCACGTGAAAATCTCCATTACTCTTTGAAAAATGTTCAGGGAAGACTCTGCTGTCTTGGTATTTAGTATAGCATGTCCGATTTAAAATTTGAACCAAATGGAGCTAATTTTGCTATCAATATCATAAATTGATAAAATTTTGTCACTATATGGGAATAGTTACAGTAACGTGAAATAAAAATAATTCGAGGCTTAAAACCTGCAATTGCGTTAGAACTTTAATAGAATATCAGCTTTTTTGTATCATGCCGAGTTGTATCACGTATAATAATTAGAAGCTTAAGGAGCTTGAAAACGAGTTTTTATTCGGATATTCTTTTTTGAAATCCTCTCGCATAACCGGTCTTTCTTCATTTATCTGAGTTTGTTCCGAATTTGGATAAGAAAAAAAGAAAGCGTACTAGAGCCAGAAGGAGTTTGACTCAGACCATGGCAATGAACCCTTTTGATAAATTTACGGAAAAAGCCCAGGAAGTTTTAACAAACTCATATCAAATTTTAATGGAAGCCCGCCACAGCCAGCTAGACGTGGAACATATCCTGATGGCGATGCTTCAACAAAAAGATGGCGTCACTTCCCAGGTGCTTGAAAAATTGGGTGTTGACATAAATCTTGTCAAACGAGCGGTCCAGGACAAACTGGATGTTACCCCGAAACTGGCCTTCCCCTCCAGCGGCAGTTTCCAGGGCATCAATGTCAGTATGTATATTACGCCCCGGCTGCAACAGCTTTTCGCTAACGCCGACACCGAGCGGACCCGTTTGCAGGATGAATATATTTCAACTGAACACCTGTTCCTGGCGATGACCAGTTCTTCCAGCGACCCGACCGCGCTCTTACTAAAGCGGTTCGGCATTGATAAAGAGCGGATTTACAAGGCTTTACAAGATATAAGAGGCAACCAACGCGTGACTGACCAACAAGCCGAAAGCAAGTACCAGATTCTTGCCAAATACAGTATTGATTTGACCAAAATGGCGAGCGAACACAAGCTCGACCCGGTGATTGGCCGGGATGAAGAAATCCGGCGGGTGATGCAAGTCCTCTCGCGCCGGACCAAGAATAACCCGGTATTGATTGGCGAGCCGGGTGTGGGTAAGACCGCGGTCGCCGAAGGTCTGGCCCAGAAGATTGAAAGCGGCGATGTACCGGACAACTTGCTCGACAAGCGCGTCCTGGCCCTCGATATGGCCGGTCTGGTGGCCGGGTCGAAGTTCCGGGGCGAGTTCGAGGAACGCATGAAGGCGGTTATGGATGAAGTGCGCCGCGCCCAGGGCGAGGTTATTTTGTTCATTGACGAGTTGCATACGGTCGTGGGCGCGGGCGGCGCGGAAGGCGCGATTGACGCCAGCAACATGCTCAAACCGGCCCTGGCCCGTGGTGAATTACAGGTTGTCGGGGCCACGACCCTTGACGAATACCGCAAGCGCATCGAGAAGGACGCGGCCCTGGAACGCCGTTTTGCCCCGGTCCTTATCGGCGAGCCGAGCGTGGAAGACACTATTTTAATGTTGCGCGGTCTGCGGCCCAAATACGAGGCGCACCACGGCCTGACCATTACGGATACGGCCCTGATTGCCTCAGCCCAGCTCAGCGAACGCTACATCACCGACCGCTTTCTGCCTGATAAGGCGATTGACCTGATTGACGAGGCTTCGGCTAAAGTGCGCATTGACATGTTCAGCGCCCCTGCGCCGGTTAAGAATAAGGAAGCCAAAATCAAGGAATTGAGCGCCGAAATGGAAGCCGCCGCAACCAAGCTCGACTACGAGAAAGCGGCCCGGTTGAAGTACGAACACGACTCCCTTAAAAAGCAGTATGACACCGAGCGCGAAGCCTGGCTAAAAGACAAGCAGATTGACGATGTGGTTGACGAGGAAGATATTGCCGAAATCATCAGCAAGAGCACCGGAATCCCGGTCAGCCGGATGATGGAAGGCGAGATGAAGAAGCTGCTCGAAATGGAAGCCCGTCTGCACGAGCGGGTTATCGGCCAGCAAGAAGCTATCGCGGCTGTATCCGACGCTATCCGCCGGGCCCGGAGCGGTCTGCGCGACCCCAATCGCCCTATCGGCTCGTTCATCTTCCTGGGACCGACCGGCGTCGGTAAGACCGAACTTGTCAAAGCCCTGGCGAACTTCCTGTTTGATAGTGAAGATGCGATGGTCCGGATTGACATGTCCGAGTACATGGAAAAGCACACGGTCAGCCGTCTTATCGGGTCACCTCCGGGCTATGTCGGTTACGACGAGGGCGGCCAGTTGACCGAGGCGGTCCGGCGGCGGCCTTATCAAATCGTCCTCTTTGACGAAATCGAAAAGGCCCACCCGGAAGTCTTTAATGTCCTTCTGCAAATGCTGGACGATGGCCGCCTGACCGATGGGCACGGTCGGACGGTTGACTTCAAGAATACGGTCGTGATTATGACCTCGAACGTGGGTACGGCTCGTATCCGGGAGCGGGCGCTGGGCTTCTCGTTTGGGAGCAGTTCTAACCGCCAGGCGGACGAGGAAAAGCGCGAGAACGAGAACATGAAAACCCAGGTCATGCAGGAGTTAAAAGACAGTTTCCGGCCCGAGTTCTTGAACCGGGTGGACGAGATAATCATTTTCAGCCACCTGAACCAGGGCGAAATCAACCAGATTATCAAGCTGATGATGAAAGAGGTTATCGGGCGGCTGGCAGTCAAGGGTATGGAATTACGCCTGACCGATGCGGCCCTCGACTTCTTCGCCCGCGAGGGTTACGACCGGGTGTATGGCGCGCGACCGCTGCGCCGGGTTATCCAGCGCCGTTTGGAAAACCATCTCTCCAAACTGCTGCTGGACGGCCAGTTCGTTGAGGGCGACATCATAGTAGTAGATATGGACCCGGATAACGCCAGGGAGTTGACCTTTAAAAAGGGCGAGGGCGTGGCGCAACTGCCGGACCAGGCCGAAATCGCCAAAGACATCAACCCTGACACCGTCCATTCACCAGCGCCAGGTTATCTACCCCGGCCTGCGGGCGCCGGTGAAGCCGGTACGCCAATCGGAGCCAGCGCAGTCTAATATTTTTAAATACAAAAAGAGCCATCGTCATAAAAGCGGTGGTTTTTTTTATTTACTCGTCTGTTAAACTTTTTCCAGGGTTAACCCAAATGAAACCCTTTCCCAACCCTGGCTTTATCCCGGAATGTTATAATAAAACCCGGCCGGAAATTTATAGGAAAGGGTTCGGATGAGCGTTACGCCTGAAAATTCAAATCAACTTTCAAACACCACCATAGATGCTTGCACGCCCTGCGCGGCCCAGGCGGTTTCAACTTTAACCTCCAAAATCTCCCCTGAAGAACTGGCCCAAAAACTTGAACCCCGTTACCCGCTGACCGTCAAAGCCTTTCGCGGCATGGCGGGCGGCTTGCTGCATCTCGAATATATCCTAAACCTCGAAGAACGCTGGCAGAAAGTCGCTCGCGGCGAAAACCCGCTTGAAAACGAGGTATTGCGGTATGTGGCTCCGGCGGAAATGCCATCAGCCGAGGCCGAGTACGACCTGGTTTATTGCGGTGGGGTACTCGGCCTTTTCAGCGCGGCGGTAATGGCCCGGCGCGGCTACCGGGTGGCGGTCTTCGACCAGCGCCGGGTCGGCACCAGTCACCGCGAGTGGAATATCTCGGACGACGAACTGGAAAAATTTGTCGAGGCCGGGCTTTTCAGCCGGGAGGAAATCGAACAGGCTGTCGCCGGGCGTTATGGGGGCGGCCTGATAAGCTTTTACGCCGGGAATATCCCCGAACCACCCGCCGAGCTAAACCTGACGGGTGTCCTTGACGTGGCGATTGACCTGAGCAAACTGCTCGACCTGGCCCGGCGCAAGTTCGAGGAAGCCGGGGGCGTTTGCCTGGACTTTCGCGCCCTTGAACGAGTGACAATTACCAGGAGCGGCCCGGTGCGCGGCGTGGTTGAAATCAAGGGTAAAGAGGGGCGGGTAGAACGGCTGGGCGCGCGGTTGGTGGTTAACGCCCTGGGGGCCATTTCCCCGCTTTCGCTGGTCTTGCAGGGCGGCAAGCCTTTCGATGGGGTTTGCCCGACGGTCGGCACTACCGCTACCGGCTTTGAGGTTGGCGAGGGTCCGCGCCAGAGTAATCCGGCCCTGGGCGATGTCCTGGTCAGCGTGGCGCACGCCCAGCAGGGCCGCCAGTATATCTGGGAAGGCTTTCCAGGCCATGACGGTGAAATGACCGTTTACCTTTTTTATTACGACCTCGTTGGCAAAGATTTAGCCGGGAAGCAGAGTTTGCTCGACCTTTTTGAAGAATATTTCCGGCTGCTGCCGAGCTACAAGTTGCCCGGCCCCGGCTTCCAACATCTCAAACCGGTCTACGGCTATATCCCGGCCCGCCATCACCGCGACATCGCCAGCGCCAGCCGCCGAGGTATTATTTCGGTTGGTGACGCGACCTCGCCGCAGTCAGCCCTGACTTTTTGCGGTTTTGGCTCCCAGGTCCGCAACCTGCCGCGCCTGGCGAATCTGCTGGCTTTCACGCTCGACCACGCCTTGCTGGAAGAAAAACACCTGCGTTCGGTCGGGGCGCACCAGCACAATGTCTGCCTGGCCTGGGTCTTTAGCCGCTTCATGTCGCCCTACGATGCCGCGAAGCGTCCCGATGATGTTAACCGCATGCTCAATGTTTTTTGCGCGGCTTTGCAGCAGACCGGCCCCGGCCTGACCCGCCGCTTTTTCCAGGACCGTTTCGGCTGGCTCGACTATAACCGCCTGGTGCTGACGACTGCCTGGCGCGCGCCTCGCGTCTTCAAGTTTTCTTTCGAAGTCCTCGGTCCCGCCGGGATAAAGAATTGGATTAGCGACTATCTCGGGTTTTCCGCCGATTCTGTGCTGCGCGCCTTTTACCAGCGGTTTAACCCAAAATGGACGGCTCATCTGGAAAAACGGCTGGCCCACTTTGCGCCCGGGCTGGCCCTTAAACTGGCCGCCCACCGCGAAGAATGGGCTGCCAGCGGGCTATTAATTAACGTTTAATTTTGAACTTTGAATGTTAAACGGAAAACGCCATCCGCTCGAAGCGTTTCTGCCAGGATACATTATAGAGATAGCGGAAGCGGGCTGAGAGTCCCCCAGGGCGTTCCGCTTTTTTCTCGGCGTCCACGTACTGCAAGGTCCACGGCACCATCATCGCCAGGTAAGTGTCCGGCATGCTTTTGTACATTCTTTCCTCAATCGCGGCCTGTTGCGCGAGGGAGAAGTTCCGGGCAATCACGGATAGCGTTGTGCATTTTTAGATAGCTTTTGAGGCCAAAGTCTTTATCGTACATTTTTAAATTTCTTTCTTAATAAATTTATCTCTAAATAACGGTTTTATAATTTATTGAGTCTTTTAACTCCCTTCCAAAATACCTTTTTCTACACTCGGTAACATCGTTAAGCCTACCTGGTTGCAAGTGACCGCGGTCACTTATTGACTTTTTCGGAAAAAGGTATAATATGTCCATCTAAGCAAATACTCTTTCAACTTAAGAAAAACTGAAGATTGCCGGAGGAGGCTGCGATGCGATACGGGCTGGATTTTGGGACGAGCAATTCGGCTATTGCCCTTTTTGAAGACGACCGGGTAAAGGTGTTGCCGGTGGACCCCGGCCAGGGCCGGCCGGAGATTATGAATACCCTGGTTTATATCCGGCGGGATGGGGAAATTTTGGTTGGCCGGGCCGCCAGCGAGGCTTATTACCGGGATAATGTGGGCCGGGAAGCCGTCAAGCAGAAAGTTACCACCGACCAGACCTTCAAAAGTTATTTCGCAAGCACAGGTGAAATTGTGGAACAACTGGTTATCGAGGTAGACATAAACCAGCCGGGCCGCTTTTTCCAGGCCATCAAGTCCTTTCTGCCGGAAGACGGCTATGGCGGGACCGAGGTCTGGGGCAAGTTCATGACTTTGGAAGAACTGGTCTCCCTTTACCTGCGCGAGATAAAGCGCCGGGCTGACGAACAACTGGGCCAGGAGATAGATGGCGTCGTGCTTGGCCGCCCGGTCTTTTTCTCCCCGGACGGCAGCGGCGACGAACTGGCCGAAGGCCGTCTCCGCCGCGCCGCCGAGTTAGCCGGGTTCAGGGAAATCCATTTCCAGTACGAACCGGTCGCGGCAGCGCTCCACTATGAGCAAGAACTGGCCGGGCCGGAAGAATACGTCCTGGTCTTCGACTTCGGGGGTGGTACGCTCGACACTACCGTTGTGCGGGTCGGCAAAGACAGCTGGAAACAGGGCGACCGGCGCGACGACATCCTGGCTACCAACGGCAGGGTTATCGGCGGCAACACTCTGGACGAAGAAATCATGGAACACAAGCTCTTCAAGTATTTCGGTGAAGGCGTGCGCTGGAGCGAGCAGCGCCTCCAGTTACCTCACTACATTTTCGCCATGCTCAAGCGCTGGTATACTATCCCCAACCTGCAGCAGCAACAAATTTATGACTTTCTGGACGATATTAGCCGGGTCAGCACTGGCCGCAAACAGGTTAAAGCCCTCGAGACCCTTATCCGCAAAAACTACGGCTACTCGCTTTTCCAGGAAATCGAACGGGCCAAAGTGGCTCTCTCCAAAGATTGGGAAACCCGCATCACCTTTATCCACGAAAATATTGCCATCAGCGAATACTTTGGCCGCCCGGCCTTCGAGAAAATTATCGCCGGACACCTGCGCCGTATCGAAACCTGCGTGGACGAAACTCTTGTCGCCGCCGGGCTTGAACCAGGCCAGGTCGGGGCCGTTTTACGGACCGGCGGCAGCAGTTACATCCCGGCCGTCCAGAAAATGCTCGAGCGTAAATTTGGCGGGGCTGCCTTGCGTTTCCAGGATGCGTTTTCGAATGTCGCCAGCGGCCTGGGAGTGGCCGCCGCTCACGGCACCTGGAACCACTGACCCCTTTCCTCTGTAATCTCCGTCATAGAAGTCCGGCAATATTTTGCCTATAATGTGGATTGGGCACATTTGTCCCCGAATTATAAAGCAGTAAGTTTGGTTTCTATTTGGGAGATTTAACTTGAAGAAACCTCGAACCTTACGCGCATTTCCATTTATCCTGGCCCTTTGTACCGGGCTGTTCCTGGCAGCCTGTGGCGATAATACTCCAACCGGATCCGGCGGTAAGAGCGTGCAGTTGGTAGCCGGAGATTATGTCCCCCCTGCCTTGAGCGCTCACTGGCGGGGACCGCTATGGGCTAGCAATAATACGGCCCTGGTCCGGCGGCAGAGTGACTTGCAACTGGTCCTGTTGCAAATTACCACTAAATAATTACAAAATACAAACAAAAAGACCCGGTTTTCCTTGCTGATACCGGGTCTTTTATTCGGGGATAGAAAAGGTTTTAACCTAGTGAATGGAGACAGGCTGCTCCATGGTTTTGGCAGCTTGCTCAACCTTCTTCTCGGCCATGCGCCGCCCGCCCCGCAGTTCAATCTCCTTGAGGAAGAAGACCGCGATCAGGCCGATAGCGGTAATTATCACGGCCAGGATGAAGACAGAGTGGAACCTTCAACCAACCCGACCTTGACCGCTCCCAGTAAGCTCTGAAACAGGGTCTGCCCCTGCGGGCCGAACTGGGCAAAGGCCGCCCCCATCAGGGTCTGCGTATCCGGCGAGAGTAAGATTTGAGGGTTGTGAAACGCCTGTAAGACCTGGGGTGGAACCTGTATTGGCTACCAGGTTCATCCGAGACTTAACCCGTTCTTTGGTAGACCTGATGTAGGCCGTTTAAGACTGGAAAGCTTATAATTTTCCCGCCAGTCGGGGCAGGTTGATCTGAAACGACCGGAATGTGTTGCTTGATCCCCTGGTGTGGCCGCAGAGTGTTGTAATACTCAACGTATTCTTTTAACACTCTCGCTAAATGGCGCTCGTTTAAGATCAGAAAGTGATCCAGACATTCCTGGCGTAAACTCCGCAAAAATCTTTCGCAAAGACCGTTTGCCTTCGGGGCAGCAATCGGAGTTTTGAGCACTTTTATGCCAGTGCTTTCGGCTAACTCTTCAAAAGCCCTCCCAAATTGTGCTTCATTAGCTCGTATCAGGTATTTCGGTCGCTGCTCAAAAGGGGTTGCTTCTTCGTATTCTTTCGGCTCCCCAGAGCGGGTTCTTGGCTGCCATCTCCTTAATAAGGTCGATTGTTGCCCGGGCTATTTTTGGCTGGCAACCTATATTGGATTTTGATTTGAGTTTCCACAACAGCCGGAAGCCTTGCCGGTGCCAGCGAAGCAGCGTATCGGTTTAAGGATAAGCAAAGCCTGGTTCCAATTCGCGAGTTTGCTGACCAGCACCACCAATAAGAAACGGTCTAAGGAAGTAAAGATTGGCTTTTTAACCTGGCGGTTCAAAATTATCAGTTGCTTTCGAAGCAAAGCGTTCTCGGCTAGCAACTCACTTCTTGATTTAGTGAGACACTTACGGCACTGGCAACCAGGGAAGATTTAGCCGGTTTAGTCCAGGCAATAAAGTTCTTTTGAATAAGCTGCCCGAAAGGTTTAAGGCTGCCGGTCATAGTGGTCAAAGTTTGAACAAAGAAATTCATTTTAGGCTGGCTACCTTTCTCCAAATGCATCCTCAAAAGATGTTTTTTTACCTCGGATGACCCTGGTAGCCAATATAGTCATTTAATGCGAGTATTAAAAGAATATGCGCAATATTACAACACTTTATAGCCCCATTAAGGCATCAAGCAACAAATTCCCTTCGTTACGGTTCAGTCAGTTGCAGAGGGAGGAAAAATCATCAGCTTTCCAGTATTAAATGGTTTACATCATATCTACCAAAGGACGGCTTAAGCCTCGGATGGCCCTGGTAGCCAATTCACTACCGGATTAAATTATAATATTAAATAAAGGTTTGGTTTGGGAAAGGTTAGAGGAGGTGGGAAATTAGAATGGTCGGGGCGATAGGATTCGAACCTACGACTTCTTGCTCCCAAAGCAAGCGCACTACCGGGCTGTGCTACGCCCCGACTTACGTTGCGTATTCTACACGTACCGGCGTGTTAAGTCAATACACGTAAATAATTTTTACAGGCTACCGGCTCCTTCCCTCCGAATTAAACGGACTTTTTCAAACCGGGGGAGTATACTTTAACCCTGTTTTGGATTTCTGCTCGTGAGTAAAATTATTTTGCGGTAAGTGAAAAAGGAGATTTTAGAATGAACCAGACCAGACAGGTGACGATGGCCCGGCACGGCGTGGTGAGCGCCCCTCACTACCTGGCTTCCCAGGCCGGAACCCGCCTGATGATGGCCGGTGGAAACGCAATTGACGCCGCTATCGCCGCTAACGCGGTTTTAAACGTGGTTTATCCTTTTGTGAACGGCTCTGGCGGGGATATCTTCGTACTGCTCTATGATAAGAAAAGCGACGGGCTGTACGCCCTCAACGGCAGCGGTCGCGCTCCCGCCGCCGCTACGCCCGACTGGTTCAAGGCTAACGGACACACTAAAATGCCCCAGCGCGGCATCCTTTCGGTCAGCGTGCCGGGGGTGGTGGACGGCTGGCAGCAGATTTCGGAAAGGTTTGGGCGGCTTGGCCTGGCTAAATCACTCGAGCCTGCCATCACCTACGCCGAGGAAGGCTTTGGGGTCGGAAATAATCTGAGCGACAGTATCAAAACATTGCTCAAACAGGACTGGGTGCATTCCTCCTGGCGCAAGGTCTACGCTCCCGGCGGCAAAGCTCCCGAACCGGGCGACCTCCTGAAATTGCCCGAACTGGCCCGTTCGCTGCGCCTGATTGCCGAGCAGGGCCGCGACGTTTTTTATAAGGGTGAGATTGGCCGGGCGCTGGTGGAGTTTTCCCAGAAAATGGGCGGCCTCTTTACAATGGAAGACCTGGCCGAACATAGCGGCGAATGGGTCGAGCCGCTTTCGGTCAGCTATCACGGCTACCGGGTTTACGAACTGCCGCCCAACACGCACGGCATCACGGCCCTGCAAATGATAAAGATGCTTGAAAAGTTCAACCTTAAAGGCGACCCTTACGCCCCTGAAAACGTGCATCTGCTGGTCGAGGCCAAGAAACTGGCCTTTGCCGACCGCGAGGAATACCTGACCGACCCGAAACACATGAAAATAGAAGCGGCTCACCTTTTGAATGAAGATTACCTGGAGCAACGCCGCAAGCTAATTCAACCGGGCGCGGCTATGGCGACCATCGCGCCCGGCAAGACGACCGGCGACACCATTTATCTTTGCTCCGCCGATGGCGAAGGCAACGCGGTTTCGCTCATTCAAAGCAACTACATGGGGGTCGGGTCGGGCCTGGTCATTCCCGGCTACGGCATCGAGTTGCAGAACCGGGGCGCTTACTTCTCGCTCGACCCCGCTCACGCGAACGTTATCGCCCCGCGCAAACGCACCATGCACACCCTGATTCCTTCGATGGCGACCCTCAACGACCGCCCGGCGATTATCTTTGGCACGATGGGCGGGGACGGCCAGCCTCAGATTCACCAGCAGGTCTACACGAACCTGATAGACTACGGCATGAATATCCAGGCCGCGATTGACTCACCGCGCTGGATTCACGGCAAGGGCTTCCCGGACGACCCCCTCGAAGTCCTTAATATGGAAACTCGCTACCCGCAATACACTTTTGACGGCCTGACTGCGCTAGGCCACCATCCCCGCCCGACGGTTGCTTTCGACCGCATGATGGGGTACGCCCAGGGCATCGTCATTAACCAGGCCAACGGCTTGCTGATGGGCGGGTCGGACCCACGCGCCGACAGCGCCTCGATTGGCTGGTAGAATAAAAAGCCCTTACCCCGGTGTGACGAGGTAAGGGCTTTTTTAGAATTAAAACTTATCTGGGCGCTTTCAGGACTCGTTTAAGGATTTTGCCCGTCGCGTTCTTGGGTAACTCGTCCATGAACTCGTAGACGCGGGGATACTTATTCGAGGCGATGCGCTCGCGGCAATACGCCTTTATTTCGTCCTCGGTCGCGTTCTGGCCCGTTTTAAGGACGATTACCGCCTTGACTTCCTCGCCCAGGGCCGGGTCGGGTACGCCAATCACGGCGCATTCGGCGATAGCGGGGTGGCCGTAAAGCACTTCCTCGACCTCGCGGGGATAGACGTTGTAGCCGCCCCGGATTATAAGGTCTTTGACCCGGTCCACGATATAAAAGTAGCCGTCCTCGTCCATGCGGGCCACATCGCCGGTATGAAACCAGCCGCCCCGCATCACTTCGTAGGTCGCCTCAGGCCGTTTGAGATAGCCCTTCATGACGTTGTGGCCCCGGATAAGCAGTTCGCCCGCTTCGCCGACCGGCAACTCCTGGTCGTTCAGGTCCACGACTTTCATTTCCACGCCCCAGAGCGGTTCGCCAATCGAGCCGGGCTTGGTCGGTTTGAAAGCCACGTTAAACGAGGCTACCGGGGAAGTCTCCGAGAGGCCGTAGCCTTCGAGGATTTTCACGCCGGTCTCGCGTTCCCAGGCGCTAAGGACTTCAACGGGGATAGCCGCGCCGCCGCTGGTGTTCTTACGCAAGGTGGACAAATCATATTTTTTGCGGTCAGGATGGTTAAGCATGTAGAAATACATGGTTGGCACGCCTGAAAAGGCTGTAACTTTGTCGCGCTGGATAATCTCGAAGGCTTTGACCGGCTCAAAGCGGGGCATCAGGCTCAGGGTTGCGCCGGCCCCGATGGTTACGTTCATCACGCAGGTCTGGCCGAAAGAGTGAAAGAGCGGTAGGGCCATCAGGGCTATATCGTTATTGTTGTATTCCAGGCCGAGGTTATTGATGCAAGCCCAGGCGTTAAAGAACATGTTAAAGTGGGTCAGTTCCGCGCCTTTAGGCCGCCCGGTCGTGCCGCTGGTATAGAGGATAACGGCGGTATCGTCGGGCATGGTCTGGGCCAGGATGGGGTCGGGCTTGCCCTGGGCCATAAAAGCGTCCAGGCCGGTCGCGCCGTCGACCTGGGGCAAATTCTTCGAGCCGGGAGCGTTTACCACTACCAGGGTCTTGCAGGTCGGCGTTTCGTTGTAGCCGCCCACCGCCGCTTCCATAAAACCTTCCCAGGCGACCAGGATAACCGAATCGCTGTCTTCGAGGTGGTAGGCGACTTCGGGCGCTTTGAGAAGCACGTTAAGCGGCACGACCACGCCCCCGGCTTTGAGGATGCCGTAATAGACGACCATAAACTGGGGAATGTTGGGCAGCATCATGGCTACCTTCTGGCCCTGTTCGAGACCGGCCTTTAAGAGGGCGTTAGCAAACATATTGGATGCGCCCTGAAGCTGGCCGTAGGACATTTTGAAATCATCGAAAATGACGGCGGTTTGGGCCGGGTTGCGTTTGACGCTTTCTGTTAGCAGCGTCGCTAAATTCAGACTCATCGCCCTTCATCCTTTCTAGAAAATATTTCCTTTTCAGGGCTTTCGCTTGAAACAATTATTATTGGTTCAATGCTCTCGAATTCTGAATTTATCGCAGGTTCAACGCGAAAGCCGTGCTTTTGTTGATTTGGTAATCTGACTGATAGAACTTTTATATATTAACTCCAGTTAAAGTGAATCCATTTTACAAAGTTGTTTCACCAGGCGCAAATCTGGTTTCACTGGCCGGAAGGAGTGCGTTTTTCGTATGGCATATTCCCCAAATGGACACCCAGGGGCAGAACCAGTCGGGAAAACAATTCCCTCCCCCACTCTAAGATCGGTTGGGGAAATAATTTCCCCCACCCTGACCCAGGTTGCACAGGAGGTAAAGAGCCAGTTAAACCTGGCCGTAGTATTCACCACCTTTAAAGCCCTGTGGGAGCCAAAGCGCCTGCTTTACATTTGGCCTGACCTAAGACCAAATACTTATTGCCCGGTAATTTTCCTTATGTTAAGATTGAGGCAGGATGCATCCAATTTTAATTTGCGTAGAGTGTTTTGAATTGGCGGTATATTAACCGATGTCGTGGCAAGCTGATACAGGCGCAAGCGAGGCCAATCAAGGCGCTGGCGGATTAATCCCCACCAATCGCCAGTATTTTCGCGACCTCAAAACGCTCGGTGGTGGCCGCTACCGCATTATCAAACTGGCCGGGAAGGGCGGGATGTCCCAGGTCTTCCACGCCTATGATACCGTTAACGACCGCGACGTGGCTATTAAAGTCCTCTCGCTCGACCTGGTGAGTGAAGAAACCTTCCTGGCCCGTTTCCAGCGCGAGAGCGAACTCATGCGCGACCTCAATCACCCCAACATCTTACGGGCTTACGACTACGGGCAGGAAGAAGATAAAATTTTCCTGGTGATGAGCTACTATGGCGGCGGCACCCTCAAAGACCGCCTTAACCAGGGACCGCTCCAACTCGATCTGATTGAAAAATACCTGACTCAGCTTGCCGCCGCCCTCGGCTACGCTCACTCCCGCAACATTGTTCACCGGGATGTAAAGCCTTCCAACGTCCTTATTCACCACGCCGGGGATGACCTGGTGCTGTCGGACTTCGGTATCGCCAAAGCCCTTAGCAATTCCAACCCGTCCCGGACCGGTACTATTATGGGTACGCCGCTTTATATGGCCCCGGAGCAATTTCTGGACAAAGTGGACCCCCGCAGCGACATCTATTCGCTCGGCATCGTCCTTTACCAGATGCTGACCGGCGAAGTGCCTTTCAAGGGTGAGGGGATTGGCTTTAAACATCTTTACGACCAGGTGCCGCCCCTCAAGACCTGGGAGATGAATTACGACCCGTCCATCGAGAAGGTGGTGGCGCAAGCCCTGGCGAAACGGCCTGAAGCGCGTTTCCAGACCGTCGGCGATATGGCCCTGGCCTTCCGGGAAGCGGTTCAGGGCTTTACCCGGCGTGAAACCCTGGATTCTTTCCGGGGCGTGGATAAGCTATCGGCCCAGGCCGAAAACCTGAACTGGAACTCGCTCGATAAAGACCCGGCGGTGCTGCCAGGCCAGGCCACTTTGAGCGAACTGCCGGTTATTACGCCGTCCCAGCTTATGACCGATAAGCCGGTAAACTCTTCCTACCTGGAACAGACCACGCCTTTGAGCTTGCAGGAGTTGCAGCGTTTCGAGAATGAGCCGCTGCCATTTCACGCTCTGCCCAAATCTTTCCCGGCCCCGTCCCGGCC
>CADDZM010000103.1 GCA_902812345.1 Chloroflexota bacterium | reverse complement strand
CTATACGGCTTGCCTGGCGAAAGCATTACAGGACACCGGGGCCGGGCAGGTTAAGGTTTTGACCGGCCAGAGTGGAACCGCTTCCCCGGAAGATTATCCTTTTAAAGTTGAAAGAATAGCGGGGTGGGGCTGGACAAGTCTGGCCGGAATTGCCGCCCGGTTCAAGGGGCAGGGCCGGCAGGTCGTGAACATCCAGTACCAGACCGGGGCTTACCGCATGCACCCGGCCATAAACTTTTTGCCGCTTTTTTTGCGCCTGAAGCTCGGCCAGACCCGGCCCAAAGTGGTCACGACTTTCCACGATTTACGCGCGCCGTATCTTTTTCCAAAGGCCGGAAAATTGCGGCCCTGGGTCAACAAAGTTTTGCTGATGACCGGCAACCTGGCAATAGTAACCAACACCGAAGACTACCGGCAAGCCCTGGCCTGGGGCGCAAATGAAGCGCGGTTGCGGTTGGTAAAAATTGGCTCTAATATTGAAGCCGGTGAAAATTTCCCGACTGAACTCGACCGGACGGTTTTCCGGCAAAGTCTTGGCCTGAAAGACCGCGATTTTGCCGTGGGTTACTTTGGCCTGACGAACCGGAGCAAAGGGGTTGATACCCTTCTTCAAGCCCTGGCCGAACTACGCAAGCAAGACGGCTCTTTCAAGCTTGTCATTATTGGCGGCGAACCCGGCCAGACCGACCCTACCAACCGGGAGTATTCGAAAGAAATTGACAGGCTGGTCGAGAAGCTGGGCCTGACGGAAGCGGTTATCAGGACCGGACACCGGGCGGCGGACGAAACTTCGCGGCTGTTTTACGCCCTGGACGCGGTGGCCCTGCCCTTCCGGGACGGCGCAAGCTTCCGGCGGGGTAGTTTGTTAGCCCCGCTAGCGCACGGCTTGCCCGTAGTAACGACCTGGCCCCAGGCGGAAACCGGAACGCCTGAAATCGCGGTAAGGAACGAAGAAAACCCACAACTTTTGAATGGCCGGAACATTTTACTTGTGAAACCGGAAAACCCGGCGGAACTTGCCGCCGCCCTGAAAAGATTGCGCCAGGAACCGGAATTGCGCGAAACCCTGAAGGCCGGCGCCCTTGAAGTATCCCGGCATTTTGGATGGCCGGAAATTGCCCGCTGCACCCTTGACCTGTATATAGAACTCTTTAACGACTGATTAAAAATTTCGAGAAGTTTGCTTGATTGTTTCAACCCGCAAAAATAAAAATATAACCGGCCTGGTTGCGGCTTTGCGCCCTAAAATCCGGCTGATTTCCTGGGCCTGGCTGGCTGTTGCAGCCCTGACCGGGCTGGCCTTTTTGATGCGCCGGAAAGGGCTGGCAACCCAGTCGCTCTGGTTCGATGAAGCCGACCTGGTGGCGCGGGCGCAGCGCGACCTGGGGGTTTTGCTGGGTGAAATGACCAAACCGGGCGAGAACGGCCCGCTCTATACCCTGTTCATGCACTTCTGGCTGAAAGCGGCCGGGACCGGCGAAGCGGCCTTGCGTACGCCCTCGATGGTGGCGGGGACCGCCGCCATTCCTTTGATATATCTGCTGGCCCGGAAAATCAGCCGGAATACCCTGGCCGGCCTTATTGCCGCCGTCCTTGTAACGGTATCGCCTTACCAGGTCTGGTATTCCCAGGATGCCAAGATGTATCCCCTGGCCCTACTCCTGACCATGGCCTCGGTCTATCTCTTTCTTTCAGCCCTCGAAAACAACCGCAAAAGTTGGTGGGTTGCCTACGTGGTTTTGACTACCCTCAGTTTTTACATCCACCTGATGAGCGTCCTGATTGTCGCGGTGGAGGTCGGCTATTTCTGGCTGGCGTTCTGGCGGCCCCAGCGAAGACTTGAAAAGGCCGCAGTTGCCCCGGATGCTCCAAAACTCACCGTTATCCAAGGCGTGCGGCAGGCTTACCGCAGCCGAGCAGTTATCGCCCTTAGCCTGCTAACCCTGCCTTATTTACCGATTGCGGTCTGGCAGACCCGCGCCCTCTGGGATGGCGGCATTGGCAATACCTGGTTCCAGCCCGTTAGCCTTTTCAGTATGCTAGATACCCTGGGCCGCCGCTTCGGGGTCAACCGGATTCCTGACGCTACCTGGGAAACGGTTGGAGCAATTGTTTACGCCACCCTGGTAATAGTGGGCCTGGTGGTGGTCTGGCGGTTGCTCCGGCAATCCCGGAAAACGCCTCCCGCCCCGGAAATCGCCGACCCGGCTAAAGCCCAACCCAATCCAAAATCGGCCTGGCTGCTCACGCTCTATTTGCTGCTGCCAATCCTGGCCTTTTACCTGTTAACCCTGCGGATTCCCTCTTTTGCCGAACGCTATTTGCTGATTGCCTCACCGGCCTATTATATTTTGGCGGCCTGGGGATTAGCCTGGCTGCTGCGAAAATTCTGGCCGGTGGGTCTTATCGCCGGGGCCGCGGCCCTGGTCTTTGCCGGGGTGGCCCTGTTCAGCTTTAACTATTCGGAAGCGCCCCAGAAAGAAGATTGGCGGGAAGCGATGCGCTGGCTGCAATCGAACCTCCGCGATGGTGACGAAATAATCGTGATGCCGGGTTATCTCCAGACCGCTGTAGATTACTACTTAAAAGCCCCACCGAATGTGCCTGTTTATACCATTCCGCAAGACCTGATTGGCGGCCACAACGACCCCGACCTTAACGCTTTTCTATCAAGCGAAAACGGGATAATTCGCGGCCACGAACGGGCCTGGCTGGTTGTTTCTCCCGAACATTATTTGCAGGACGACCCTAAAGAGTACGTCCGCAAGGTCTGGTTCGATAACAATACCTGGATGTTCCACGACCCCCAGGTTTACGTTGGCGTGACCATCTACGGCTACACCTTTAAACAGATTCCGGGGACGAAGGCTGATTATTATCCGCGTTCGCGGGCTGACCGGATGAATGTAAAATTTGGTGCTTCCCTGGCGCTGGAAGGTTTCGATGTGCTGCCGACCGCCACAACCGGGCCAACCCTGCCGCCCGGCCAGGTTACCTATGATTCACAACTGCACCTGACCTTTTACTGGCGCAAAATCGCCGGGGACAACCAGGATTACGAATTCGAGGTGCGGCTGCTGGACCAGGCTGGAAAAAGCACCGGGACCGATTACCCGGCCCAACCGCTTAACGGCTATTACCCGACCGGACGCTGGAACGTCCCCGAAGCGGTGCGGGATTACCGCGACATTTATATAAAGCTGCCGCCGGGCCAGTACCAGCTAGAAATTACGGCCTACCCCAAAGGCCACCCGCAAGCGCCCCTGGTGGTTTCCGGCTCCTATAACGATAAGCCCCTGAACCAACCGCCGGGCAGCACCTCTTTAAAGCTGGAATATCCAATTACGGTAGTCAAAACCACCCCTTAAAGAAAACGGTTGGCCCGTTTTAGCGAATTATTCCCCACGAAACCGGTTTTAAAATTGGTAAGCCGGATAGCCAAAAGGTACCGGGTTAACCTATAGGGCATACAGAATTTTCTTGCTATCATTAAACCATTAAGTTGACATATTATGAGGCAGCGACTAAATTAGAATTAACACCTGTAGCGCCTGGATATGTCAAAACCAGGGTCAAAGTATAATAAAAATACTTCAAAGTGAAGCAGAAAATCTGTGGATGTCGCAACCCGAACCAGTAACCACATAAAGAAACACACCGAGGATTATCTCGAAAAAAACAATCTCCGGCTGAGCTATTGCCGGGGGCTATTTAGCCTGGCCCTGGTGGTTCTCTCTCTGCTTAAGCACGGCTTCAGCTCGTCCCCGAATGACAACTGGTCGGGACTTTATGCTGCCATCGGATACCTGGTTTATGCCCTGGTTGTGTTTGGGGTGGGCCGGACCGTAGCGAAGCAGGCCCGGTCTTACCCCCGCGTCAGTCTTTTCCTGGACCTTCTGCTTATAACCGTGGTTAGCTGGTTTATCGGATTGCCGGTCTTCGGGGTGGCGTACCTGCCTGCCTTGCTCCTGGCGGCTTTCGCCAGCCTTACCGATAGCGCCTGGGCGGTGGCAGTCGCCGGTTTCGTCAATATTATGTTCTTTTATGTAAATCCGTATTCATCCAATTACAGCCTGGGGTCGCTCGAAGGGCTGGGGATGCTGGCCGTCTTTGTAGGGGCTTTGCTATTCCCGGTCGTGCTTTACCTGATAACGGGTAGCGGCGCGGCCCTTCTAAACATTGGGGACCAGGTGATCGCCAGGGCTTTGGACCGCTCGGACGAAGAAAATATTGCCGAACTGCAAAGCCGGGTTCAGTCCATTTACCGGGTGTCCAGCACCCTGACTTCTAGCCTGGATTACCAGAAAGTCGTCCGCGATGTATTGACCGAGATTGAATCGGTCTTTGAAATCTCGGTCGGGGCGGTCATGCTCTTTGAAGGCACAACCGACTCCCTTAAAGTGGCCGATTCCGAAGGGCTGAATGAAGTCGAGCGCAAACGCTTCTACAGCACCAGCCAGGGCGTGGTCAAAGAAGCCCTGGCCCAGGCTCAACCTTTTCTTATTAACGAAGAGGATGCGCTGGAAGATTGGCGCAAACTGCTGCCTTCCCTGGCCGACTGCCGGACGGCCCTTATAATGCCCCTGCGCGGCGGGTACGAGGTTTACGGCTTGCTTTTGATTGCCTCTAAGAAGGCCGACAAATATCATCCCAGCGATTTGCAAATGATTGTGGCCCTGACCTCGCACACTATCGTCGCCATGCAAAACGCCACTCTCTACAAAAACCTTCTGGCCGAACGCAACAAAATGCTTACTTCGGAAGAAGAAGTGCGCCACACTCTGGCCCGCAACCTGCACGATGGCCCGGCCCAGGCGGTCGCTTCTTTCTCAATGCAAATCGAATTCATCCGCCGCCTTATGAAAAGCGAACCGGACCGCGCCTACAGCGAACTCGCCTCGTTGAGCAAACTGGCTATCCAAACCTCTAAAGAAATTCGGACCCTGCTTTATGAATTGCGCCCGCTCGTGCTGGAATCACAGGGGTTGGAAGCCGCCCTCGAACAGTACGCCGGGCGCTTTCCGACGAACCCGAATGACCCGGCGGTCTACTTCTCACGGCTGGGCGAGGAAGACATCCGGCTCAACCCGAGCGTTGAGACCACCATCTTCACGATTTTGCAAGAAGCGGTTAATAACGCCCGTAAGCACGCCCACGCTAAAAATATCTGGCTGCAACTCGATTACAAGGACGGGTTTATTCACGCGGTGGCCCAGGACGACGGCAAAGGCTTTGATACCTCCTTTATTGAGCAAACTTATGACAAACGCGGCAGCCTCGGTATGACCAATATGCGGGAAAGGGCCGCCCTGGTGGGCGGGAAAGTTTCGATAGAATCCCGGCCCGGCAAAGGCACTCGCGTGATGATTCGCATTCCCCTGACCGAAAGTAATTTAGCCGCGGACGAGGCCATTGAAACTGTTTCCTGATAAAAGTTACTGAAAACCGGAATGTTATAGCAGATAGCCCTTTTTACCTGTTTTATCCGGCGAACTTTTATGTTAAGATAACTTTGTTAACCTTTTTAGAAACCTTTAAAAGTTCTTTGAAATAGTTTTGGGTAAATCATCCTTTAAATCATGGTTGTTGTTTTCGCTGGCCTGCCTGGCGTTAACCAGCCTGACAGTACTCTTTTTCTGGTGGGGTAGCACGGCTACTTCGGCCCGTTCCACCCTGCCAACTCCTGGCGCCTGGAATTATGCCAGTTTTTACCAGAGCCAGGTTGGTGACTCCGTAATCATCCCGGCTACCTCCACCCAACCGGCCACAAGCACGGTCTCGGCCCCGGTTAATACTCGCCCAGCGACCGTTAAACCCAACCCGGTAAAGACCCAGCAGCCTCTACCAGCCGCAGCCCCGGCTATAACCGCGGCTCCGATTACCTCTGACTGGGATAAAGCCCAACTCATTTCAAACGAATACGCCCGGATGCTGGCTTCAAACGAAATTCTTGCCCCTGAGGCAGTTGAGTTACAACCGACCAAAACTGCCGCCGCCGCGGTTGTTGTTGTTACGGTCAGGCCGGGGCTTGGGCAGTACAACCCGATTGGCCCGCCGAGTATCAGCCTGGCGACCTTCGCCCATTTTCTCCAGGTAAATAACAGCCCGGCCTATCCTGAAGCGGCCTCGATGTACGAGAATTGCCTTAAACTTTCGTGCGACCCGGCGGTGGCCCTGGCTTTCTTTAATCACGAATCTTCGATGGGTAGAGCGGGCGCGGCGGTCGGACACAAATCTTTTGGCAATATTCGCTGCACCCCTGGCTGGCCTTGCGACTATAGCGGCGGCGGCGGCGGCTTTAAGATTTACAACAACTGGACCGAAGGCCTGATTGACTGGGCCATTTTGCTCAAAGACGTTTACGCCGCTAAGTTCCAGCTTTATTCCCTGGAGCAGATTATCCCGGTCTACGCCCCCGCCGAGGACCACAACCAACCTGTCGTGTATATAAACACAGTAAAATCGCTGGTGGACCAGTACCGGGCCTACCGGCCTTGATAAGCCAACCCTCAACCTCTTTCACAATCTTTAATAAAAATTTTGGGTAAAATTTTGAAACACCGCTGGTCCAGGGTTGGCAAATTCCTTGTTCACGCCCTTTTGAGCGAAAGCGCCCTCGACCCTCGCGACCTGGCGAAACCGGCCGTTATCCTGGTCCACGGGCTGGGCGTTTCAGGCCGGTATTTAAAGCCCACCGGCAAAGTTTTGGCGGCGCAATACCGGGTTTATATTCCCGACCTGCCCGGTAACGGCAAGAGCCAGAAGCCGTGGCCGCCCCTAAACCTCGAGGAATGGGCATCTACGATTGCCGGTTGGATGGATACCCAGGGGCTGAATCAGGCTCATTTCTACGCTAACTCGCTTGGCTGCCAGACGATGGCCCATTTCGCCGTACATTACCCGCGCCGGGTGCAAAGCCTGACTTTTGGCGGTCCCACCGTGGACAACCAGGGCCGGGACTGGATAAGCCAGGCGTTCAGACTAGCCCTGGACTTCTTCCGGGAACCGCCGGGCCTGATGTGGATTATTTTCCAGGATTATCTTATTTGCGGCCCGCCGCGAGTTATCGCGACCGCAGCTTATGCCCTGTCCGATGCCCTGGAAGACTGGGTGAAGCTGATAAAATGCCCGGTCCTGGTGGTACGCGGCCAGCACGACCCGATTGCGCCGCCCCGCTGGGTCAAGCAAATAACAGCCTTGCTGCCAGAAGGAAGGTGGGCGGTTATCCCAAAAGCGGGCCACGCCATTAATTATTCGGCCCCGGACCAACTGGCCCAGCTTATTAATGGGCTTATTGAAGAAACTGGCGATTTTTGTTAAACTTCACAATACCCACCTAATGGGCCACTTGTCACGGACCTTGCCAATGCTAAAGCTCACCGAATGGCGATTTTGGCGGCATATGGCCCACTAATTTTGTTTTACCACCGGCCCTGTCTTTCAATGAGCAGGACTTTCGCTTGAAACAATTACAATAAGTTTAATTTTCCGCATTTGGCAGGTTTTCAGGTTCAAAGCGAACGTCCTGTATGGTGAAAACCAGCTTGTAGTAAAACTATAAACCGCTTAGAAGGTTGTCCGAAAAATGCCAGGCTTACGAAGTATCCCTAAAAGTGAAGAGTCGGCGGTAAACTTGCGCGGCATTAAAGCCATTAACGGCGGGATTCGCCTGACCAGTTGTCTGGCTCGCATCGAGTCGGCCATATTGCACAACAATCTCTTTCCGGCCGAGCGAAAAATCGCCGAGTACATCCTGGCGCACACCAACCATGTTGTCGGGTTCTCGGTGCAAGAGTTGTCCGAATCCGCCGAGGCCAGCCGGGCTACCATCGTCCGTTTTTGCCGCCGCCTCGGGTATGAGGGCTACAAAGAGTTCAAACTGGCCCTGGCCGCCGAGATGCGCGGAACGGTCCACCTTAAAAAAGAAGACCTCTCGCGGGACGACGATATAACGTCCATTACTCGCAAAGTCTTTCAAAGCGACATCCAGGCCATCGCCGATTCGCTGGAAGTACTGGAAGACGCGGAAATGGAAAAAGCGGTCGAAGCCCTTGATAGGGCCAGCCGCATCGAGCTTTACGGTGTAGGAAGCTCAGCCTCAACTGCCCTTGACGCCTACTACCGCTTCCTGGGGCTGGGACTGCCTGTAAACCTTGTAAACGACCCGTATATGCAGGCGATAGTTTCAGCGCAACTGGGGCCGGGCCAGGTCGCCTTTGCCATCAGCCACTCCGGTAAGACCGAGGAAGTAATCTTTGCCCTGCGTAAAGCCAAAGAGGCCGGCGCTAGCACCATCTGCCTGACCGGCAATAACCGGGCCGAAATTATCCGGCACGCCGACATCAAACTGGTGACGGCGGCCCGTGAAACTTCCTTCCGCAGCCAGGCCATGGCGGGGCGGATTGCCCATCTTAGCGTGGTGGATGCCCTGTACGTCAACCTGGCAATGCGCCATTATGATGAAGCCCGCGAACGTATCCGTAAAGCCGATGAGATAATCGAAGAAAAGCGGCGGTCCCTAACTCGCTAAACTGTAATAAATTGCACGAATATAATTGTTAATAGGTAAAAATTGTGCTAATATTAAGTTAACTCCCGGTCGAATAACCTCAAAGGTCCAGGGTTGTGACCATAAATGACCGGACAGAAATTAACAGTTAGCCTTGAATACGGGTAATATTAGTTCAAGGTAGCCCTGGCGAACAGATAGAATAAACAACATTTAGCTTATAGTAATGAGCTTTCCACCACCCTTTTGCCAGGGTAAGGCTTGACTTAATACAGGGTTTGAGTTAAACTCCGGTTTAGCACAGCCTACTTTGGTTGCTTCACATTATGCTTATTTACCGAGGCAACCAGGATTATATAAAGGTATTAGCAAACCTTGACCACGCTTACGGACTATTTTCATCCTTTGGTTATATCCATAACTTTTTTAACCGGGCGTTTCGCATAAATGAAAGTTCGTATGTTGGCGTGGCTGAAAGCTGAAGACCCAGGTTTTCCCTGGCGGTAATTTTTAGGAAATAGAAATTTGATGGAGATAAAGCAAGAAACAAAATCTTTACCGCGTAACCGCAAATGCGGCAATTGCCGCTATTTCGAGCCTGCACCGCTCTGGCGCAAAGGCTGGTGCCGCAATCCCCGGCTTTATGACCGGCGAGCTAACCACCTGGTAGACGCGGCAACGATTGACTGCGAACAGGTTTTCCGGGCCAGGATTTACTGGGAACCGGTGCCATCGAGCGAGATGGCCGAGTTTACCGGTTATGGCGCGCCTACCGGCATCACCGGCAATCCTTCCGCCGATAGCGGTCAGGCTGACAGTGGCGGGATGAGCCGGGGCAAACAGCCAACGGACGGCATTTTACGGCCACGCGCCGTGATATCGCAGAATACGCCGCCCAGCGGCATCCCGGTTATCACCCGGCGCGAGAAAGCCGACGCTACTCCCGGATTGGTCCGCAAACCAAGTCAGACCCGCCGCTGGCTGGTCGAAAATATCCCTTATTATGATAAAATTGATGGTCCAATCTCCCGGATAAATTTATTGCGGGTTTTGCCCTGGGTTATTATCCTGGCGGTGGGCCTTTTCCTGATTTTAAATTTGCTTGGCCCGAAGAAAGGTAATCCAACCCCGACCGATACCAGCCCGACTCAAAGCGCCATTACGACCAACAGCCCGGGCTCTACCCAATCGGGGGTTACCCTGATTACAACTGCCGACGCGACCACCGCCCCAACGGTATCGAGCGGCAAGCCGGTGGGCACGGCGACTCCAACTATCTCGAACCTGGTGCCGACTTCTACCGCCGCTCCGCCGACGCCGACGGTAAAGGCAGGGCCAACCCAGGCTAAAGTGAATGGGACGGACGGCGTGAATTTGCGTAAAGACCCGGGCACCAACAGCCAGATTCTCACCAGGATTGCCTCCGGCCAACTGGTGACAATTACAAGTGCCGACCGCAAGACCATTGATGGCGGCGAGTGGTGGCCGGTTTCCTACAAAGGGCAGGATGGCTGGGTTCTCTCGACCTTCCTTGATAGAATGCCTACTTCTTAGCCAATTCCAAATGATTTTAACCCCGCTCCGGCGGGGTTTTCCTTTTATGGGAGTTGGTTTTGTGCTATGCTATTATTCGCCTGGCCGTAATTTGCTTTTAAGAGCCTTGTCAGGGTTTAACTCTCAGGAATATTTTATAGGATGAGCACCGGAAATTCTTTACCAAAAATTGAAACAGTCCTGGTAGCCCTGACCCAGGTGACATACGACCGCCTGGAAAAACGCCCGGTCGAACCGGACGTTGAGGCCGAAGAAGAAGCCGGAACCACGGACATTATTGACGAGGCCCATCACCGGACAGCCCTGGCCCAGGCATTAGTAGAGGCTTTGCGGGCGGGGGGGCGCACCGCCGAAACGGTCCGGATGCCGCAGCGCAGTTTCGCCCCGCGTGATATTTCAAAAGCCGCTTTCGCCTGGCGGCTCATTGACCTTAAAGAAAGTAACGGTCGCACCGTAGACCTGGTGATTTGCCTGGATTTCCCGGCCTGGTCACTGCAACACCCGGCCAAATGCTGCTGGCTGACCGCCTTGCCTAATTTCGTGACCCGCTCTCGGAGCATGGTTTCGCCCGGCGATTACCCAAACAGCGCGGCCCCAAAGCCGGTTTCCCTGGCTCGCAACGACCGCCAGGCCGAAGACGCGAAAGCTATCTCCGGGCTGCTTCAGGCCGAAAGGCGCGGTCTGGCCGAAAGCCGCCGCTTGCTGGCCGCGACCCGCCCTCTCGCCGAAGAACTGGCCCGGCGCGGCTTGCAGGTTGAGTTCAATCCTATCCCGCCCGATCTGACCGTTGCGCCCACCGACCCGGTCTGGAAAGCTGCCCTCCAAAGGCTTTTGAAAGAGCCGGTTTAACCTGATAACTTAAAATTAAAATCCTAGAATTTAGAAAAATGAGTATAAACCAGGAAGAAAATCCGCAGGCTTTTCCTGCCCCAAAAGAAAAATTAAATTCCACCTCACTCCCGCTAATCTTGAAGACGGTGGGGCTGGTTTTGTTGCTTGCCGGGTTTGCCGGACCGTGGGTATACGGCCCGATTGGCAAGACCAGGGATTGGGCCTGGCAGCCGGTCTGGGGAATGCTGCTTTCTTTGTGGGGTCTTAACCTGGTTATAATTTTTTCGGCGATAACCTGTTACTGCTATGTCGAGCTTTATTACCGGCTCGGCAGGCCGCCGCTCTCGGCCCTGCTAAAATGGATTGGCGGCTTTCTTTTACTGGTTATTGGCTTACCCCTGGCAGCCTGGACCCTGGTTGACCAGAGCGGGCGCGGCCCGGCCCAGCTAAACCCGGAGGGCAGCCTGGGCTGGGGCGTGTGGGTAGCCCTGGGCGGACTCGTCCTGCTTGTGATTGGGCTGCGCCTGCAAATTAAGGAAATACGTAAAACGTTAAACGTTTAAGGCCTTCGTTCATACTTTCGTAAGCTTTGTAACTCCCTTTTAACTCTTAAAGGCTAAAATAAAACCGGGCCGCCTGGTTCAAGGTCTTTTGGGGAATTTTTATTTTACGGGGCGCGAAAAATGGTTGCTTTGGAAGAAGTGATACCTGATAATAATGTTATGACCGAGACAGCTAAAATTTTAGTCGTAGACGATGAGAGCAATATCCTGGATGTGCTTGAATTGTATTTGCTGCGGGAAGGCTTCCAGGTCGTACGCGCCTCCGACGGTCAGGCCGCCCTAAAACTCTATAGCGAGAGCCAGCCTGACCTGGTAATACTGGACCTGATGCTGCCAAAAGTCGAAGGCTTGAGCGTCCTTAAACACATCCGGCAGCAAACCGCCGCTTTACCGGTTATCCTGCTTACCGCAAAAAGCCAGGAAGACGACAAACTGGCCGGGTTCGCGAGCGGCGCGGATGACTACGTTACAAAGCCGTTTAGCCCGAGGGAACTGGTGGCGCGGGTGAAAGTGGCCCTGCGCCGTAACCGGGAAAGCCAGAAAGCCGCCGGGAAAATTATTCATAAGGACGAGGCTATCAGCCTGGACGGTCTATATATCAACCGGACCGCCCGTAAAGTCGAGATGAACGGCAAGCCGGTTGAGCTAACTGCCAAAGAGTTTGACTTGCTCTGGTTCCTGGCGAATAACCAGGGCCAGGTCTTTAGCCGGGAGCAGTTGCTCGACAGGGTCTGGGATTATTCTTTCTTCGGCGAGATGAGCACGGTAACGGTGCATATCCGGCGGTTGCGCGAGAAAGTGGAGGCCGACCCTATGCGGCCCCGCCATATCAAGACGGTCTGGGGTGTCGGGTACAAGTTTGAGCCTTAAAACCATGATTAACAGCAGCCGTAAAGCCCAATTTCCCCTCTTAAAAATGGGCGGCCTGACCCTGGTCGCGGTGGTGGTCGCAGCCCTGGTAACGGTGGTGCTGGCTGACCTCTGGATGCAAGCGCCCTCTAAAGACCTGGCGGCGCTATTTATCTATTTGCTGGTTAGCGGCGGGATTTCGGCGGCCCTGGTGCTGGCCTGGTTGGTCTTTAGCCAGCGCCTGGTGGGTTTGCGGGTGCAACTTGTCATTGCCTATCTGACCGGGGCGGCTATCACCTTCATTAATATCCTGGTCACGAGCAACCTGATGTTTCTCAGCCCGCACGACCTCACGCTTATTTCCATCTTGCTTATTTTCTCGGGGGCCATTGTAGTATTTTTCGCTCTTTTTCTTTCAAAGCAACTGGTGCAGTCGGTAGCTGAAATGATTGGCCGGGCTAATGAACTGGCCGAAGGTAACTTCACGGTGCGAGTGAAGCCGAGCGGCTCGGCGGAACTGGCTCGGCTGGCGAATACTTTTAACCAGATGGCCGGGCAACTTGAGCATTCTTTCGCGGTCCAGCAGGAAATGGAACGCTCTCGTAAAGAGTTAGTCGCGGCTATATCTCACGACTTGCGCACGCCCCTGGCTTCCCTGCGCCTGATGACCGAGGCGGTCAGCGACGGAGTGGCGGACGAACATCAGGCCGCGATTTTCCTCGAACGGATGCGCGGTGAAGTTGAGTACATGACGACGCTGATTGACAATCTGTTCGAGCTTTCAAGGCTGGAAGCGGGGTCGGTCAAGCTTAACCTCGAGCGCGGCACCCTGGCCGACCTTATTTCCGACACGCTCGAAAGCCTACAAAGTCAGGCCCACCAAAAAAACCAGCTTTTAGCGGGAGAAATCGAGGGTGAGTTGCCTGAAATCACTTTTGATTCACACCAGATTCAGCGTGTCTTGAATAACCTGGTGGGTAACGCTATTCGCTATACTCCGGCGGGCGGTTCGATTCATTTGCAGGCCAGCCTAAAGGGCGATAAAGTCCTCGTGAGAGTACAAGATAACGGGGAAGGAATTTCGGCTGCCGACCGGGAAAAAATTTTCGAGCCGTTCTACCGGGGCGAACGCAGCCGGGGCCGTGAACACGGCGGCGCCGGGTTGGGCCTCGCTATTGCCCGGCGCCTGATCGAAGCCCATCACGGCCGCATCTGGGTCGAGAGCCAGGAAGGACCGGGCAGCACTTTTTCTTTTGAATTGCCCGTTTAATTAGGGCTGATGGGTAAGCAGACCTGAAAAGCTGCCCCTTCGCTGCGATTCAGGTCCAACCATTATTTTTGTAAAATTAGCTCCGCTTTATAAGTTGTTTCTTGCTCCAGGACGTTTTTCAAAAGTACGATGCTTAAAGCGATTCCAATTGAGGTTATTACCGGAAAAATAAGCGCTTCCACCGGGGATACTTCAACCCCGGCCAGAAGTTGGCCTAAGACCATGGCGCTTATTGCCGTACCAAGCGTAAAACCTTTAATCAGCACAACGGCTGAAAGTAAATAGCCCCAGGCTTGCTCCTTGAGGAGCAATACCCCGGCGCAGTAACTTAAAGGCACAAGTATTCCCAGGTCCAGCACCTGTATTACCAGGGTGGTAGAGTTTTCCAAACCAACCGGAGGCTTGCCGCTAAAAAGAGCAGGTACAATTCGCCCCAACCAGGCTAATAATAAAAAGGATGCCAGCACAAATAAAAATGCGGCTATTGATTTGCGCGGCAGCTTAGTTGAGAAATGCCCGGGTAGGCTATCCAATTCAATGGCAGTCAGGGAGATGATAAAAGCAACCAGGCTTAAAGAAAATAAGGCCACGTAAAGTAAGAACAGGCCGTTAAAGGAAACCAGCATAGCATAGGAAGTGTAGGTGTAGAGAAAATAAGCCAGGGTTCCGCACAGGAGAAGTTGACCGCGCAGAAGATGCCTGGTGTAGAGCCACAGGGAGACAAATAATAGCGGTATCCCCAGGAAAAAGGTGACAAAATCCTGGGCAATTGCCTGGGAGGCGTTAGACACTGAATCAAACTGATACAGGCCGCTACCCTGGATAGAAACACTTTCTCCCCTTAAAGTGGTAAAGCCGTAAGGTGAGGCGGTCCCCTGCCAGAATACCCCCAGGCCGGCAGCTACAAACGCCAGCACACCAATTGAAATAACCAGCCTTACCAGTAATTTTGAAGTTTTCATTTGTTTCTTTACCCCCAAAATCTTAAAACACCCGGCGAATTTATTCTGATTCGCCTTACTCTGATTATATTTTTCGAGGGTTAAAAAAATGGTAAAATAATGAAAATAGCCTTGACATGCCCGCCTTCTCGGGCTAAGATAAATTCAAATCACCGGATTTCTCAGGGTCACTTCCAGCTAAACTCAAAAGGCAAACCGGGCGCGAACCTGCGCTTTCTCTTACGGCGGGAGATTCTTTAAAATGCCAAATCCAACCCTGGACCGCCTGGTCGTCCGCGATTGGGCGCGAGAACTGCTCTACCGGGATAATCTTGTCATCCTCGACACCGAAACCACCGGCTTTGACCGTGGCGCTGAAATAATCCAGGTCGGGATGCTTTCGGGGAAGGGCGAAGTGGTCTTCGACAGTCTGATAAAACCGCTCCGGCCTATTCCCTGGCAAACCACCCAGGTCCACCACATTACTGACCGCATGGTGGCGCATGTGCCAACCTTCCCGCAACTCTACTATCAGCTTAACCACGCCCTGAGCGGCAAAACCCTGATTATTTATAATGCTTCGTTTGACCTGCGAATGTTAAGGCAAAGCTGTGAAATTCACCGTTTAAGACCCTTTAACATCTCAAGCTATTTTTGCGCCATGCAAAAATACGCTATCTTTGCCGGGCAAAGGAACGCCAACGGAAGCTATAAGGCGCAACGCCTCCAGGGTGGCGACCACAGCGCCCTTGGCGATTGCGCGGCCACTCTCCGCCTCATCCACCAGATGGCCGCTTAAAAATCCGCTCCAGTTTCTGTCAAACCCTTTCTTTTTTCAGGCAAATAAATATATTTGGCCTGATTTTGAAATATGCCGCCAACCCCCTTGACTCCTTCGGCTTTTCATGCTAGTATCCTATTATTACTGTAGTTACTGTATTAACGGGAGGAAGAAATGTACGAACGGGAACTGGATGAGGTCAAGGCCAGGTTGGGACATCTTGAGAACGAACTTGGTATGGTTAAGGAAGTGTTACAACAAGCGGTTAATGGTCAAGGCGCTAGTTTTGCTCAGAAGAATCAACCCGACCCCGGACAACCGGGCCAGTTTTTCGACGCGGCAGTGGCCGAAGCAGCTTTCCGGCAAGCCCTCATCACCCTTCGGGGTATGGCAGCCTTACGCAACGAACGCTTTATTTTTATCGCCACCGCCGGCCCCCAGAATGTAAATACCAGTGGACCTCAGCCGGTCCGGGGACTTTTAAGTGAAGAAACAATACCCCGGTTAGCAAAAATAGGAGCCGCCTTGAGCAACCTGCCCCGGCTCAAAATGCTGTTTGTTTTGCTGGCACAGGAAGAATGTACAACCGGGTTGCTGGCGGAGGCGAGCGGGGTGAGCGGCGGTAACCTCTTTCAACAACTTAACGAATTGTATAGCGCTAACCTTATCTTTCAACCCAGTCGGGGCCGTTACCGGCTCACCGATTCAGGCCGCCAGATAATCGAAGTCTTGTCCTGGGCTGTTTCAAACGGCGGTAAGAACCCGGTGCAGCCCGGCTGGTTCGAGAACGGCCCGGAAATTTAAAGTAACAAGCTTTACCCTCATTCTTATTATGTGGATAAACCACCACCGCATGTTCACCCATATCTGGCGGATAGATACCATGCTTTTGCTTCTAAACGGTGGCCTCTTGCTGGGCTTAACCGTTTTGCCGTTTACAATCGAACTGGTTGGAGAATACCTGCAAAACCAGACGCACAGGTTGCTGCCATCGTTTACAACGGAGTTTTTATTTATATAGCTTTGTTTTATAACCTGATTTGGGCTTATGCTACCCACAAAGGCCGGTTGCTGAATCCCCAGGCGGACCAGGTGGCGGTAGAAGCGTTGTCCAGCCAGTATGTGTACGGTGTGCCGGGTTATAGCGTTGTTTTGCTGGTAGCCCTGGTAAATTTCCCGGTCAGCCTGGTTTTAAGTATCCTCATGGCGATTTTCTTCGCCTTTCCATCCAAACCCATCAGAGAAAAGAAGCAAACAGATTGAAGGTCTTGGAGAAAATGCTAATTTATAGTTAATTTATTGGCAGGAAATTCCCGGCTGGCCAGTTTGCGTGTGAGGCTAAATTTTGGTATAATTCTTCCTCGGTTGAGGACAACCTGTCCGACCCTAGCGATTTAATGTAAACTATTTCTTTCTTTTCCGCGCCACACCTGGTCATAAGAGAGACTGGCTCACACAGACTCTGGCTACCTGCCAGGCAGGTTCAAGGTGTCGGGGCAAACCCGTGGAAAAGACTGTGAGAAAGGATTTTAATAGATACCGTGCGCGATTACGAGATGATGTATATTCTCTCGCCCGAAATCGGCGATGAGAACTTTGGAGCCAGTGTAGACCGGATTAACAGCCTGATTACCCGCCTGGGTGGCGAACTGGGCGAAATCAATCAGACCAGTCCCTGGGGCAAACGCCGCCTGGCCTACCCGATTGGCAAATACACCGACGGCTACTATGTCGTCGCTAACCTGAAACTGGACCCAGGGCAAACCGGGGAACTGGAAAGAAGCCTGCGGCTAAACGAAGAGGTTCTGCGTCATCTGCTGGTCAGCCAGGAGAAAGATTAGACTTTACCATTAGCCGTGCTAATTTTTGGCCGAAACGTTTATTTTAGGAGATAGAAGCAATGGCTAGAGATTTGAACAAAGTAATGCTTACCGGGCGATTAGGCAAAGACGTTGAATTGCGAGTTACGCCCAATGGCCGCTCCGTCGCTACCTTCTCGGTGGCTTCCAGCCGCAATATCAAAGATGGTGACAACTGGAAAGAACAGACCGAGTGGTTCCGGGTCGTAGCCTGGGAGAAACTGGCCGAAACCTGTTCCACCTACCTGCACAAAGGCAGCCACGTCTTCATTGAAGGCCGCTTGCAGACCCGCGAATACCAGGACAAAGATGGGGTGAAGAAATACTCCACCGAGGTTATTGCTACCGACATGACCATGCTCGATTCGAAAGGGCAGAGCCAGGGCAGCGGCAATGATATCGGGGACGCCTGGGATAACGCCGGTGGGGGCAGTGGTGGAAACAACTATGCCAATTCAGGCGGTAATCGTGCTTCCGGTGGCAATCGCTCCCGTGGCAACGAGTTCGGCGGTGGCGAGACCGATTTAGAGGATATTCCGTTCTAAGCCGCGGTTCTAAGCTTACTTTACCCAGACTGTTCAAATCTTCGGCCAATAGCTTTTAGGGAAAGACCAGCGGTTGGTTTTTCTCTTCTGGCTTGGGCCAGAGGGAAGTTAATAATTTATAGACAGGCTTTTTACATAGACTTCCCTACAATCAAGATTCACGATTGTTGAAAGCCGAAGGAGACAAATTCAGGTGACTACTGAAAATCAAGATACGACGACTAACAGCCCCGCTCCCGAAGCGGCCGCTCCTGCTGCGAATGCAAATACAAATACAAATACAGGTGTAACCGGCGACCGCCCGGCCCGCCCCGGTGGTTTCCGCAGCGGCCCCCGCCGCGATGGCGATGGTGACGGTGATGGCG
>CADDZM010000102.1 GCA_902812345.1 Chloroflexota bacterium | reverse complement strand
CTAAGGTTACAACCGATTTAAAGAATGACAAAGGCCGCCCCACCAGGGTGGTTTTTGGTTAGCTGAAGGTAGAAATTCAGCATCTATCTTTTCAGGTTAAATTGGATATTGAAATGAGCCGCCAGTATTAAATTTATTATATAAACCAGGGTAAGCAGAAAATTGGTTTGTTCCGGTTTTTTTAAAGTTTTTTGACAGAAATCGAAAAAGAGGCTTTTCAAATCGGCTCCCACGACACCGGCCATATCGAACAAATCGTCCGCGCCAGGAGTCTTGCGGAAGAAATATTTGGCGATTTATCCTATGCCCAATAAATTTTAACTATTGGCCTGGAGTTGATTTGAGGCGGCGGTAAGCTGTCAGTGCCCGGTCAATAAAGACGTTTGTGCTGCCGAGATACCCTTCGGGGTCGAGGGCGCGGTCAATTTCGGCATTGGTTAAATGCTCTCGCGCCTGCGGGACGTCGAGGACAGCCTGTCGCAAGTCTTTTCCTTCTGAGGTTACTTTTTTTACGGCGGCCTGGACAATTTTATATGCCTCGGCCCGCCCGACCTGCCGGGCGAGAGCCATAGTCAGCGACTCAGCCATGACGAGGCCGTTAGTCAAACCCAGGTTCTCGCTCATTTTTTCGCTGTCAACCTCAAGATTGCCGAGCGCCGCCCGGATGCCTTCAACGGCCCGGGCCGTATAGCGGAAAAGTTCGGGGATAGCCGCCCACTCGGCCTGCCACCCGCCAACGGCCCGCTCGTGTTCCTGGCTCATCGCGCCCAGGAGGACCGGCACGACCCCAATTGCCAGCCGCGCCGCCGCCAGTGCCGCCGTGGTATCCACCGGGTTCCGCTTTTGCGGCATAGCCGACGAACCGCCTTTGCCGGGCGCGACCCCTTCGCTGGCTTCACCGACTTCGGTCTGCGCGAGTAACGCCAGGTCGCCGCCGATTTTCGCCATCGTCCCGGCCACTATCCCCAGGCTCCCGGCCAGGCGGCCTATCCGGTCGCGCTCGGTGTGCCAGGGTAACTCCGGCGCGGGCAGTTTTAATTCCGCCGCCACTTTTTCGATTATTTCCGGCCCTTTGTCGCTTAAGGAAGCCAGTGTCCCGGTCGCTCCGCCCAGTTGCACGGCCAGCGTTTTCCCCCGCTGTTCCCGCAAAGCCTCGACCTGGCGCGTCACCGAAGACAGCCAGCGGGCCGCTTTAAGGCCAAAAGTGAGGGGCAGCGCCTGTTGCAAGAGGGTCCGGCCTACCATCAGGGTATGGCGGCGCTGCTCGGCCAGTTGCGCGCAATTGTCCGCAATTTCAAGCAGCCCGGCCAGCAAGAGGTCCAGGCCCGTCCGGGCCTGCAACATCAGGGCTGTATCAATGGCGTCCTGGCTGGTCGCGCCCCAGTGGACATATCTTTTAGCCTCGCCTTCCACCAGGGCAGTTAACATTCGCACCAGGCGAATCGCCGGGGTTCCGGCCAGGGCCGCTTCCCGGTAGAGCGCCGCCACGTCGAAAAGCTCGACCTTACATTTTGCGGTTATTTCACTGGCGGCGGA
Source organism: Chloroflexota bacterium (assembly GCA_902812345.1). Lineage (GTDB taxonomy): Bacteria > Chloroflexota > Chloroflexia > Chloroheliales > Chloroheliaceae > 54-19. The sequence continues at coordinate 16,656 of CADDZM010000102.1, read as the reverse complement.
TTGGGGAATAAGGCCCAGTCCGGCTTCGGCGCGGGCCAGGGCGGCTTCAAAATCAAGCATCGCCTGGCCATGAGCCGGGGCCGCGAAAGCCGCCGACATCTCAGGGGTGCTGAAATAAAGTTCAATCTGGTCCGACATCCCGGTTTTTGCTCCTAAAGATTAAAGAAAGCCGTTTCGCCCTCGCCCTGCATGATGATGTTAAAGCGATAGACCGTCTTACCGCCACTACCGGTTGCGCCTGTATCCTGGCGAGCCAGCAGGGTCGAGCGCCGCTCTGCCGGAACCTTTTGCAGCACCGGGTCGGAGGCGGTAGCGGCTTCGTCCTCGAAATAAAGGCGGGTCGCCAGGTGGTTGAGCAGGCCGCGCGAGAAAATCGTCAGGTTAATATGGGGCGCTTGCAGGGTTTCGCCCTCGAACGGGACCGGGCCGGGCTTGATGGTCTCGAACCAGAACGAGCCGTCTTTGGCGGTGCCGGTGCGTCCAAACCCGCTAAAATTTGGGTCGAGCGTGCCGGTAGTTTGTCCGGCGGGATGGTTGTAACAGCCGCTGGCGTTGGCCTGCCAGATTTCCAGTAAAGCGTCAACTACCGGCTCCCCGGCCCCGACAAGCACCCGCCCTTCTATCCGTATAGGTTCGCCCTCGGTCTCCGGCCCGGCCAGGGCCGGGCGCATCATGTCTTTAGTTAGCAGGCCGATGGAGAAGAAAGGCCCGACCGTTGATGAGCTGGTCAAAGGAAGTTTCGACATTAGCGGCTCTTCACTTCTTTCGCTTCTTTGGTTTTCGCTGCTTCATTTTCAAAAGGCGTAGCTCCTGCGCCGCCCAGCACAATGTCCCAGCGGTAGCCGAGCGCCCATTCTTCCTCGGTCACGTTGTGGTCGTAAGCGGCAATCAGGTGTTCTCGGGCTTTTCCCGCCGGGACCGAACTCATAATCGGGTCGAGATTGTGGAGCGGGTCGTCGGTGAAATACATCTGCGTCACCAACCGCGACAGCATATTGGGGCCAAAGACCGAAAAATGGATGTGGGCCGGTCGCCAGGCATTAGTATGGTTCTTCCAGGGATACGCGCCGGGCCGGACGGTCAGGAAGCGGTATTCGCCCTGCTCGTTGGTCAGGCAGCGGCCCATGCCGATAAAGTTTGGGTCGAGCGGGCCGGGCCACTGGTCGCGTTCGTGGAAATAGCGGCCGCTGGCGTTGGCCTGCCACACTTCCAGCAGGGTATTCGGGATAGGGCGGCCGTTTTCGTCCAGCACTCGCCCGGTCACGATGATGCGCTGGCCGATGGCTTCGCCGCCCGTGCCGGAATTGCGGGTCAGGTCAGCGTCCTCCGGCGCTACCCGGCTGATATACGGCCCAGGCCCGGTCAGTTCTGAGATAGTAAGCGGAATCTCAACGAGCGGTTGGCGAGGTGCGCGCAGGCGGGTGGACTGGTAAGCCTCGTACAGGTAAGGCGGGAAAATTTCTTTGTCACCGCGCACGATAGCCTCAAAATTAGTTGCAATATCCATAGGCGTTTATTCCTCCTTGCCCGGCGCGTCTGTCCTGACGGCGCTTGTTGCGGCCGGGCCGGTCCCTTCCGAATAAGTTCCCTGAGATTTGGCTTCCAGTTGGGCGAATTCTTTTTTAGCCGTGGCAAAGGCCGAGTTAGCCGCCGGAACGCCCGCGTACACCGCCACATGTTTAAGCACCTCGGCGATTTCGTGCTGGTCCACGCCGGTGTTCTGGCTGGCCCGCAGGTGCAAGGCCAGTTCTTCCCGGCCCAGGGCGGCCAGAATAGCGATTGTCACCAGGCTGCGGGTGCGGCGGTCCAGGTCAGGCCGCGCCCACAGCGACCCCCAGGCGGTCTCGGTGATAAATCGCTGGAAATCGGCATCAAAATCGGTGACGCGGGCGGTGGCCTGTTCCACGTGCTTTTCCCCTAAAACCTCTTTCCTTACCCGCATTCCTTTATCGTAAAGCGATTCTGCCATCGGCTGCTCCTTAATCAGTAAGATTTAGGCATATGCAAGACGTGCTGCCCGATATAAGCCAGCACCAGATTATTATTGACCGGGGCGACCGTGTAAAGGCGCGTTTCTCGGAATTTGCGCTCAATATCATACTCAACCGCTAGCCCATAGCCGCCGTGCGTGGTCAGGCAGGCGTTGGCGGCTTCCCAACTGGCCTGCGAGGCCAGCAACTTGGCAAGGTTCGCCTCGGCCCCGCACTTTTGATGGCTGTCGAATAGCCAGGCCGCCTTGTAACGCATCAGGTCAGCCGCTTCGATATGAGCATGGGCCTGGGCAATGGGGAACTGGACCCCCTGGTTGGTCCCGATGGGCTTGCCAAAGACCACCCGGTCGCTGGCGTAACGGCTGGCCCGTTCCACGAACCAGCGGCCATCCCCGATGCACTCGGACGCAATCAGGATACGTTCGGCGTTCCAGCTATCCAGGATATAGCGAAACCCCTTGCCTTCCTCGCCAATCAGGGCGCTGGCCGGGACGCGCAGGTCATTAATAAAAACCTGGTTGGTCTCGTGATTAACCATCGCCTCGATTGGCCGGGCCTCGATGCTGTCGCCCGCCGCGTGCAAATCCACCAGGAACAGGCTCAGGCCGCCGGTCCGTTCCTCTACCTGTTCAAGCGGCGTGGTGCGGGCCAGCAGCAGCATTAAGTCCGAGTGCTGGAAACGGCTGGTCCAGACCTTCTGGCCGTTTATGACGTAAGAATCGCCCTGGCGGACTGCCGCCGTCTTGATTTTCGTGGTGTCGGACCCCGCGTCCGGCTCGGTCACGCCAAAAGCCTGCAAGCGCAGTTCACCCCGCGCAATCTTTGGCAGGTAAAAACTTTTCTGCTCGGCGTTCCCATACCTTAGCAAGCTGCCCATGATATACATCTGGGCGTGACAGGCCGCCGAGTTGCCGCCCGAATAATTTATTTCTTCCAGAATAATACTGGCCTCGGTGATACCCAGGCCAGCGCCCCCGTATTCTTCAGGGATAAGCGCGGCCAGCCACCCGGCCCCGGTCAGTGTCTGGACGAATTCTTCAGGGTAGGCGCGGTCGCGGTCGAGCTTGCGCCAGTATTCGCCCGTAAATTTGCGGCATAATTCGCGTACTGCCGCCCGGATATGCTGCTGCTCCTCGGTCAGGTTAAATTCCATTTTGGTCCCTTTCTTTTGCCTCGCCTGATTTCCGGTTAGCGGCTTGCATTGCCATGTCGCGGGCGGTGGCCGGGATACAGCCCCGGCGGTAAACCATTATCGTGCGTTTGAACTCTATAACCGTGGTGCCGTCCTGGTTGAACCCGGTCGTCTTGATGCGGATAATGCCAACGTTCGGGCGCGATTTCGAGCCGCGTGTTTCGAGGACTTCCGATTTGGCGTAAATGGTGTCCCCGTGAAAGACCGGGGCAGGCAGCCTCACCTCGTCCCAGCCCAGGTTCGCCATGGCGTTCTGGCTGACATCCACCACGCTCATGCCTGTAACCAGGGCCAGGGTGAAGGTGCTGTCCACCAGCGGTTTGCCGAACTCGGTCTGGGCGGCGTAGTGGTAGTCGAAGTGAATCGGGTTAGTGTTGAGCGTGAGCATGGTCGTCCAGACGTTATCAGCCTCGATAACGGTCCGGCCCAGGGGGTGGACATAAATATCGCCCACCTCGAAATCCTCAAAGCAACGGCCCTGCCAGCCTGATTTTACAGTCATAATTCATTCTTTCTTTGTAACTATTCCTTCCCACAACTTAAAGCCGGGTGGCTGAATAGTTACCTTTCTTTTAACCTTTTAACCCTCGAAACCGGCATAATTTTCCGCCAGCGAGTAGGCCGCCGCGTGCGAACTGGCGGTATAGCGCAACTGCGAAAGCTGGAGCTTTTGCTGGAACTTGTTGTCGTCCGGGAAGCGGTGAAGCATCGAAGTCATCCACCACGAAAAATGCTCGGCCCGCCAGATGCGCCGCAGGCATTTCGAGGAATAGGTTTCCAGTTCAGCCGTGTTTCCGGTAGCGTAAAAATGCTGCAAACCGTCCGCCAGGTGCTTAACATCGGCAATCGCCAGGTTTAGCCCTTTGGCCCCGGTCGGCGGGATAATATGGGCGGCGTCCCCGGCCAGGAACATCCGGCCGTACTGCATCGGTTCGATAACGTAGCTGCGCATCCCGATAATATCTTTTTTGATAATCTTGCCGCTTTCGAAGGTCCAGCCGTCTTCACCTTCCAACCGGGCATAAAATTCGGCCCAGATACGCTCGTCCGGCCAGTTGGCGACGCTGTCATTCGGGTCAACCTGGAAATACATGCGCTGTAAATTCGGCGTGCGAGAACTGACCAGGGCAAATCCTTTTTCGTGATAGGAGTAAATGAGTTTTCCGGCGGAAGGCGCTTCAGCCAAAATGCCGAACCAGCTAAACGGGTAAATTTTGTCGTAAATAGTGTAGGCGCTGGCCGGAATCGTGTTGCGGCAGATCCCCTGCGAACCGTCACACCCGGCGATAAAATCGCAATCCAGCGTTATCTCCTGGCCTTCGTGCTGGAATTGCACTTTTGGATGGTCGGTGTCGAAGTCCGATACCCGGACATTTTGCGCTTCGAAACGAATATCGCCTCCCACCGCCAGGCAGGCCGCTACCAGGTCTTTAATAATTTCATGCTGCGGGTAGAACATCACGGTTTTGCCGCCCATCAGTTCGAAAACGTCAATAAAGTGATTTTTGCCGTCGAACCGCAAATAGATGCCGTGATGCGGGCAGCCCTCTTTCAAGAGCCGCCCGGCTACCCCGGTTGCGGCCATCAGGTCAACGGTGCTTTGTTCGATGACACCCGCCCGGACGGTCGACTCGATGGAGGCTCGGCTGCGTGTTTCCAGGATAAACGACTCGATGCCCTGGAGATGTAGCAGGTGCGCCAGCATTAGTCCGGCAGGCCCGGCGCCGACAATGGCTACTTGGGTTCGCATCTTTGCTCTTCCTTTTTACCCTTTCTTATTGCTTTTGCTTACTTCACTTTTATATTACGGTTTCGCTTTGAAATTTTTCGCTGGCGTGAAAGGACTTTCTTGCATCATACACCAACAAAAGCAGAATTTCTATTATAAAGAGACTTAACCCGGGAGGATTGAGTTCAGAAGTTTTAAAGTAGCCGGAGGTAATTCGTAAATTTGGTAGAATTAATAATTCGTTGACTTATTTTGGTAGGGCTGAAAGAGGCAATAAAAAGGAGGCCATAAAAGCCTCCTCCAAAATATTCTGGCAAAGCTCGGGTACAGGGATTCGAACCCCAACTGACAGATTCAAAGTCTGCTGTCCTACCATTAGACGATACCCGAATGTTATAAATATCTTACCAGAATTTGCTTTTACTGGCAAGTTTAAGTTAGCTTAAATTAATAACTTTAGCCCTGTTGCGGCCCGACTTTCTTTTCCAGGACTTGCCGCAATTCGGGTGATATTATCACTCCGAAATGTTGTTCAAGCTTCTCAAAGTAAGTGGCCCGGTCAGGCAGTATATATTCGCTTCGCTCACCCTGCCGGGTAATAATTAACTGCTGGCCGGCCCACTGCTCCCCCGGCAAGCGCTGCGCCAGAACCCGTCCTTCCGCCGTTTCTTCCAGGCGATATTCGCTGCCGAAGTCAGGTTGCGGCCCGGTTTCCTTCCAGCGTAAAGGTTGCCGGAAACTATCCCCAAAACCAACGCCCACCAGGTAAAGTCCGTCTTCCGGTACTTCCACCAGCAAGGCCAGGTGGTCGAACTCCCGCCCCCAAACACCCTACCCACGGGTTACGCGCCCGGAGAGATTTGTCACCCCAAAGCCCAGTTCTGCCAATATAGCCCGTTATACCCGGATATAGCCCAAGATGCCGGGTTTATTCGCGGCGGTCAGGATTACAATTGTTGCGTCTTTACCCATACCTGGTGTTAGCCCGGTGAAATATTACCTTATAATCATTAAAGCCTGTTATTAAACTGAATACTTATTTAACCATACAGGGTAAATTTTCTCTTATGCTAAAAACACCTCGCCTATGAGTTTGTCCGGTTTACGGTAATAGTTGCCAGCCCGGCCGGGGGGACGGCAATATTGGCCGGTCCTACCGGGAAGTTTCTTTCATGATAACTGACCAGCTTTCCCTTGCAATCTTTAATTTCTACCCCACAGTGCCCCAACTTCCACCCAAATTTAAGCGTCACCCCTTCTTCCAGGGTACCGTTAATTACCGTTATTTTTTCGCGCAAAGGGCCGCCCGGCCGGGCTACTACCCGGCCATATACTGCAATAAGTTGTTCGCGCTCGTTTAATGCTTCTACTACCGTAAACCACAATTCGGGGCGCCAGGGTCTTAATTCGCCTTCTAGCAATAAACCTTTATGCTTCGTCCAGAAATCCAGCCAGAATTTTAGCATTTCGCGGTGGTCGGGCGGCAGGCGGTCCAGGCGCACCGAAATTTGCGGGACCGCAAAAAGCACGTTGATAAGCTGGAGGGCCGCGCTTTCGACCGGGTCGGACGGGTGCCACATCAGCATATCGGCATGGGTAGCCGAATGGCCTGCCAGCAAGCGCACGTCCAGGGTCCGTACCCGGTTGCTCAGGCTATCGTTTGGGCAGTCCCCCGCCCGGAACATATTGCCGTACTTACGCATCAAAGGCCCGATATAGGGCTGGCGAAACTCCACCAGGCTGGCCGGGTTAAGCAGGCGCAACCGCTGCAACAGGTCGGATAAAAGCCGGTCCACCCCTTCCGGCACCGAGGTGTAATCGCGGGCGCTGGCGTTAGCTACCTGATCGCAATTAGCGGCCCGATTGGAAACCAGGTCTTCGCCGGGCGGCTGCTTGAAATGCTGGACAAAATCAATTTTGAAGCCGTCCACACCCCATTCGCGCATGGCCGTTTCGCAAATGTTAATCAGGTACTCGCGCACGTCTGGATAGCGCGGGTCTAATACCCAGGTTGAAAGATTTTCGACATAATTAAGAAATTTGCCCTTAAACCGTTCAAAGGCCCGGCTGTGTTCGCCCACGAAAGGCAGGGCATACCACAGGATAAACTTCATGCCGAGGTTATGGACATTTGCCACGTGCTGCCGCATATCGGGGATTTTCCCGGTCCACACTTCCCAATCGCCGCAGTAGGCATAGCCCCGGTCGTTGTTGGCGGTTTGCCAGCCGTCATCCACGATTACGGCCCTGCAACCGAGGGGCTGGGAGAGGCGGCATTGTTCCTCGACTTCCGCCGCTACTAAATGCTGGTGAAAGCTGTACCAGGTCGAGTACATCGGCTGGCGAGCCGCTTCCGGCGCCAGGGCCGGGCTATAGCCGGGTTGAGCGGCCCACCAATCCGCTACCTGCTTCAAACTGTCGAAATAAGGCCGGTCGTCGCTATCCAGGCGTAGGGTTGCTTCATATTCTTTGAAAGGGGCGCTAACTTTGAAAAGGGTCAGGCTGAAAAGGAAGGTGGCCGTTTCTTCGTGGACCCCGGCCACTATCTCTACCGGGTTGAGCGCGTCCGAAAAACCCCAGGTATGCCGGTTTTGGCCGTTGAGATTAAAAAGGCAGCCCACCGGGGCGTGCGTAGTGGACTGCGAAACAAAGCCTTCGCTCCAATCCGCCGGGAGGGTCCGGCTGCGGTCGTTGCCGGGCCGCCAGAAACCGTGGATATCCACCAGCGGCACCCGCCAGCTTAGCCGGTAAAGTCCCGGCGCCGCCAGTTCCGGGCTGGCTATTTTAAGGTGGACCATAATTAAGCCATCAGCCTGTTGGACCGGCCAGAAGGAAAAAGCGAAACTATCCGCTTCTTTTTCCAGGGTTATTTCAAAAGAGCCGGCCTGGATAGACCGGCTTTCGCTAAAAGCGGCCATATTCTACCTTGTTTACGCCAAAGGTTCTATGGGAAGTCCGGCCGGAGGCGGCTGGCGAAAGTCGAGAACGGCCTGGAGGACACTATCCGGCTGGCTATCAATTAAATCGTACAAAGCCTGGGCTTCCCAGGCTGGCCTGACATGGGTAAGCAGCGGCTGCAGTTGCACCCGGCCCCCTGCCAGCAAATCCATAAACGTGATAACCAGCCGGTTCTGGTTCCAGCGGTGCTGCAAATCGGGGCTTACTCCGCTAATCTGGGAGCAGACCAGGTTGACCCGGTTATGGTGAAATTCATCTCCTAAAATAAGACCCTGCGCCCCACCCTGGTAGAAACCCAGCGCCACTACTTTTGACGAATAAGCCACAGCCCGGATGGCTTCGTTCAGGGCCGGGATAGCCCCGGTAGCTTCGATACAAACATCCGCTCCCCGCCCGCCGGTCAGGTCTTTGATTTGTTCGGCCGCCGACCCGGACCCGGTCTGGCCGTTTATTACAAGGTCAAAACCAACTTCGCGGGCCTTATCCAGCCGCTGGGGTAGCAAATCTACCCCGATAACCCTGGCCCCGGACAACCTGGCAAGCTGTCCGACCAGGTTCCCCACGATGCCCAGGCCAAAGACCGCCACCGTTTCGCCCAGCCGGATACTGCTATCCAGGATACCGTTGAGCGCAATCGCCCCGATTTGCGAGAAAATACCCATTAAAGGGTCCAGCCCTTCCGGCAAGAGCCTTTCGCGGACGTAATCGGCGCTCAAAGTTACCCGCGAGTGATGGCCCCATTTGCCGTAGACCAGCGCGCCCTCTGCTAAATCCAGGGCGGCGGAACCGCGTTCTTCAATCTGGCCGACTTCTTCGTAACCCCAGTTACGCACCGGGTAAGTCTGGGTACCCTGTTCGTCTTCGGTCTTGAGGAAAAGGCGCCGGGAAGGGTCCCAGCGTTTGGTCAGGTAGGGATTAGAGCCGCGATACTGGGTGAGTTCGGTCCCGGCGCTGATACCCGAATAGAGCGTCCTGACCCGTACCTCGTGCGGTTGCAGCGTCTGGTCTTCTCGGCTCTCATCCAAAAAGCCGATTTTTTTAGGACCGGCCAGCACTACCCCAACTTTGCGGTATTGTGTCATTAATTTCTCCTGCTTTGCCTTGCTCTATACTTTGCCGGGAATCTATGCAATCTAATGGAATTATAGCAGGTATCTTGAAGTCTACCGGGGTTTATTTGCTATAATCAATTTATCAAGCCCGCTTAAAAACAAAATTGCCGGTAGCCGCGAAGCCCGTCAAACCTTTTCAGGAGGTGGGCCGCTGGAAGCGCGCACGACTACTTCTGTGCTAACAACTACCCGGCTCGAGTTAGTACCCCCTTCAAGTAATTTGAAAAGTAACTTAATAGCTTCATGCCCCATTTGAATAGAAGGCTGGCGAATTGTCGTTAAAGGCGGAAAACTGGTGGCAGCGGCGGGTATATCATCAAACCCCACTACCGTAAGGTCTTCCGGCACCAGTAAGCCGTGTTCGCGCGCATATTGAAGCACGCCAAAAGCCATGCAATCATTAACGGCAAAAATTGCCGTTGGCCGGTCAGGCCGTTCGAGAAGCTTTGGAACGGCCTTATAAGCTCCCTCAGTGCTCCAATCCCTGCCATCTACTACCAGGCTCTTATCAAAGGGCAACCCCTTTTGGGCTAACATCTGGCGATATCCCCGCACTCGTTCCTCGGAGGCGTAAGCGCTATCTTTAACCTCGATTACCCCTATCCGGCGATGGCCCAGTGAAATTAAATACTCGGTCATGCTCTGGGCGCCCTGCAAATCATCCGCGTGGACACAATAAGAGGGAACCATCCCGACCGGGTATCCCAGGATTACCCAGGGGTAGCGCTGTTGGGATAGCTGACGGTGCAAGTCCGGCGACTTACTCTCCTGGGTCTCCATGACAACGGCCCCATCAATGTAATTCGAACGCAGCAATCTTTCGTAGGAAGGAGCCGATTCGTGCTCCCGGTTCGCCGTAGCAATCAGTAAGGCGTAATCGTGTTCATTCAAAATTTCTTCAATACCGCATATGTTCGCCTGAAGATGCGGGTCGTGGAGTAACTGCAAGGGTGTATAAGGCGAGACCAGGCCAATAATTGAGGTACGCCCGCTGGCGATACCCCGGGCAGCCAGGCTCGGTACATAGTTAAGCTGTTTTATAGCTGTTAAAACTTTCTCGCGGGTAACTTTGTTAACCCTGGTGCTGCTGGAAAGCACTTTTGAAACGGTGCTTATCGAGACACCGGCCCTCGCCGCGACATCATAAATGGTTACTTTAGGTGTTTCTGTCATCGGTAAAACCTTCCCATAAAGCTGGGATTGCCAGGTCTTTGTTTTTTGAGTTTGAATAAGCAGTTTTTATTTTTGAAGCTAAATAGTAAAGCACTTTACCCCCTATTAAATGGCAGTTTAGCGGGAAAGTCAAGGGGTTCAAGGTTAGAATATTAATTTTTTGTAACCTATTGACAATACTAAAAAGCTAAAATATAATCGGAATCATAAAAGTGCTTTCACAGGTTATAGTTTCAATAGTTACACAAATTCCGATTACTCTCACATCCTAAATACGGAACTGACATTTCCAGCTTTCCTACAGGTTGTTTATACCTTTAAACAGTTTAACCTTGAGCATTTTTGGAAATTCAGTCATAATTTGTGAAATTTTCCTCAAGATTTACAGTCCTGGTGACTTAAACCTCAATTTAAAGAGCTTGCAAGGTTTAAAAGATTAAGTAAAGCACTTTCCTTTCCCTGGCAATGGTTGCCCTATCGAAAAGCTATGTTAGCCTAAAGGAGGATTACAATGAGCAGTGATGCTTATGGAAATAAAGGATCAAGAGCCAGAGGCGTTACCCGCAGGCGGTTCGTTCGTTCGGCTGCTCTGGTAGTCGGAGGAAGCGCCCTGCTGGCGGCCTGCGGCGACAATACCGTGGCCCCGGCCAGTTCAACTACCGCCGCTTCCGGCACTACCGCCACTACCGCCGCTGCCGGGGGGACTGCTACTACCGCCGCTGCCGCTGCTTCGTCCGGCGGACCGATTACCCTCAGCCACTGGTACCACCAGTACGGTGAAGACGGTACCCAGCAGGCTGCCCTTAAATACGCCGCCGACTACACCAAGGCCAACCCTAACGTCACAATCAAGGTGGAATGGATTCCCGGCGACTACGACAGCAAGCTAAATGCCGCCCTCCTGACCCCCGAAGGTCCAGATATTTATGAGGGCCATCTTACTAACTCGATGGTTCAGGCGGGACAGGTCGCGCCTCTGGATGACCTTTTCACCGATGACATCAAGAAGGACTTCGACAAGGTCGCCCTGGCGCGTAATACGGTAGATGGCAAAATCTATGGCGTCCAGATGATTAACGACCCCCAATTGTTCTACTACCGCAAGAGCCTGCTCGACAAAGCCGGCCTCAAACCGCCGACCACCATGGATGAGCTTATCAACGCCTCCAAGGCTCTTAACAGCGGTAAGGTAAAAGGGCTTTACATGGGCAATGATGGCGGGATTGGTCTTATGGCCGGAAACCTGGTTTACGCCGCCGGGGCTAAATTCCTTGACGATAACAACAAACCGGCTTTTAACACCGATGCGGTAGCGGCGGCCTGGGCTCAAGGCAAAACGCTGGCTTCCTCCAATACGTTACTGGTAGGTGCGCCGACCGACTGGTGGGATCCCTCCGCTTTTGACCAGAACCTGGCAGCCATGACCTGGAACGGCCTGTGGGCTATGCCCACGATTACCAAGACCTTCGCCGACGACTTTGGGGTCTTCCCCTTCCCGGCCGCTGGCCCCAGCGGCAAGCCGGTGATTTATAGCGGTGGTTGGGCCGAGTTTGTCAACCCCAAGAGCAAAAACGTCCAGGCGGCTAAAGATTACGTCAACTGGCTCTGGCTCAAGAGCGCCGATAAGCAGCAGGACTGGTCGCTTTCTTACGGCTTCCATATTCCGCCGCGTATCAGCACCGCCAACGGCGCGGCCGCCCTCAAGAGTGGGAACGCCGCCACGGTAGTGGACCTGACCAATAAGTACGGTTACGGCGATTTAACCATCTGGAACGCCGCGATGGGTACCGCTCTCACCGATGCCTTTACCAACGTGGTGCAAAAGAACGCCGACCCCAAGGCTGAACTGGCGGCCGCGACGACTAAAGTTCAAGCCGAGTTGGACAAAGTCCTGAAAAAATAGCGGCGATTCCTCCTTGCTAACTGCTCGCCTGCTTTACCGGACCTGCATGATTTTAGTCCAGGCTTTCCAGGAGGGGTTTTGTCGCAGGTTTTTGCCTGAAACATCCTCCTGGAAAGCCTGCTTATACCGTCAGTGAGGACTCAAGTATATGGCTTCATCCAAGATTGTTCCGGCTTCCCCCAAAATAACTTCGGACGCGGACCTTAACGCAAAAGGAAGGCGTAAAAGGCAGTTGCAGACCACCCTGGCTTTCTGGGGTTTTGTCGGACCGATGATGCTTGGTCTGATAATTTTTGCTTATGTCCCTATTATCTGGGGTTTAATTCTCAGCTTTTTTGACGCTCGCAACACCATCACCCCCACAAAATTTGTCGGGGTGGATAACTACGCCTCTATTATCGGGGACGACCAGTTTCGCAACTCCATTGTCACCATTCTCATTTTCGCCCTGTTTATCGTCCCGATTACCGTCTTCTTTTCGCTGTGGCTGGCTGTAATGGTTAATACCGTACGTTACGCCAGGGCGTTCTTTCGCTCGGTTTTCTTTCTGCCCACGGCCTGTTCATATGTGGTAGCCTCGCTCGTCTGGCGCATTACCCTGTTTAACGGCTTGCCTTACGGCTTTGCCAACAACCTTATCTATTTCTTCGGCCTGGACCCGATTATCTGGATCGGCACGGCTAATCCGCCTTATTACTGGGTGGTGCTGGTAACGGTGCGTCTCTGGTTGCAGGTCGGCTTTTATATGATTCTTTACCTGGCCGGTTTGCAGGATATTCCTAAAGAACTTTACGAGGCCGCCTATGTGGACGGCGCCCGGCCCGGTTGGGCTACCTTCAGGCGGATAACCTTCCCCCTGCTTCGCAATACCACTATTGCTGTTTTGCTCTTAAACCTTATCGCGGCCTTCCAGGCTTTTGACGAGTTCTACAACATTCTCGGCGCTAAAAGCGGCCTGGCTTTGCTGGCCCGCCCACCCCTGGTCTACCTCTACAACATCGCCTTCACCAATCAAAACTATGGGGCCGGGGCGGCCGGTGGTTTTATCCTGGTGAGCATAATTATCGTTATTACGCTCGTCCAGGGCAAGCTATTGGGTTTTGGCAGGTCGGAAAACCAGTAATTCCAGGGTGAACTACCCTGGAAAGGGCATCTCAGAAAGGGGGAGAGCAACCTAAAATGTCAATAGCTTCTTCTAAAGGTCAGACCAGGGCCACCGGCTATGTCGTGGCAAAAGGAACCTCATGGCGCCGCTACCTGGGCCAGGCTGTCCTGTACGCAGTCCTGATCTTCATAAGCATCCTTTTCCTGATACCGTTTTATCTTATTGTCCGTAACGGCCTGATGACCCAGGCTGAGATTACCGCTCCTGACTGGATCTGGCTGCCCAAAGGACTCCATTTTGAAAACCTGGATAAGCTTTTCAACGACCCGCTGGCCTCGATGGCAGTCGGCTTGCGAAACTCACTCTTGATTGCCGTGACCCAGGTCTTCGGCCAAATGCTCTTTGCGTCCATGGCCGGGTATGGTATCGCCCGGATACCTTACAAGTATCGTAACATTGTCTTTTATATCTTCCTGGTGACCTTAATGATACCGGGCGCGGTTACTTTCGTGCCAAAGTATGTTATCGTTTCTTACCTGGGAATGGTTAATACCCTTCAGGGTATCATCGTACCGGACCTGTTCAATGTCTTCGCGGTCTTTCTTTTCCGGCAGTTTTACCTTAACTTCCCGCGCGAACTGGAAGAAGCGGGCCGGGTAGATGGCCTGAATTACTGGGGTATCTACTGGCGGCTGCTGCTGCCGAATTCGCGGACAATTTTGATTTCGCTGGGGGTACTGACTTTTATCAATAGCTGGAACTCCTTTTTATGGCCGCTGGTTATCGGGCACGACTCCTCGACCTGGACCGTCCAGATTGTGCTTTCGACCTTCCTGACCGCCCAGACGATAAATCTCCCGGCCCTTTTTATGGGCGCGGCGGTAGGCATCTTCCCGCTATTGGTTGTATTTCTAGTTTTGCAGCGTTACATCGTGCAGGGCGTGGCGCGGTCGGGTATTACCGGGTAGCGGGCGCGGTTTGTCAACCGGCCAGCAGAGGCGGGCGATTAAGGAGCGCTAAACTTATGATTTACTCTGGCTTAGATTTATCAGTTGTCATTAGAAGAAGCAATTGCTTACGCCCTCGCGGAATAGTTTGCTCTCGGAATAGTTCAGGGGCAGCAAAAAGGCTTCCCCATCAAAAGGGGGAAGCCTTTTAATTATCACGATTCTCAAGCCAATTGGTTAAAAATCGCTGCTTTTACGAGTTTTACGAGAAGTTATCCGTCTGGTCGTTCCTGTGCTCATCCCGCTTTTGCGAGTCCCGCGTATTCAGGGTATCGTCGTTAGCCACGATACCCGCAGCGTAAACTGCGTTCGGGGCAGTCGGTGCAGTACCTGTACCACCGCTATTAGCGGCCATCGGGATAATCGGGAGCACCGCGTCGGTTGTGTTATTATTATTACCACTGACCTGGTTCGCGACAGCATTGGTTACAGGTTTAACGTCGCTGCCGGTGCCGCCCAGCGTCGCCGGGTCCAGGTTGTGAGTCATCCGGATATGTTCCTCGATTGCCGATTGGAGAGCGTCTGCGTCATCGGCAGTGTCCGTATACCCACAAATTGGGCAAGTTGACATTTTCGGTCTATCTTTATCAGCCATCATAAACTCCTTTTTCTGGTTTATCATCCTTGATACTTCCCCATTATTACTAACAATCAGAATCTATGCCACCATTAAGTAGAAATTAGGAATTTACTCCTATTGAAAAGGATAAGGCGGGTGTTATGATAAAATCAGGTAATCAGCTTTACCGGGTGAGTTTCGGACGTGTCTTTAATTAGCGGAACCCCGACCGGGCTATACAGAGTGGCGGCAGCTATTATTTCGGCGGTAAACTAATTCGGGTTAAATTAACTATTTGCCGTAATAAGGCCTTTCCTGCTACAATAACCTCAACTTCCAGGTTTTTAACTTTAAGTTACCCGAATGTTGGAAAAGCGGCATAAGTAAGATGGAAATGATACCTCCTGGCGGCCGGGATAAACTCCAAACTCATAGAGCAAACGGCTTCGCGGCCTGGGCCGCTTTTTATTTGCCGGACCGCGCCAGCCTGAAGCGCGCTCTGTTTGGCCCGGTGGCTACTTCCGCCTCTGCACAATCCCTATCCGGCGGGCCTTACGGCAAAAAACCCGTCCGGCGCGGCTCCGAGGGTCAGGCTCTGGTCGAGTTTGCCCTGACTTTGCCGTTCCTGGTAATACTTTTTGTGGTTCTGGTCGAGCTAGGTTTGCTTATTCGCAGCCATATGACCGTTACGGGCGCGGTCCGTGAAGGCGTCCGGGCGGTCTCCAGCCGGGGTAACGCCGACCCTTCGGTTAGTTCCACCGGGACCGGTAACGATGTTAACGCCCGCGTCGGCGCGGATGGCGACCTGCTTTTAACCCAGAACGTCAATACCGCTTTGCAGCAAGAACGCGCCAATGTCCTTCTGTTGATGACCTACCGGGCCGATGTTTCGGACGGCCCTACTGTGACGACAGACCCCAACAGTGGTCGAAAGGTTGCCACCAGCATCGGTTATTACGGCATTGGCGGGCAGTACGGGGTGGTCTATAGTCCTACCCTGAGCCTTCTTCCCTTCCAGGAAGTCTTTTCCTACACGGTTCAAACTAACAGCAGCGGAGTGGCTGAGAAATTCTTCAACCCGAACGTGATGTCTGTCACCGAATGCGCCGCTTTTTATGGCTCCAGCGAACCGGCCAAACCGGCCGCGGCTACTCCGGCGGGCAATACCTATAGTGGGGTCGCTTTCTGTGGCGATGCCTCAAACCAAAACGGCGTTAAAGCTACCCAGGGCATCAGCCGGGCTTTCCCTCTTGGCACTTATGACGCGAACTCAGGTAACGCCTCGGCCATTTATAGCAAACCTCGCTATGGCGGTGGCGTTACCTGTGCCAAAATAGGCGGGAGCGGCTCTAACCAGAACGATGTACTTTATCTGCAAACCAGCAGTACCTCTTCATCGGCCATCCAGTGCTGGCGTTATAATTACGCGCCCTGGTATCCGGCTTTGCGGTACTCGCTCGACTTTACCGGCAATAACGTTAATGTGGACCCGGCTTCAGCCGGTTATTACAACTATCAAAAGGAAACTCCCCAGAGTTTTGGCGACCCCTCGGTCTTCCGGTCGCCGGATTATGCCGGGGTCCAAATCGTCTATAACCACAAGTGGGTGTTATCTTTCTTTCCCGGCTCGCTGACCCTTTCGGATAAAGCGGTGAAAATTATGGAGCCGGTCGGTGGGGGCTTCTCAAAGCCCGGCACATAAAAAGCGCCACCTTTTTAGAAAGGTAGTCCGGGCAAAGCGGGTCCGGGCCTTCAATTTATCATTTTAGAGCGTAAGAGAGGCACGGCTATGCAAGCTGACAAAGGCTCCCCCCCAACTCCCGCCCGGGCCAGGGCCAGGCTGCGCCGTGCCAGCCAGGATTTTTCACGGTGGGCGCGCGGCGGTTCACCCGTTATGCCCGCTTCCAGCCCTGGCTCTCTTATAAAC
>CADDZM010000101.1 GCA_902812345.1 Chloroflexota bacterium | reverse complement strand
AAAATAACCCTGACCGGGGCTATTGGCGAGGAATTTCATATCCGGTTTGATATAACCAACAACCAGCTTTTTTGCGACAGTGGTTCGGTTTGTCCGGGCAACGGGCCGGGAGCGGGTTCGGGGTTAACGGCCTTTGGTCCGGCCAGCCCGATACCGGGTTCGCTCTACTTCAACGAAACCGGGCATAATATCTCGAACGGCTTCAAGGAATACTGGCTCCAGAACGGCGGCCTCGCTATCTTCGGCTACCCGCTCTCGGAGGAATTTACCGAGGTATCCCCGACCGATGGCCGGACTTACACCGTCCAATATTCCAGCGCAACCGTTTCGAGTACCATCCCGAAAAACTGCCGCCCTATAAAGTTTTGCTGGGCCTGCTGGGCAGCGAATCAACTAAGGGCCGCCTCGACTTCCCACCGATTGACCCGATACCGCCGACGACCACGGCCATTTACTTCAAGGAGACCGGCCACAGCCTGAGGAACCAATTCCTGGCTTACTGGCAGTCCCACGGGGGCTTAGCCATCTTCGGCTATCCTATCAGCGAAGCTTTCCAGGAAGGACCGTATTACGTCCAGTATTTCCAGCGCAACCGCTTCGAACTGCACCCCGAGAATTTCGGGACGCCTTATGAGGTGCTGCTTGGGCTGCTGGGGACAGACCTGGCGCGGGCCAGGGGTTATCTTCCCTAAAACGTTAAACGAAACAACGTTTAAATGGGAAAAGTCGTGTAACCGGCTGTTTTTGATAAACTTAAAGGCGGCCGGTTGCAATAATGATTAATTCGGATTAAATTTTAGGTGAGAAAACCAGGCAAATTAAATTTTGCGTGTTAGAATTTATTTTAGAGCTATACAAATACTCATGCACGTTCAACATTAAACTTTGAACGTTCAACGATTTAAGAGGTAGTTATGACCTACACAGCGATGCCGCCTGACGAGGAGGCTAATAACGCTCAACTGGATGAGATTCAATTCAAGGCCCAACAAGAAGCGGAACGCCTGGGCGGCGAACTGCGCGAAATCGAAATGATTATTCGCCAGAACCAGGTTGAAGTGGATAAGCTGGGCCAGCGCGACGCCAGCCTGACCGGTCAGGTTAAGTCTATGGAGGCCAACCTGGACGGTTACGAAAAGAACGATATGCGCAATCTTTATAACCTGATGACCGAGCAGCGCATGCGCCTTATTTTGATGCGCCAGCAGTTGGAAAGCTTGCAGACCAAACAGCAGCTTCTCAAGGAACGCCAGCAACAAAACCTGCAACTGGCCCGGACCCTGGCCCAGCGGCCTAAATACGAAGCCGGCCATAGCGGAGGCCGCGTGGCCGGGTTGGGCGCAAATGACGCCCAATCTATGGTCAGCAAGGTTATCCAGGCCCAGGAAAATGAGCGGTTGCGGGTTTCCCGCCAGCTTCACGATGGTCCGGCCCAGGCTATGAGTAACCTGGTGCTGCGAGCCGAAATTTGCGAACGCTGGATGGACGCTGACGTGAACCGGGCTAAATCCGAAATTACCGGGCTTAAATCAATGGTCAACGAGATTTTGCAGGAAACCCGCCGCTTTATCTTCGACCTGCGCCCTATGATTCTGGACGACCTCGGCCTGTTGCCGACTCTGCGCCGTTATATCAAAGATTACGTCGAGAAAAACAAAATTGAAGTGAATTTCCTGCCTTCCGGGCGTGAGCGCCGCTTGCCCGGTCACGTAGAAACTGCTATATTCCGCATTATCCAGGAAGCCCTGATAAATGTAGCGGTCCACGCGAACGCTGCCCATGTCCAGGTCGTCCTTGATATGGGTGACAGCGCTGCGACCGTTACCGTGGAGGACGATGGAGTCGGTTTCGACATCAACAAACTTTCGCTGGAAATGCAGCAGCGTTCGCTGGGTATCGCCAGCATGGGCCAGCGTATCGAAATGCTCGGCGGCCAGTTGAGTATTGACAGTACGCTGGGACGAGGGACACGAGTTATGGCGCTTATCCCATTGGTATAAGATCCTGGCTACATAAGAATTTCTAGTACTGGTGTACTGGTACTCTTATGTAAATAAGGTGACTTATGGGCTATTGAAGGGAACTTAAAAAATTTCTATAATAGCCGAAGTAAACGAGTTTCGCATTAGCTTACACCAGCGCCGGACGGGGAGTAGATTAATACAAGTAACGGGTTGAGGATTTATATTTATTGGGAATTCATTTATCCACCTCAGCTTTTTACAGTAGTAGTTTTCACCTCCAGGGCGAGTAGCACCATTGTCAAGGCCAGTTTACTAACTTGAAATTAAGATAAAATTAAGTGCGCATTTATGTGGAGGTAGAAAGTCAATGTTGGATTTTAAGAAGCTGTTCAATAAAGGTAACGAAGAAGAAGAGGGCCAGGGCCTCGTAGAGTACGCCTTAATCCTGTTCCTAGTCGCTGTCGTCGTCATCGCCATCCTGATCCTGCTTGGCCCCCAGATCGGCTCTGTTTTCAGCCAGGTCACCAAAGGTCTGAGCTAAAATTTAGAGAGTTTGCACAGAGAGGAAAGGCCCCACACGCGTGGGGTCTTTCTTTGTTTTCACGGTACTTTTATATATAACAACTAAATAAATCTTTGTTACAAGATTCATTACGTTGATTACATTTTCTTTATATCCTTTAGGTTTTTTATAATTTTTAACTTTAAAAACTTTCTTTTTTCTGAAATTCAGGTTATGCTTGGGATAACCGTAAACCGTAAAATTGTTAAACCGGCCCAATGCTAAAAATAAAACCGCCACATTCTTCCGATAGCCCTATCGCCCGCCGTTCGCTCCCGGCCTTTGTCCTGGCCCGACCTTACCCGGTTCTATTCGGGACAGCCTTAATTGTGCGCCTGCTGGGGATGCTAGTAGTCCGCCAGCCCGGTTTCGTAGATGCTTACTATTATTACCAGATTGCCGCGAACTGGCACGCCGGTCTGGGTCTGACTGAAACAACAGTCTGGAATTACCAGGTTGGCGGCCTTTTCGATCCTGCGGCCCAGGCTGTCTCAGTGGCCGGGAACCTGGCGCACCCGGCCTTCAGTTACTGGACACCTTTGGCGACTTTGTTAATAATTCCATTTTTCGCGGTTTTTGGCGCGACCTTCTGGGCTGCTTCGCTGCCTTTCATTCTTTGCAGTGCCGCCCTACCGCCGCTGGCCTACTGGCTGGGAAAATTGCTGTTCGGACCGGAGCAGCGCCGCTATAGCTGGCTAATGGCGGTCGTAATGCTTTTTGCAGGCCGCTATTTTCTGTTCTGGAACGCCCCCGATAATTTCGCGCCGTTCGCCCTGATAAGCCTTTTAACGCTGGCTTTCATCTACCTGGGGCTTTACCGTAACGACCGCTGGCTGCCGGTCGTGGGTTTACTGTGCGGCCTGGCTTATCTCAGCCGCAGCGACGGTATTTTGCTAACCTTTACCTTTGTTATATGTTTCATTGGCCGGCCCTGGCCGGTTCGCCGCCACGCTGCCAGTCCCGAAACCGGCGAAAAGCGGCCGCGCGGGCGAATGTTTATAAGCGGCTTGGCCCTCGCTTTACTGGTGGTGAGTCCGTGGTTAGTTCGCAACCTGTTTGAACTTGGAGCAATTCTCCCCGCCAACACCTCCAAGAGTTTGTTCTTGCGCGGCTACAGCGATTTTTTCAGTTACAACGCCCCGCTTGATTTAAACTATTACCTGGGTTGGGGTTGGGGCAACCTTCTTGCCAGCAAACTGAGGGGTCTGGGCGCTAACGCCTTCCTGCTGGTCTTTCAGGGTCTGTTTTTGCTGGGGCCGCTCTTTGTAATCGGGCTGTGGCCGGTCAGGAAAAGGGCGACTTTCCAGCCATTTTTAATCTATAGCGTTATGCTATACTTGGTTATGGCCCTGGCCTTCACCGAAATAGGCAGCCACGGCACCATTTTTCATTCCGCCGGGGGTCTGATTCCCTTTCAGGCCGGGATTGCCCTGGCGGGTCTGGAATGGCTATGGCGAGGCCGGGCTTTGCCGCGAGCAGCCTCTATAATGGCCCTGGTAGCCCTGGGTGTGACCCTTTACTACGCCATAAATTACGCGGCCCCCGACTGGGATACCGATTACCAGGCCGCGCTCCGGCTTGAAAGCTGGCTGGACCAAAATGCCGCGCCAAAAGATGTTATAATGATTGGCGAACCTTTGAGTTTTCAGTATGCTACCGGGCGACCCGCCATAGCCCAGGCCAGTGATGGGTTATTGGCAAATCTGGCAGCAGCCAGACGTTTTCAGCCTCGTTGGTTCGTGCTGGGGCCACAGCGTTACGCCGGGTTGGATGACCTTTACCGGACACACACTGCCCGCGGTGCGGGCCTACAGCTAAAACTCAGCGCAATCATGGCCGATGGAACGCAGATTTACGAAGTGCTAAACGAGAATAAAGAGTAGGAAAGTGCGAGTCGTCCGTTCCCAACCTGTTTCAACCAAACATAAAACTTACCAGCGTGATTTAATTCTAACCATCCTGCTCATTGGAGCGGGGCTGGTCCTTTTGCTTATGCTGTCCATCGGCCTTATCCCGATTGATAGCCTGATCTTCTGGTTTGTTATCCTGATTGCGGGGGTTTTGCTGGTGGCGGGTATCATCTGCAGCCAGGCTGTCGTGACTTATCGCCAGAACACCGAGCTACAGGACAAAATAAGCGATATTCTGGAAGCTAACCTCGGCAATGAGTTTATCTATTTACGGAATTTGCTCCTGCCCGGAGTCAAGTCGGTTGGCGAAATTGACGGGGTTCTCCTGGGGCCGCCCGGCGCGGTGGTTATCCAGATTGAGCTATCGAAAGGCGATTTCGCCATCGAAGGTGACACCTGGTACCGCTACTTGCGAGGCCGGGTCGCCGCGCCCGACCCCAAGCCGCTCTCGCAACAGTTCAAGGCGGCCATACCGGCCACCGAGCCGCGCCGCCGCCTGGACGATAGCCCGACCTGGGCCTGTATCCGGGTCGCCCGCGAGGTAAAGGCCTGGCTTTCGGTGCGCCGCCTGCCCCAGGTAGTCGTGCATCCGATGGTTATCCTGGGTAAGGGGCGTATTCGCCAGCTTAAACGGCCCAGCGCCCCGGCGGTTGAACTCGATAACTTAGAAGATTTTATTAAGCGTAATTTCCTGAACCACCTGACTCCGGCTGAAGGAGAAATCCTGCCCGAAGTGACGGTGGAACAGATTGCAACCCGGTTACAAAGTAATGGCAACTGATTTTAGTGATGTTTTACAATTAGGCTACGATTATCTGGCTAACTCTCAAAATAATGATGGCGGTTGGGGTTATCGTAGAGGCGGCATGAGCTACGTGGAACCAACCGCTTTGGCTTTGCTGGCCCTGTTCAATACCGCCGGGGCGGGTGGCAAGGATGTGCCTGAAAAGCGCTATGACGCCGTGAGTAAAGGTCTTATCTTCCTGCGGACCCAGATGCACGATGATGGAAGCTGGGGCATTATGCCCGCCGATACCGGGGCCAGTTGGATGACCTACCCGGTGCTGTGGGTGCTCAACGTCCTGCTAAAAATCCCTGAACTTTTCAGTTATTACGGCGAACCGGCCGACCAGGATAAACGCGACAAAGCTAAAAACTGGGTACTTTCCAAAGGGCGCGAACCGGAAGTGGACGACGATACCAACGCCCAGGTTCAAAAACTGTTCCAGATTGACTCGACTTACCTGGGCTGGAGCTGGGGACCGGGCGAGGCCGGTTGGGTTATCCCGACCTCCCTGGCGATTGTCGGCCTGGTAGTGGAAGACCCCGCTACCATGCGCGAGACCACCGAAATCAAGAATGGTAAAGATTACCTGCGAGACCGGGCCTGCCCGGCAGGCGGCTGGAACGTCGGTAATCCCTATATGCTGGGTAAAAAGCTGCCGCCTACGCCGGATGCCACTACTTTTGCCCTCCTCGCCTGGCGCACGACCCTGACCGCCTCGGACTTCGGCCCGAACATAGACGCGGTGGATAAAGGGGTAGCTTACCTGGACGGCTATATCAATGATAGCAACTCGGACCATACCGTGGCTCTGTGCGCCTGGGCGCTCAGTCTTTTCAAAGAAGCCGCCAACGTGGACACTTACCGCCTTCATCTCGTGCGAGGTCTGACTGCCGGGGACAAAATTTTCACTTACAAAGGCCAGCAAATTACTAAAAGAACCCTGGCCGGACAGAATAAAATCAACGGTGACTGGGTGGACAGCCCTTATACCACCGCGATTGCCCTGCTGGCTATCAGCGACGACCGTTACTATCTCGACCCAAAATGAATAATTGCCAAAGCAAGTAATAACAAATGACTTTAAGAACCAAACCGCGCAAAAAAAAAATAACCCGCCGCCAGTTTACCCGCTTACTCCTGACCGGGGCTATCGGCGGTTCGGTCGTGGTGGCCGAACTGGCCTCACGACCACTTGGCCTAATAAAATGGATAGGTGTGACCTTCAAGCGCATCAACCGGGGCTTTGGCAGCCAATCTAAAGTGGCCATTGTCAACGCCCCTTCCTATGATGTTGACTTGCTGACGCCGCTAAAAACAGCCTGGGATTTGATTGACGCGCCCGCGATTACAGGCAAAAAAGTTGTTATCAAGCCAAATATTATTTATAACCTGCCGGACCGGGCGATTAACACAAATGCCTCGGTAATTGAAGCCGCTATCCAGTTGTTGCAGGAAAAAGGGGCTAAAGAAGTTGTCGTGGCCGAAGGCACCGCTTACCAGCGCGACCTGACCGACTTGCTCTACTCCGGCGGCATCGCTCCTATGCTGCAAATGCACGGCGTTCCGTTCGTGGACCTCAATCACGACGACGTGGTAAAAGTACCCAGCAAAGGCGGCTACACCGGGCGCGATTTTACCTGGATGCCCAGGACTATCGCCGAGGCCGATTTGATAGTTTCAATGCCCAAACTTAAGACTCATCACTGGGCCGGGGCGACGCTTAGCATGAAAAACATGTACGGGATTGTCCCCGGCGTGAAGTACGGCTGGCCCAAAAATAATTTACACGTGACGGGTATCGAGGCAAACATTGTCGAGCTTTACGAAACAATAGCCCCTCAATTAGCCATCGTAGACGGCATCACGGGCATGGAAGAAGACGGCCCGCTCTTTGGCAAAAACCGTAACTCGCAGGTGCTGGTTGTTGGCACCGACCTTGTGGCCGTTGACGCGACTTGCTGCCGCCTGATGGGTATCGAGCCCGACAGCACCCGCGTCAAACATATCTGGTACGCCGACTGGTTGGGCCTGGGCGTAATGAACCAGGACAAAATTAAAGTGGTGGGCGTGCCGATTAACACGGTCCGCCAGGCTTACGAACTGCCGCCTAACCTGGACCAGGAATTAAAACGCTATTAGTCCTCGTTTGTTAACCCTACCGGGTATTTCCCTTTCTGGGATATAAAATTTTCTGGGATATAAAATATAGAAGCCGGCGGACCTTTAAAAAGGTTTCCACCGGCTTTATAACCAGGAAAGGAGAAAACTGAGGGTTTGGTCTAAAGAAACCGGCCTTTTTTAACCGGTTTCCGACAAAGCCGCCAACCTTTTAGGGTTCCGGCCTGCTATCCTTTCCAGACTTAGATTACCTTTTTGCATATGTTATGCCACTGGCCGAATTTAATTAGCAAAAAGTTAAATATTCGTAATATAAATCAAAAGCGGCTACCTTATCCAGGCAGCCGCTTTAAAATTTTCTTTATATTCGTTTTTGCAAAGGGAACCCTGCAGTCCAGGTAACGGTGGAGAATCCTACTGGATCCAACTTGACCAGGTTAATGCTTGAGTATTAATCCTTGCATAAATCCTATCAACAACCGAGTTACGGGAACCGCATTTCTTTTCGCCCCACACTCACCAACTGCTCCAAATGGACCACCGCTGCCGATAAATGGCTTTAAAGTCGGGCCACCGAAAAATAAAAGTTCTAAAAGCAGCGTGGGGCCTTACATGTCTTCCTGACGTACACCAAACAGATCTTGAGGTTTAAGTTTCGACATATTTTGTCGTTTCACCTCCTGCTTGCTAAATGGAGCTAATTAAATTTACGGGGGAATTAAGATAGCAGCATTGAAAAACGCTACCGGGAGGAAGCCTTCAGGTTTAGCTCCTTAACCTTCAAGCCCTTTTTCTGGTCTTAATTATGACTCCTTGTCCCGGATTTGTCAATACCCTTCTTAACATAATGATAAGTAACCTTAACACCTGGCAAATTTGGCATCCGAATTTTCGCCGTGCTATAATTCGCCCCACTATGAACTACTCGTTTGAATTTGAAAACAGCCATCTAAATATAGGCTACACCCTGGAATGCGGCCAGACCTTCCGCTGGAAACGGCTGGATGACGGCTTTTATTACGGGGTCGCCGGACCAAACTTTGTGCGGATAAAACAGGCCGGACGCTCCTTCGAGGTCGAAGTAGCCAACGACACGGTCACCGGAGAAGCCGAAGCCCTGGCGGATTTCCGCAAATATTTCGGGCTGGACCAGGACCTGGAATACCAGAAGATTACCGCCGACCTGAAGACGGACGACCATATCACACGGGCTATCAGCCGTTATTACGGCTTGCGGCTGTTAATCCAGCCTCCCTTCGAGATTCTTATCAGCTTTATCCTTTCGGCCAATAACAATATTCCGGCGGTCTCGCGTACGGTCCAGGCTATCAGCAAGAAATACGGTCAGACGCTGGTGCTGGGCCGTTACCGGGGTTACACTTTCCCGACTCCCGCGCAACTGCTGGCTGCTACGGAGAGTGAAATGGCCGGGGAACTGGGCGCGGAATACCGGGCAAAATATATTATCGAAACTACCAGAAAGATTGTCGAGCAAAATTTTGATTTCGAAAGGCTGCGCGATTTGCCTTACGATTGGGCCCACGGCCAGTTAACCGCTTTTCCGGGCGTGGGCCGCAACGTGGCCGACTGGGTGCTGCTCTTTGCCCTCGGCAAACACGAAGCTTTTCCGCTTGATTTGTGGGTAACAAGAGCCATGGAGACTTTTTATTTCAAAGGGCAAAAAACCGCGCCAAAAGAAATTCATAAGGTCGCGGCAGCCAAATGGGGCGACCAGGCCGGGTACGCCAACGAGTTTTTGTATATGTACGCCCGGAACCAGTTGAACAACCAGTTAGGTCGGGCCTGATTTCTATCGGATAATTTTTAATGAATTGTGCAATTTAAAACAATGAATAAAGACAAAGTAGTCGTAAACGGTTATAAAACAATAAGCTGGCTGCTGTGGAAGCTGCCTTCCTGGTTCACCTATCCGCTGGCGGCGTTTGGCGGCGAGGTTTACTACTGGCTGAACCGCAACCACAGCCATCTGGCCGACGTAAATTTGCAAATTGTCCTGGGCGAACCGTCTACCAACCGGCGGGTCCGCCAGGTGGCCCGGCGCAGCTTCCGAAACTATGTTAAATATATGGTGGATTTTTTGCGCCAGCCCCACCTTAATGTCCAGGATATTGCCGCCCTGATTACAAGCTCCGGCTGGGAGTTTATTGAAGAAGCCCAGACCTATGGCAAAGGCGTGATGCTTATTTCGCCCCACTTCGGCAACTGGGACGGCGCCGCCGCCGTCGCCTCTGCCCACGGTTATAAAATCAGTTCCGTCGCCAAAGATTTCAACCCGCCAGAATTAAACGAACTGCTTCAGGGTGCGCGCCGGTCCAAAGGCATCAAAATTTACTCGCTTAAAGACTCCATGCGCGGCCTGGTCAGCACCCTGAAAGCTAACGGCATGGTCGTCCTGCTGCTAGATTCGCCGTTGCAAAATGAGGGCATCGTGGTTAACTTCTTTGGCCGCCTGGTCCGTTTCGCCGCCGGTCCCGGCACCCTGGTCTATATGACCGGGGCCAAAGTGGTCCTCGGCTACATGGCCCGGCAACCGGGCAACCGGACCTTTTACGGCTGCTGGGAGCCGATTATTCAGTATGAACTGACGGGAGAGCGCGACCACGACATCCGAGCGATTACTCAGGGCATCGCTAACGAGGTTGAAAAGCTGGTGCGGCGGCATCCCGACCAGTGGTATATGTTCCACTCGATTTTCCTGACCGATGCCGAAATCGCCGAGTACGAACGCCAGCAGCAGAGCGGTTCTTCCAAAAAAGCCCGCCGGGCCCGTCCTAACCCAAATTCCGCCAGCCTGAAAGCTGCGGATGAACATGACAAAATCAAACCGGATGAAGAAAACACCTTAAAGTCCGAGAAGTCCGAGAAGTCCGAGAAGTCCGAGGAAAGCAAAACCAGTCTATGACCGCCTACCGTTTCTTTCTATGGGGTTCCCGAATTGCCCCCTACCTGCCCGAAAAACTAACCTTTTTGGTCTGCGATCTGGCCGGGTTGCTTTTCTACCTGTTCGCGCCTTCAAAAAGGCGGGTAGTGCTGTGTAACCTGTCGCACGTGCTGGCCGATAAACCCCTGCCAGAGCGGAAAAAAGTCGCCCGTAAAGTCTTTCAGAACAACCTGCGCAATTACTACGACATGTTGCGGGTGCACAAGATTCCAAAGGCCAGACTGGACCGGATGATTACAGTTAACGGCCTGAATGAGGTACTCGCAAAGGCCACCGAGATGGGTAAAAAAGGCATAATTATCTACACCGCCCACGTCGGTAGTTTCAGCCTTTCCGGTCAGGTTTGCACCTACAATAATGTTCACATGTATTTGTTGGTCGAACCAATAAAGCCGCCCGAACTCTTTAATTTGATACGCAAGCTGCGCGAAGTTGACCCGGGCTGCCATACCGTCGCTGTGGATGGTCCGGAAATTCGCCAGGCTTTCCGCGCCCTGAACCAGCCCGGCAGCCTGGTAGCCAGCGCGATTGACCGCGATGTTATCGGCAGTGGCGTCGAGCAAGAATTTTTCGGAGCTAAAGCTAAACTACCCCTTGGCACTGCCGACCTGGCCGTACGTTTGGGGGCGCCGGTAGTGCCGGTCCATGTCTACCGCAAAGGCAGCCGCTACATGATTGAATTTTCCCCTGAAGTAATGTTTGCACCTGAAAAGACCGGTGATAAAGAGGCCGATGTCGCCCGCACCGCCGCCCGGATGCTGCGTGAAATCGAAAAGCTTATCCGGCGCACCCCCGACCAGTGGGTCGTTTTGCAACCCATCTGGAACGACTGCTAATAGCCACCAGTGGCTTTTACTGCGGTAATTTAGCGGAAAAAGTTTAAATCCAACTCCTAAAACGCTGCCCGGTTGACGTTATAAAGCTGCCTATGCTATCTTTTGGCATACCAGAATTTTTAGAGTTGTTTACCCGAAACTTTCCCTTATTCCCCGATAACCAAGGAGTTTCCAATGATTTTTCCTCATAACACCGGGCGGCCCCAGGTCATTGAAAAAACGCCACGCGGTGAAATGGCGATGGACGTATATACCCGGTTGCTCAAGGACCGCATCATCTGGCTCGGCACCGCCATTGACGCGGAGGTCGCCAACGACATTATGGCCCAGTTGCTTTTCCTCGAACACGACGACGCTTCCGAAGATATTTACATGTATATAAACAGTCCGGGCGGGTCGGTCGCCGACGGCATGGGTATTTACGACACCATGCAATTTATCCAGCCGGACGTGGTAACGATTTGCGCGGGCGGCGCTTACAGCATGGCGACTGTGCTGCTTTGCGCCGGGGCTAAAGGCAAACGCTACGCCTTGCCCAACGCGATTATTCACCAGCACCCGGCCCTGTGGCAGGGTTTGACCGGGGCTACTTCCTCACCCGATGTCCAGATTCAAGCCAAACACCTTTTAGATATTGAAACCAAAATTAAAAAGATAATGGCAACTCACACCGGCCAGCCTTATGAAAAAATCGCCGCCGACCTGGAGCGAGATCGTTACTTCACAGCGGAAGAAGCAGTGGAATACGGCTTGATTGATGAGATTCTAACCAAGAATCCGGTCTTATAGGTTCAGGAGTCAGAGTACGGAAATAAAATAGTCCGGCCCTGTTAATTAAAAGTGGGAGGATTCTACAATGCAAGTAGAAGAAATAACCGGGACACAGCAGTCCGGCCAACCGGCCGGTTCCCGGGCCATGAGCTATTCCAGTGGGACCAGCGCTATTCCTTTGTTGGGCCTCACCATCGGTGATATGTTCGACCGGACCGCCGCGAAATATCCTGACAACGATGCCCTGATTGCACGCCACCAGAATTTGCGGCTGACTTACCGCCAGTTACAGGTCGAGGTCAACCGCTTCGCCAGGGGTCTGATGAAATTGGGCCTGGAAAAAGGCCTGCGCATCGGCATCTGGTCGCCTAACAACTCCGAATGGGTTGTGACTCAGTTTGCCACCAGCAAAATCGGCGCAATTCTGGTCAACATTAACCCGGCTTACCGGCTAAGTGAACTGGAATACGCCCTGCGCCAATCGGGTTGCACAGCCGTGGTTATTTCGCCTCAGTTCAAGACCTCGAACTATACCGAGATGGTTAACAAGCTATGCCCGGAACTTAAAGACGCCCAACCAGGCCAGCTTCAAGCCGCCAAATTCCCCGAATTGCGCGCGGTTATCCGGTTGGGGCAGGAGCGCGCTCCCGGTATGTATAGCTGGAACGACATCATGAATATGGCCGAGGGTGTGAGCGAGGAGGAGTTGGCCGCCCGCCAGCAGGACCAGGAGTTTGACGACCCGATTAACATCCAGTACACCAGTGGCACTACCGGCTTTCCAAAGGGCGCCACCCTGACCCATCACAACATTCTAAACAACGGCTATTTCGTGGCCGAACTGCAAAACATAACACATGAGGACCGGATTTGTATCCCGGTGCCGCTCTATCACTGTTTCGGCATGGTAATGGGCAACCTGGGCTGTATCACTCACGGCGCGACAATGGTCTACCCGACCGAGGCTTTCGAGCCGTTGGCGGTCTTGCAAGCGGTGCAGGAAGAAAAATGCACCTCGCTTTACGGGGTACCGACTATGTTTATCGCCGAGCTTGACCACCCGGATTTCAGCAAGTTCGACCTATCTTCGCTGCGGACCGGCGTGATGGCAGGTTCGCCCTGCCCGGTGGAAGTCATGAAAAAGGTCCAGAGCCTGATGAACATGAAGGATGTTGAAATCTGCTACGGCATGACCGAGACCAGCCCGGTTAGCACCCAGACCAAAATCGGCACGCCGCTCGAAAAACAGGTTTCGACGGTCGGACAGGTCGCGCCCCATGTCGAGGTAAAAATCGTGGATCCCTCCACCGGCAAGGTCGTGCCAATCGGCCAGACCGGGGAGCTTTGCACGCGCGGCTATAGCGTGATGCCGGGCTACTGGAACAACCCGGACGCCACGCGTGGAGCGATTGACGAGGCTCACTGGATGCATACGGGCGACCTTGCCACTATGGATGACGAAGGCTACGTTAACATCGTGGGCCGCATCAAGGACATGATTATCCGGGGCGGTGAGAATGTTTACCCGCGCGAGGTCGAGGAATTTCTTTACCAGCACCCCAAGATTTCCGATGTGCAGGTCATTGGCGTACCCGACCAGAAGTACGGCGAGGAAATCATGGCCTGGGTCAAGCTGAAACCGGGCGAGACAGCCACCGAGGACGAGTTAAAAGCCTTCTGCAAAGGCCAGATTGCCCATTTCAAAGTGCCGCGTTATTTCAAGTTTACCGACAACTTCCCGATGACCGTTACCGGCAAAATTCAGAAATTCTTGATGCGCCAGCAATCGGTCCAGGAACTTGGTCTGGAAACCGCCGCCCAACAAAAAATGGCCTGATCGGCAATATTTTCGCAGTTTCACATGTTTTTGAAAGAATCCCGTTTCTTAGTGAGCCGGGATTCTTTTTTGTTAGTTGTAGTATCTTTGTCCGTTATGAATAATTTGGTTACTGGTATGGTAAACTAGGCTGGTTAAGAGGGTTTTTGGCATGCATAATTTAGGGTGGAAAAAGAAAAATGACCCTTATACGGGAAAAAGTATTTGCCTATATCACAAATGGCAATCGTTTGCTGGTATTCACCCGTCCTGAGTCGCCGGAAGCGGGCATCCAGGTTCCGGCAGGAAGCGTAAAAGAGGGCGAGAACCCAGACAAAGCAGTCTTGCGAGAAGCTTTTGAGGAAACCGGCCTGTCCGGCCTGAAAATGGTCGGCTACCTGGGCGAGCAGAACCAGGACAGGATCCCCTACGGTAAGGCTGAAATCCATCACCGCCGTTTTTATCACCTTGCCTGTCCAGGCAATCAATCGGAAACCTGGCGGCATTACGAGACAGACCCTTCAGACGGCAGCCCCGGCCCAATTCCGTTTGATTTTTTCTGGGTCATCTTCCCCGACGAAGTGCCGCCCCTTATCGCCGACCATGATTTCATATTTGTCAAATTAAAAGAGTCTATGGGTTTATAGACAGACTCGATTAATTAAAGAATCGAGCATCAAAGTATACCCAAATTGTGCATTGTGTTGATAACAATAAGAGATTTTTGGGGCTAAAAAAACCAATTCGCTACCCGTTATTCATAATTTTCAAAAGTTTTTCAGTAGCGATATTGCGGCCCGTTATCAAGCTGCATACCACCGCTCCCGACTCCGGCGGCCAGCCCTTACCGAGCAAAGCGGCCGGCCCTACCACTGCAGAGCCTTCGGCTATCACGTGTAATTCTTCGACCATAAACCGGATAGCCCAGGCGATATCCTCCTCGCTAACCAGGACCATGCGGTCCACGTAGCGCCGGGCAAGTTCAAATGTGACGGTCCCCACTTCGAGCCCCCCGGCCAGTCCATCCGCCAGAGTCGGGTATTCGGGTGTTGTTACCAGTTGCCCGGCTTCGAGGGCAGCAGTCATGGCCGTGGAGGCTTCGCTCTGGACCCCGATAACCCGGATGGCCGGGTTCACTTCTTTCGCCAATAATCTCACCCTGCTAATCAGGCCGCCGCCACCGACCGGGACCAGCAAATGCGTCAGTTCCGGCAGTTCGTTCAGGACTTCAAGCGCAAGAGTGCCTTGCCCGGCGATAACTTCCAGGTCGTTATAGGCCGATACAAAGGTTAAACCGCGCTCCTTCTCAAGCTGGCGGGCGTAGGCTTCGGCCTCCTCGTAACCAGGGCCGTGCTGGATTAACTCTACCGGGTAGCTTTTCAGGGCTTTAACTTTAGCCGGAGAAGCTTCCAGCGGCACCACAATCGTCGCCGTTATCCCCAGGTGCGCCGCGGCGTAGGCTAGACCCAGGCCGTGATTCCCGGCGGAGGCCGTAACCACGTGCGGTTTAGAGTCGAGCCGCTCCTGTAGGGTCAGCAGTTTGTTAGCCGCGCCCCGGAGCTTGAACGAGCCGGCCCGCTGCAAGTTTTCCAGTTTCAGCCACACCTCGGCCCCGGTCGCCGCACTAAGAGATTTGAGCGGTTCAAGCGGCGTGGAAAAGAGCAGCCCGGCTTTACGCAGGCGTTGGGCCGCTTTGAAAACATCGCTTGCGGTTATCAAAAGCTTGTTCTCGGATTCCTGGGGAAAATGGCTGAATTATTCATTTTCGGTCCCGATATAAAATTTTAAAACTAAAAAAGGCTTGTTTTTGGTTTAACCGGCGGTTTCAGCGGCCCATTGGGCCAGGGTAGCGGCCCATTCCGGCGTGACGCTCCGCATGATAGCCCAGTTCGTGAAGGCCAGACCCTCGCTGACGCCTGGTTCGTCCAGTTCACGCTCTATGTCACGGGCAGCGAACCAACCCAGGACAAAACGGATAGCTGGACCGAGCATGCGGCGTTCAAGGTCGGAAAGCTTTCGCTCCTGCTGGTAGTTACCGAGCAGGGTCTTGCAATATTCCTCGTCAAAATCGTAGAGTTCCGGCGGCTGGTTCGGCTTTAGAATCACGGCGCTGCTTTGCCAGACGCAGTTCCAGCCCAGCACCAGGGCCAGGTCAAAAATCGCCTGTCCCAGCCCGGCGTCTTCCCAATCGAGCATATACAACCGGCCATCCGTACCCCGCAAGAGATTGCCTTCGTGGACATCGGTATGCAGCAGGCCGTAGGGTAAGGCTGCCAGGTCTTTCATGGGTAAAGAGCTAAGATTCTCGGCCACCTCGGTCGCCTGGCGTTTCCAGTCCGCGCTGGCAGAAGCGGCCCCGGCCCGGTGAATCGCGGGCAACCATTCTTCCAGCCAGCCGACTTCGACCGGGTAATTTTCAATAGAATTTGCCATCTGATGCAGGCGGCCCAGCAAATGAGCTACTTCAGAAAGTGTTTCCAGGTCCATCGAAGGATTCTCGCCCTCGATAAAGTCCTGGGCGTAGCCCCAACAACCCCGCTGCCATTCAAAAATGCGTTCTCCCGTGAGGGTAAGGCGCAGGTGAGGCGCGGGAAAATCGCGCTGGTTGAGAAAATATAAAGCCCCGGTATCAGCGAGGACGCGCCCTTCGGAACGATGGACGGTACAGAGCCGCACCGTCAGGGCGCTGCCGTCGTTCAGGCCGACCCGGAAGACCCGCTGGCCGTCCCGTTCGTGCAAAAGTTCCGGCTCACCACTGACCGTAACGGCATAATTTTGTTGGAGCAAAGGCCTCAAAAAACTGCTTGAAATCGTCTCACTCATTATGTTCCGCCATTTTCTTTTATTTTATGCCGTTTGGGTAACGATATTAAAAAAAATCCCGGCTGAGATTATTCCGTTTCGGTAAAGATTTATTTTCCAGACAAAAAACGCAGCCGTGCCCTAAAGGAATAAATTAAATCAAGTTTTATTCCATTTCGGTCAGAGTCGGGATAAACTGGGCAAAACTATCCGTAATTTTCCCACCAATGCGGGTGTAGCAACCGGCCCACTTTCCACCCATAGTAAAACTACCCACGCAGGGAAAAGCTTCGACCATTTCAACGCCCTGCCAGTCCTCATCGGGCAACAGGTGTTCGACCGGGGCAATTTCAATGCGCTTCTGGGCGACAAAAGTGCGCCACTCCTGGCATTGTTGCCAGCCTTCCGGGGTCAGGGCCGCGCCATTGTAAACTTCCGAACCTTCCCGGCCATAAAATTCCTTGATGATATAGCTGCTGTAGTCGAAATCTCGGGGCAAATCTTCCAGCAGGTAAGTTTCGGGTAAATGCCGGGTGATAACAGCCTGTTCTTCCCGGGTAAAAATTTCGGCCTGGCGGTTTTGCCATATCCAGGCCATGAGGGCTTTGCTCTGCGCGAAAAAGCCGCGCAAATTATTCAAAGGTTTAAGCCAGCCGTTAAGCGTCGCTTGCAAGAAAGCCGCGAAGATAGGCTCAATCGAAAGATTCTCGACCGGAAAGAGGCGGTAAAGAGCATCCACGGGCTGCCCCAACAGGTAAATCTGCCCGGCAACCAGGTTGAAATTGGAAATGTCGCCGACCAGCACCTCCAGTCCGGCTTCTTTCAAAATCCCGGCGTAATAGCTGACCTGGGCAAGGTCGGTCAGGTGGCGGCCCTGCACCAGAAAGCCGATTCTTGGTAGAAGACGCGGGCCTTCCGAAGGCGCGACCCCTTCCGGTTCGGGCGCGAAAAATGCTTCATCGGCCAGAGCATGCCGCATAGCGGTCGCTATTTGAGGGTTCAGACGGGCCAGGTGTGGGTCAAGACGCTGCAGGTAACGGAATTGCCGCTCCTCGACAAGCGTCACTTCCTGGGCGCCGCTGGGCGTGTCGCTGTTAAACTCCATCAGTCGCCAGACCCCGGCGGTATCCATGGCGAAGTCAAAGCGCCCGAGCGGCGTCAGGAAAAGGTTGGCCGGTTCGCGCCGTAGAGAGTGTTCCAGGTTTTCCGGCCAGCCCAACGCCCTTAATTTTTGCGAAGTCTCTCGTATTATCGCCCGCATCGCTTTTTCGTAAACACTATAAAAGACGCGGGTTAATTCGGCCAACTCATCGCGCTCGGCCGGGGTCAGCACCAGGCCGCCAAAGCTGACATAAGGCCGCCCGTAAACATTGCTTTCAAAAAGGCCGTCGTGCAAAGAGGCGTGTTCGTTCAGGAGGCGCACGATGTTACAAAAGCGGTGAGGCGAATAACGCCGGTAAAGTTGTGCTGCCAGGCTTCTCATTGGGCGTTCACCTGGATGTCTACCCGGGTAGGTACGGGGTTCGGCTGTTCCACCAGCCAGTCCGCCGGTAAAGCCGCCTGGAAAACGTCCAGCCCGGCCCGCGCTGCCGCCCGGTAGAAACGGTTGACATCATTTGGAAGCTCGTCCCCGGCCAACCGCAAGTCAATAAAAGCGGTGACCCCGCCTTGTTTGAGTTTTTCAAAAGGCGGGAAAAGATGTTCGCCCGCATGATAGCGGTTATCGAA
>CADDZM010000100.1 GCA_902812345.1 Chloroflexota bacterium | reverse complement strand
AGGCGGGATTGGGGCCGCGGTCGGTGGGGCGGGTGTTGTTTCGCCGCAAGCTGCCAGGAGCAGCCCGGCCAGCAGCGCGCATAGCCCCAATAACGACCATATTCCAGCCGTTTTGCGTCCTATCATAGAAGTAAATATCCTTTATCGGCAAGCAGATGATGGGAGGGCCGGTTGGGCTTGAAAGAGTGATGTGAAGAAATGGTTACAGACCCAATCTTTCCCGAAAGACTTTGATAAAAACGGCGGCATCTACCTGCAAGCAAACTTCAGCATTAGCCACATATTCGTACTCGACCCCGGTGGCGTCGTCATAATCACCCATATTCACCAGTTTATCGCGGGCGACCCGGTTAAAGCCGAGCGAGAGGCCGCGTGTCAGTTTCCCGGCGGTTTCTATCTCGACTTGCATTCGTTCGGTCTGGACCAGACCCGGCCAGATGGCGACGCCGAGGGCCAGGGGGTCGTGCAGGTGTGCGCCGCCGCCCACACCGTGTGTCAGGGTATAAAAGCGCAAAATGTCCAGGGCCAGCCGGGCCGCCGGTTCAAGCCGGTCCGCCTGTTCGTCCAGGTGGGCGATTTCCGACCAGTAGAGTACGGTCTGGTCGGTTACGTCGAGGCCAACCAGCGTGATATTCGCGCCGCTCTGCATAACGGCCTGGGCGGCTTCGGGGTCGTTATAAAAGTTAGCTTCGGCGGCAGGCGTGATGTTGCCGGGAGAGCGGACCGCGCCGCCCATAATAACCAGTTTTTTGAGTTTGCGGCCAAAGTCGGGGTCAATCAGCAGAGCAAGGGCAATATTTGTCAGGGGTCCGGTTGCCACCAGGGTTAGTTCTGAGGGATATTTATTTGCCATTTCCAGCAGAAAGACCGGGGCAGCCTGAGATAACGGCTGGCCGGAGGGCGGCGGTACCTCGGCCACACCCAGCCCTTTCGGGCCGTGAAAGAAGGTCGCGGTGGTCAGCCGCCGAACCAGGGGATGGGCCGCTCCCCTGGCGACCGGCACCTCTTTACGCCCGGCGATTTCAAGGACGGCCAGGGTGTTGTAGGTGGTTTGCTCGACCGTGACATTACCGGCTACACTGGTGCAGCCCAGCAATTCAACTTCGGGGGAACGCGCTGCCAGCAGGATAGCCAGGGCATCGTCCGCCCCGGTATCCACGTCCAGTATAACTTTTAGCTGTTCGGACATTACTTTTCTCTTCTGGTATTCTAAGCCCCTTATATTTTGGCCTATCTGGGGAGCGGCTCTCGCCCGGCCAGTTGAACAACCGCTTCCTGAACGCTCGCTGGTTGGCTCCAGGGAATTATAACCCTTTTTGACGCTCCAAGCCTGGTTAACGGCAAGCAGACCCTATCCGGCTATGGCATAATACGGACGGCCTATTATACCTGACTTTAAGGAGAATTTAATTGGTTGGTCCGGGTTAAATCTAAATCTTCCTGAAATTTCCAGCCCTCCAATTACCGGAAAGGCTGCCGTCTAGCGCTGGCAGCTTTTACGACTTCACCTGGGTGCTCACCTGGGTGCTCACCTGGGTGCGCTTGGTTTTTACGCCGCCCTGACCGTTTTGCTGGCTTTCCCCGCCATCTTGAAGATGGGCGTCAGTACTCCTGGCAATTTCTTTATAGACCGCAACCAGTATTTATGGAACATGTGGTAATTCAGTCACTCCCTGTTCCACCTTCACAGCAATCCTTTTGCCTCCAACCTGCTTTATTACCCTTTTGGCGTAAAACTTTATTTACAATCCCTCAGCCTCTACAATCTGGCGTTGGGCCTGCCGGTTTACTTTAGCACCGGACGAGTGGCGGCGTTTAGTTTCCTGATGTTACTCGGGTTCCCTACCAGCGCGTATGGCGGGTATTTGCTGGGCCGCTTTCTGCTCCGGGATAAACCTTTCAGGGAATGGGGCGCCCTAGCGGCCGGGCTGTTCTGGAGTTTTAACGCCTACCATTTCGCCATTTTAAGGATGGAGTGGTTGAACCTGGTGGCTATGCAGTGGATACCGCTTTTTATTTTGTGCCTTTTCAGGCTGGAAAAATCTCATACCTGGCGGGCTATATTGGTAAATGGCAGGTTGGCCGTCCTGATCTACCTGTTATCGCTCCTGACCGACTATTATTACTCGCTTTTCCTGGGAATTTTTTGCGGGCTTTACCTGTTCTGGAAGGCGGCCCTCTGGTTTAAAAATTTGCTGGCTCGGAAAAGAGAGGCCGGGCAACTCCGCGCCCTGGGATTATTATTAGGGAAGGTCGCCGGGGTATTTGGGCTGTCAGCGCTTCTTTTCAGCCCGATACTGGTCCCCACAGTGGGCGAAATAACAAGTAAAAATTACCAGAACCTGGGTAATGTGGTGGGTTTTTCGACCCATAGCGCTGATTTGTTGCAGTTGTTTCTGCCCCCGGCTAATCGGCCCTGGTGGGGCGCGGGCTTTGGCTTATGGCATACCCTTAACATAACCGAGCTTAACAACTTTGGCGCGGTAATCGGGTACGTGGCTCTTGGTCTTGGCCTTATTGCGTTGAGCCGGTTCAAGGGGCTGTGGTTCTGGGTTTTCAATGCCGGCATCTGGCTGGCGCTTTCTTTAGGGCGGTTTTAAGCATCAACGGCGCCAACACCGGGATTCAACTGCCGGGCCACTGGCTAAACCGCCTGCCGCTCCTGAACATAATCCGTTTTACCGAACGCTATATTATTATGGCGCAATTGTCGTTCAGCTTGCTGGATTAGCGGCTGCGTTTAAGTTCAAAGAACTCGGGCCGCTGCATCATCCATTCAACCCTATCCCACAACTCGCCCGCGTCATCGCCCGCCGGAACCCGGTCAATTACCGGGCCAAAGGCCGGTTTGGTCGTGCCGCCGGTATTTTGCAAAACCAGGGTCGGGACGCCAAAACCGCCCTGCCCGACAATTTTGTTATGCGCGTCCAGCACGTCATCCAGGGTAGTGCTGTCCTCCATGGCCTCGGTCAGGAGCGATGCGTCCAGGCCGATATTTTTCAGGGCCGCGAGTACAACCCTATCCTCGCCGATGTCCTCTTTGCGGTCGTGGGTGGCCTGGCCGAGTTCCAGGTACAGCTTGTCAATCAACTGGTTGGCTTCGGCAGGACCGTACTTGCGCCGCAGCAGGGCCATAATGCGGAAGCCTTTCTCGCTCTTAAAATGAGTCTCTTTGAGGCTGTCTTTGCCCTTGTTGACAGCTTGTAAGCTTAGAAAATCCCATTCCACGGCCAGGGGTCTTACTTTGGAGACCTCTCTAATCCAGAGCGAAGTGCGCCAGGCCCAGGGGCAAACCGGGTCAAAATAAAAGCGCAAGCTGGTCTGATTATCCATTCTTAAATCCTTCCTTTCTAAATTGTCGCCATAGAGTTCTGCCAGTTGCCTATATAATAAATTTATAAGTGTGCCGGTAAATACCTTTAGAGATTCTATAATTTTGGAACCACGGGAATTTTACGCATCCTATTGGGGAGTGTCAATTCTCGCGGCAGCCCCAGGCTTCCTGAAATTTAAACTGAGGGGTAGAGATGGGTTTTGTGGGAAGCTAGCTTTATACCAAATTTTAAGGCAGTAGTTAGCCTGTACGGGTAACAAAGCTAGTCGCAGAGATATACCAATCCTGACTTTGCGTTCCCCTGCAGACTACTGGTACGAGCTTGATTAAAAGAGGGATTAAGTCTAAAATAAATCCTTGCTCAAAGGGATATTTTTATAAAAAACTGTATCCAAAATTCATTAAAAATTCGGGAAGGGCCGGGAAGCATGCGCCCGGATTAAGAGAAAGGAAACAACTATCTATGCGCCAGAGCCAGAGCTTTGGACAGACTTTGCGGGAAGCGCCGGTCGAGGCGGAGGTTGCCAGCCACCAGTTACTTTTACGGGCGGGGTATATCCGCTCTATCGGGGCGGGCCTTTTCAGCTACATGCCGCTGGCCTATCGCTCCATCAAAAAAATTGAAAATATTTTACGCGAGGAAATTGACGCGATTGGCGGCCAGGAAATCCTTATGCCGGTGGTCCACCCGGCGGACCTGTGGAAAGAGACCGGGCGCTGGTTCGAAATCGGCAAGGAACTGGCCCGCTTTCAGGATATGAACGACCGCGACATGGTGCTGGCGATGACCCACGAAGAGGTCGTGGGCGACCTGACCCACCGTGAGATTCGTTCTTACCGCCAGTTACCCCAGCTTATCTATCATATCCAGACCAAGTTCCGGGACGAACCGCGCCCACGGGCCGGGCTTATCCGCACCCGCGAATTTACCATGAAAGACTCCTACAGCCTTGACGCCGATTACGAAGGGCTGGACCGCCAGTACCGCAACCACTACCAGGCTTATTTCAATATTTTTAACCGGGTCGGGCTGCCGGTTATTGCGGTTAAAAGTGATGTGGGTATGATGGGCGGCTCGATGGCCCACGAATACATGTACCTGACTCCTATCGGCGAGGATACTTTAATTGTGTGCGACAACTGTGGCTATAGCTCGAACCGCCAGGTGGCCCTTTTCCGCAAGCCCGAACCGCCCACCGAAGAAGCTCTGCCGGTCGAGAAGGTCGCTACGCCCGGTACCAAGACTATCGAGAGCCTGGCCCAGTTTCTTAATGTCCCGGCCTCACAGACCGGCAAGGCGGTCTTTTTCACGGCGACCTTTGTCAGCAAGGACGAGACGAGCGGCAACGAAACCCGCCACGACCGCCTGGTGCTGGCGATTGTGCGCGGCGACATGGAAGCCAACGAAACAAAAATCTCAAATGCTCTAAAAGCGGTCGAGTTGCGCCCGGCCCGGCCTGAAGAAATTGCGGCAGCAGGGGCGGTGCCGGGTTATGCCAGCGCGAAAGAAATTGATGCCCTGGTGCTGGTGGACGATCTGGTAGCCCGCACCCCGAACCTGGTCGTGGGGGCGAACGAGGAAGGCTATCACCTTAAAAACGTCAACTATGGGCGCGACTACACCGCCGACAAAGTGGCCGATATTGTGGCAGCCAACGGCGGCGAACCGTGTGTCGTTTGCGGTAATCCTTTGCGGGCTTCGCGTGGGGTTGAGGTCGGCAACATCTTCAAGCTCGGCACCAAGTACAGCGAAGCTTTCCAGGCCTATTTCCTGGACAAAGACGGCGTCTCCAAGCCGGTTATTATGGGTTCTTACGGTATCGGCTCTGGCCGCTTGCTGGCTTGCGTGGCCGAGGAATACCACGACAAAGAAGGCTTAATCTGGCCGGTCTCAATCGCGCCTTATCATGTTCACCTGGTGATGCTGAACAGCAACAACCCGGTCGTAGCCGAAACCGCCGAGAAACTTTATCACGATCTGCGAGCAACCGGGTTGGAAGTTTTGTTTGACGACCGCACCGAAGCCACTCCTGGCGTGAAATTTGCCGACTCGGACTTGCTGGGGATGCCGCTCCGGCTGGTCGTAAGTGACCGCTCCCTGAAAAACAACTCGGTTGAGTTCAAGTTGCGCACCCAGGCCGACCGCCAGAGTGTACCGGTCGAGGATAGTGTTAGCCGGGCGCGGGCAGTAGTGGACGTGCTTTTCGCCGAGCTAAAGGCGCGGGTGGTGCCGGTCCCTTACCAGGATTAAACCCCGGGTCGTTAGCGGCTTTTGCTGGACCGCCTTCCGGCTGTGAAGCAGCTTGTCTGAAAGGTGCGACAATGCAAAAAACCATCCGGTGGGCCTCCAGTGAAGGGGAAGGGCTGGAACAACTTCACCTGACGGTGGATGAGCAGGGTGTCCGGGCCAGGAGTGTCGTAGTCGGTGGCGACACCGCGGAAAATACCACCTGGGCCATCAGCTACGAGGTGGATTGTGACTTCGCGTGGCGGGTGCGCCGGGTGAAAATATGGGAGGCCGGGACCGGGCACAATCTTGAATTTTTCTCGGGCGGCGACGGCTTCTGGACCGGCCCGGACAGCCAGGCGTTGCCGGAGTTCGCCGGGTGTATTGATGTAGATATCCGGGCGACGCCTTTTACTAACACTCTACCCATCCGCAGGCTCCAACTCCAACCGGGTGAAACGTCTACAATAAGGGCCCTTTATTTCTCTTTGCCAGGGCTAAAACCGGAGCCGGTTGAACAGCATTATACAAATCTCGGTTCGCGGCTTTACCGCTACGAGTCGGCTCACCGCGATTTTGGCAGGGATTTAACCACCGACGCGGACGGCCTGGTTATAGATTACCCCGGCCTTTTCCACCGTACTTTTGAAGAATAAGCCCCGTATTTTGCTTGCACAAAACAACGAAACTTTTATGACGAAAGGAAACGAAAAGTGGCAGTAGCCAAAGAAAAAAAAGCCGAGCCAATTCGGCTTGGTATTATCGGGTCAGGACTGGCCGTGAAGTGGTTACACTGGCCCGCTCTTAAAAAGTTGACTGATAAATTCAGGGTTGTGGTCTGCTGCGACATTGACCCTGAAGCGGCTGGGGAAGTCGCTCGCCTGGCCGAGAAAGACTTGAACAGCCCGGACGTGCGCTCTACCACCGACTACCGGGAAGTCCTCGCTTCCGATGATGTCGAGGCTGTTTTGCTTTCGCTGCCGATCCACCTGACCGGGCAATTTATCCTGGACGCGGCGCGGGCTGGAAAGCACGTTATCTCGGAAAAGCCGCTGGCCGCAAACCTGGAACAGGCCCGGGAACTGGTCGAAACGCTGCGCAATTTTAAGAATGTTAAAGTTGAAATTGCCGAAAATTACCACTACCGCCGGGACTATGCAAAGGCCAGGGAGTGGATGGACGCCGGGCGTATCGGCCAACCCTTTTTAATCCAGATGATTTCGCGCTCCTGGACCTCAACGGCTTCCGGCTTTTCCTCGACACCCTGGCGGCAGGACAACCAGTACCGGGGCGGCATCTTCGCCGACGCAGGCGTGCACCAGGCGGCGGCCTTGCGGGAGATTGGCGGCGAAATCGAGCAGTTGCAGGCGTTTAGCAAGTCGGTCCACCCGGTTATGGGCGGGATAGACACAGTTGTCCTTAACATGCGGTTCCGGAGCGGGGCGCTGGGAAATCTGGTCTTCGCCGGGGCGGCTAAAGACCCCAACGGCGGCTTGCAACTTTTCGATATTTTCGGCACGACCGGCGCTATCCAGATAACCGGGGGCAAAGCGGTCCTGACCGAAGGTAACGGTAAGGACGCGAAGGTGCTCGAGGAATTCGTTGACCCTGAACACGATGGCGGCTATTTCCGGGAATTTGAGAATTTCTATAGTGCCATCCGCGAGAATGCTCCGGTAGTATCAACCGTGGAACAGGCCTTAAAGGACTGGGAGATTATCATGCGGGCGCTTGATTCCGCCGAAGCCCGGAACGTGATTTTGCTATAACCGGTTTTTACAAAAAAAGACCTGCTTCCCCAAAGTGGAAACAGGTCTTTTTAATTCTTACTTTAACTATTACTAGCGGGCGGCGGCGAGCTTCGGCTCTTTGACCAGCACTTCGTCAATGAAACCGTATTCGACCGCTTCTTCCGGGGTGAAATACTTGTCCCGGTTAAAGTCGCGGTTGAGTTCCTCGACGGTGCGGCCGGTGTGGTAGGCCATAATCTCCTGAGTCCGGCGCTGCAGGTCCAGCAGGAAACGGGCCTGAATTTCCACGTCGGGCGCATAGCCTTTAATCTGACCGGCCCCGGCAGGGTGCTGGTGGATGGTGCTGTGCGGCAGGGCATAGCGCTTGCCTTTGGCTCCGGCGCACAGCAGCACGGTTGCCATTGAAGCCGAGAGGCCCATGCACATCGTTACTACGTCCGGCTTTACAAATTGCATGGTGTCGTAGATGGCTAGCCCCGCCGTTACCGAACCGCCGGGGCTGTTGATATAAATCGTTATATCTCTTTCCTCGTCCTCATGCTCCAGGAACAGCAATTGCGCAATTACTACATTGGCGATGTCGTCATCAATCCCTGTTCCCAAAAAGATAATCCGCTCCTTGAGCAAGCGGCTATAGACATCATAGCTGCGCTCCCCGCGAGGCGTATTCTCGATGACATTGGGAATAATCAGGGAGGGTGTTGGCGGCAGGTAAATATTATCTTTATTCATTATTCCGAACCTCGTCTTTCCCGTTTCCGGTTTTTAGTTTTGACCGGTGATTTTCCAGTTAAAGTATTATAGCTTAAATGCAAACAGCATGTGTTAGATTAACGTAAGAGTTAGTAAAAATGTTAAATGCTTACGCCAGTTCTCTGACCACTTTGCGCAGGTGGGCGACATCTTTCTGGTCGGCAAGCTTCGGATTTAGCGTTAGAAACTGCACCACAAAATCCTGGAGGGTACGGGTGATTTCGGCCCAGGCCAGGTTTTCCGGCACGATTGTTTCGGTAACAATTTCACCGTTAAAGCGAAAGCTAACTTTCAGGTTTTCGGTGTGACCGTGCGCGTCTTCGAGCGGCTTGACCCGTTCGAAACGCAAATCGAGCGGTTCCTCGATAAAGCGGGCCAGCGCGGTCGGCTTAATTCCTTTTTTGACATTCAGGGCGGCGTCCCCCAGGTTCAGGGCGAAACCGCCCGTATAGTCAGGCAGCCAGTAATTTATTTCCTTGCTGTTCAGGTGGTCGGTAGCA
Source organism: Chloroflexota bacterium (assembly GCA_902812345.1). Taxonomy (GTDB): domain Bacteria; phylum Chloroflexota; class Chloroflexia; order Chloroheliales; family Chloroheliaceae; genus 54-19. The sequence goes on along the minus strand of CADDZM010000100.1, from coordinate 9,829 downwards.
GTAGCAGTGGGCTGATTGTCGTTTTCGCGAACGCCGATAACCTTGCTTTCAAGCTCGAACCGGGCCAGCCCGGCGGATACCACCAGAAAATCCGGGTTAAGGGCTTTTTCGGGCCAGCCTGCCAGCACTTTGTCGCCGTTCAGGTCGGGTTTCAGCCGCAAATCAATTCTAAACAAACTCATTATTTAGCTTCCAATCTAAAAATTTACAGGCGGTAAGCCAGGAACGGAATGAGCATTTCCGCCCGGCTCAGGCCGCCGTGACATCCTTTGAAATAAGGCTTTCTTTCTTCTTTGGTCAATTGCTGCCGGACCAGCCAGTCACTTTTTGGCACCAGTAGCAGGTCGCCGGTGCGGTCGGCACACTCCGGGCCAAGCGGTTGGCCGGGCAGGCCAAAAAGACCGAGCGCGACCGCTTCGGACCGGGGAACGGCCAGGAAATGCTCGCCCAGCTTGCGATTGATATAGTCTACAGCGGCCAGTTCGGTGTCGTGCTTCAGGTGTAAATAGCCGGTGCGCGCTTCCCCGGTTACAGGGACAGCCAGCATCGCGGCCAGTTCGGCATAATCATTGAGCCAGGCGGCTTTATCCGGGTCGCTCATGCGCTGGCCGTGGTCGGCCACCAAAAGCACTGCAATATCCTTGCGCCCGGCCAGCGGTTCTAAAATTTCTTTGCGCAGCGAGTAATCCAGGGCGCTGACCTCGGCCCGGTTGCTCGGCGTGAGCGGGCCGTACTGGTGGGCCGTGCTGTCCACCGTCGAGAGATACATATAAGTAAAACTTTTTTCGTTGGTTTCCGCATGGGCCAGCAAGCCCCCGCGCAGTTGGGCGAACCCGTCCCCGGCGGTAATATAGCCGTTGTAATGCTTTTGCCCGGCGATGCTCCCGGCGCTGGTAAACCGGCTGATGCTCGAACCCTTAAAAAGATAGTTATTGACGATTTCAACTGTTACCCCGGCCTGTTCCAGCCGCCTGTACATGTTCGGAACCGGCACCAGGGTATCGGGGTCGAACTGGTAATCAAAAAAAGGCGTACGGGTCGGCGCGAGGCTCGGCTGGTAGCCGATGACGTTCACGATAGTGCCGATTTCCCGGAAATAGACATAAGTACCCATAATGCCGTGCTGGGCCGGGGCGTAGGCTGTCGCCGCCGAAGTGAGGGCGGTCGTGGTGGTGCTGGGATAGACCGTGGTGGCGGGCATAAAAAAAGCCTGGTCGGCGCTCGTAGCCGCAGCCAGGGCCGGGGCGGTGCCGTCGCTCATCATCTGGCGCAACTGGTCATAGCCCAGCGCGTCAATCAGGAGCAGCACGACCTGGCGGATTTCGCCCTGGTTCTGCCAGCCCTGCCAGGCAGCGGTTACCTCGGGCTGGTTGAGCAGTTCCGGCTGAAAAGCGGGTAAAGCCGGTTGGTCGTACAGGTCGGGCGCGTCGGGGGCCAACCAGTGGGTTGCCAGGGCGGCAGCGTTCGCGAGGCCCAGACCGTCGTAACTGGGACGGACCGCATCGGGGCCAAATTCGGCGGGCAACTGCTGCCGGGCCAGTAAAGCCGCTTCAGCCAGATTAACAATAGAAGCCACAGGCGTTTCCTTTCGTTTCGGTGCCCACATCCGGGCATATTTCCGTGACCTTATTGTATGCTAGCGGCACATTTAGTTCAAGTCACGGTTCAAGGTTACAAAACCGGCATATCCATTTTAAAAGGGAAAATCTTAGAATAATTCTGGGGGAAGTAGTAAAATCACACTCTCGTCCTGGAACCCGGCCTGGTTATCTACAAAATCTATAATGGGTACTGGTTCTGGGGCCGGCCCTCAGCCCAGGATGTGTGCCATGATTTACGGACAGTCTTCGAGAAAGTGCGGCCGGATTGAGATCTCTCAAAGCCGGGGTTGCGCGAGAACTGGGATAAAGGCGGCCACAACCAGCACTATCCTTACAAAGCCAAAGCTTAATTTACAAAGCCAAAGCTTAATTATTGAAATTCCTTTAAAAGATTTGTCACAAAAGCGGGGGTTATCGCGTCTCCTGTTGCGAAAGGGAAAACATTCAGCAAAAGGAGGAAAATGATGTCCGAATATAACAGCAGCAAATCGCACCCGGTAATTGTGGTTGGTGGAGGTCTGGCCGGGTTGGCCGCCGCCACCTACCTGGCCCGCTCCGGCCATCAGACAACACTTTTCGAGAAAGCCCACGAACTTGGTGGTCGCGCCATCACCAACGTTTATGGCGAATTTCACTTCAATATGGGTCCGCACGCGCTTTATCGTAAAGGCCCGGCCGAACAGGTCTTGCGGGAATTAGGAGTGCCCTACACTGGCCAGCGCCCGGCCAATAACTTCAGCGCCTTTTACCGGGGCGAAATTTATTCGCTAGCAAGCAACCTGAGTTCGCTCTTGCATCCGAAATGGCTTGGACCGGGTGACTTTTTTGAGATAACCAGATTCTTTGTCCGGCTCTTTACCGCCAGGCCGGAGAAATTTGCTAACATCTCTTTCGAGGAGTGGTTGGAAAAAAGCATATCACGCCAGGCAGCCCGCCAAACCCTGCTTTTGCTCAACCGGCTTTTTACCTACGCCAACGCCCCGGAAATTCAGAGCGCCGACTCTTTTATTGGCTGGGGTCAGCAAGCGGTTTTAAACGGCGTGCTGTATATTGATGGCGGCTGGCAAACCCTAATAGACGGTTTGCGCCGGGCTGCGCTGGCCGCCGGGGTGAAAATCGTGACCGGGCAGCGCGTCGAATCGGTGGAAGGTGAGGGCGTGACCGAAGGGGTGCGGCTGGCTTCCGGTGAACTAATTCCGGCCGGGGCGGTCATCCTTGCGACCGGACCGCAGGAGGCCGCCCAATTAACCCGTAACACGGCTTTGACGCAATGGGCCGCGCAGGCTCAACCGGCCAGGGCGGCCTGCCTGGAAATTGGCTTGAAGAAGTTGCCCTTACCCAGGCGGCGGCTGGTTCTTGGCCTTGACGCGCCGCTCTATTTCTCGGTCCATTCGGCTTACGCCAGACTCGGCCCGACCGGAGCGGCGGTGGTCCATGTTGCCAAATATTTGCGGCCTGACGACCATTCCCTGGCGAAAGACGACGAGCGGGAACTGGAAGAATTTGTGGATAAAGTTCAGCCGGGCTGGCGAAACGAGATGATCGAGAAGCGGTTCCTGCCGCACATGGTCGTTTATAACGCCATTCCCACAGCCGCGCAGGGCGGCATGGCCGGGAGAATCGGCCCGGATGTACCCGGCTTTGCCAATCTCTACCTGGCCGGGGATTGGGTCGGGCCGGAAGGACTGCTACTCGATGCGGTCCTTGCCAGCGCCCGCCGGGCGGCCCGGTTGGTCGGGTCGCCAGCCCTTATTCAGTCTGATCAAGAGGAAATCGAGGGGAAACTTGGAAAACAACCGGCTGGAAGCTTTTAACCAGGAGCGTAAACTTCTTTTCGCGATTGCCTACCGCATGACCGGTAGCGTGGTTGATTCGGAAGACCTTTTACAGGAAACTTACCTGCGCTGGCAGAATGCCCCCGACGAGGATATTACCTCGCCCCAGGCTTATCTTTCGACCATCGTTACCCGCCTGGCGATTGATTACCTGCGGTCGGCCAAAGTCCATCGCGAGGTCTATATCGGCCCCTGGCTACCCGAACCGCTCCTGACCAGTGAGGCGCTATCGCCCTACGATAGCTACGAGCAGCAAGAGTCAATTTCCAACGCCTTTCTGGTGCTGCTGGAAACCCTCTCGCCGGTCGAGCGGGCCGTCTTTTTGCTGCGGGAAGTCTTTGATTACGAGTACCGCGAGATTGCGGCCATCGTCAATAAAAGCGAGGCGAACTGCCGCCAGTTGTTTAAACGCGCCCGCCAGCGGATTACCGAGCATCAAGCGCGCTTCGAGGTCGCGAGCGAACAACAGCAGGAGTTAGTGGAGCAATTCGCAACCGCCTGCACGACCGGCGATTTGCACGGTCTTTTGAACTTGCTGGCCGAGGATATAGTTATTTACACCGATGGCGGTGGAGTGGTCCACGCGGCCCGTAACCCGGTTTATGGCCCTGATAAAGTGGCCCGCTTCCTGTTAGGGGTAATGAATAAGACGCCGGAGCGTTATACGGGCGAGTTTGTCAGTCTGAACGGCCAACCGGGTATAATTACCTACGTGGACGGCCATCCCTTTACTACGATTACTCTTGACATCCAGGACGGCAAGCTACAAAACCTGTACCTGGTGGCGAACCCGGCCAAACTGGCCGGGTTGCCCGACGAAAAAACCAGGCCCGAGGACAAATTAATAAAAATGGGCCGCGTGCCATAAGCACGCGGCCTACCTCATTTGTCCCAAAGCCCGGTTTAGTTTGCGGATAGTTCCTCACCTATATCGAGGATAACCACCCGGTCGAGCCCGGCGTAGTCTTTGTAAACGTCAATCTGGCAGCCCGGGAAAAAGAACCGCCCCAGGTTAGCGACATCGTTAGCCTGTTCGGAGCCGATTTCCAGGGAAATCAGGCCCGGCCTTACCAACCGGGTGCGGGCCTGGCCGAGTAATTCGCGGTAAATAGCCAGCCCTTTGGGGCCTCCGTCAAGCGCCACGTTCGGCTCGTAGCGGGCTACATTTGGTTCGACCTGCGCCAGGATAGTATAAGGCGGGTTAGACACCACTATTTCAACGCTCTCCGGCAGCGGTTCGAGCAAATTGCCCTGCAAAAAGTTTATGCGGTGGTTAACCTCAAAACGGCGGGCGTTAAGCCGAGCGACTTCCAGGGCTTCCGTGGAAATATCGGTCGCGTAAACCTTCGCGTGGGGAAAGCGCAGGGCCAGGTAGACTGCGATAACCCCGCTGCCGGTTCCCACGTCTACCATTGAGATTTCCTCGCCGGTCCAGCCTTTGTCACGCAGTTTTTTGATGGTGTATTCCAATAAAAGTTCAGTTTCGGGGCGAGGAATCAGCACGCGCTCGTCCACATAAAAGTCGAGCGCCATAAATTCGCGGTGGCTGGTAATGTAGGCGATAGGCTCACCCTGGGCCCGGCGAGCGACCAATTCACGAAAGTTGGCGGCAGCCTCGTCGTCTACCGGCTCGTCCAGGCGGGCATAGAGTTGGGCGCGGCCGTAACCCTGGAGGTACATCATCAGAACTTCCGCGTCCAGTTGCGCTGTGTTATCCCTGGCTGCCAGCAGCATTTCCACCGCTTCAACCAGCAATTCTTTTGCCCGCTTCATACTTGTCTACCAAATTTAGCCAGGAAGCCCGTTGACTGTATTTTAATCTTATGCTTACTCTTTGCCAACGTCCGCTAACCCGGCGTCCCGCAACCTTTCAGCCTGATCGGTGGTCTGGAGTGTCGTCACCAGCTCATCAATCGACCCATCCAGAATACCAGGCAAGTTGCTCAAGGTCAATTTTATCCGGTGGTCGGTTACGCGGTCCTGTGGATAATTATAGGTCCGAATTTTCTCGCTGCGGTCCCCGGTGCCGACCTGGCTGATGCGCTGGTCGTGCAGTTCGGCCTGGCGTTTTTCCAGCTCCAGATTGTAAAGGCGCGTCCGCAACACCTGCATGGCTTTAGCCTTGTTCTTTAGCTGGGATTTTTCATCCTGGCAGGTTACAACCAGACCGCTTGGGATGTGCGTAATCCGCACCGCGCTATCGGTCGTGTTGACGCTCTGCCCGCCGTGTCCGGTCGAGCGGTAAACGTCAATGCGCAAATCGTTCTCGTTAATTTGCACGTCCACATCTTCGGCTTCCGGCATTACCGCGACCGTCGCCGTGGATGTATGAATCCGACCGTTAGCTTCGGTGGTCGGGACGCGCTGGACCCGGTGGACACCGCTTTCGTATTTGAGATGGCTGTAAGCGCCCCGACCGTGTACTTCGAAAATAACTTCTTTGACCGAGCCAATGCCGCTGCTATTGCTTGACATAACCTCAATTTTCCAGCGTTTGCGTTCGGCGTACTTGGTGTACATGCGGAACAGTTCTCCCGCGAAAAGCCCGGCCTCATCCCCACCGGCCCCGGCCCGGATTTCCACGATGACATCTTTTTCGTCGTTAGGGTCTTTGGGCAGCAGCAGCACCTTGATTTCGTCCATCAAGGCTTCCCCGGCTTTCTGGAGGGAATCAACTTCCTCTTTAGCCATCTCGGCCATCTCTTTATCGCCCAGTAAAGCCTCAGTCTCTTCGAGGGCTTGGCGGTTCTCCTTGTACTGCCGGAAGGTTCTGACAATTGCTTCCAGGTCCGACTGCTCTTTGCCGTACTGGTGCAATTTGTCGTTATCGTTGACAATGTTCGGGTCGGCCATTAACTCGCTCAACTGGTCGTAACGCTCTTCGAGTTGTTGTAATTTATCAATCACGGTCTATTTTGCCTCCATCATTCGCCCCACCCGGACAGGCCCAATTTCCGAATGGGGCCGCAGGCGGCGCTGATTTATTCTATAAAACTTTCACGGTTAAAATGGGAAAAGTGGGTAGAGGGTAGCTAATGCCAGCAAATGGAGGCGATATAAATAGCAGCGCGAATACCACGCGGGTTAAAGCGGCCTGCGGGTTCGCCATAAAATAATAAGTTATTCCTGCTTTGTTCCGATAACTTCATTCTCTTTGGTCACCTCAAACCAATTATAACACGTTCGAGCGTTAAAAGTTGAACGTTAAACGTGATTTAAATTGGGAAAGCGCCAGGCTCTTAATAATAATACCTGACGCTTTTATATACGTATATCCGGTTTTTAAGTTCCTGGTTAACCAGTTGCAATTGCCTGCTAGCCCTGGTTTACTGGTTACCTTTTCAGGGGTTACGAAGCCTTCTCAACCGGATACTTGGCGTAGTACGGCTCGAACTTGGGTGGAATCCGGCCTTTAAGATAGGTGCCGGTTTCCTTGTGTTCCTCAATTTCGATAAAACCTTTCTGGTGGAAAAGAGCCACCAGTTCTTCCTTGCCGTAAGGAATAAGGGTTTCAACTTCTTTGAGGTTCTTATCAAGAGCCGCTTCAATCTTCGCCACAAGGAGATCCATGCCGATGCCTTTGGCCGCCGAAACCGGCACGTACTCTTCCGGCAAATCGAATTCCTGGGTGAGTTCTTCCGGCGAAACGATGCCGCCTTCTTCGCCCCGGTACTGGTCAATCTTGTTCAGGGCCACGATTTGCGGCTTGTCTTCCGCTCCCAGTTCCTTCAAGACCGTGTTAACAGTTTCGGCTTGTTCCTGGGCGTTCGGGTGCGTAAAGTCCAGCACATGAATTAGCAGGTCGGCCTCGTTAACCTCTTCCAGGGTTGAACGGAACGCCTCAACCAGATTGGTTGGCAGTCGCTGGATAAACCCTACCGTGTCAGTAAGCAAAATCTCGCGACCGTTCGGCAGTTTTACCCGCCGGGTGGTCGGGTCGAGCGTAGCGAACAACTGGTTCTCGGCATATACGTCGGAGTTCGCCAGCTTATTTAAAAGGGTAGACTTCCCGGCGTTGGTATAGCCGACCAGAGAAACCACCGGGATACCTTCGGCCTTGCGCCGGCGGCGGTAAAGCTCACGGTGAGTGTGCACGTTTTCCAGTTCGCGTTTAAGATGGGCCACCCTGGCCCGGCTGCTCCGGCGGTCAACTTCCAACTGAGTTTCACCGGGACCGCGTACCCCCACGCCTCCGGCCCCACGTCCACCGCCGGTCTGGCGGGAAAGGTGGGTCCACAGGCGGGTCAGGCGCGGCAGGCGATATTCAAGCTGGGCCAGTTCGACCTGCAAGCGGCCTTCGTGGGTGCGGGCGCGGCTGGCGAAAATGTCCAGAATAATGCCGGTACGGTCTAGCAGTTTGATGCCAAAAGCTTCTTCGAGTTCGCGGGTCTGCGTTGGGGTCAACTCGCGGTCGAAGACCACGACATCGGCCTCAAGGTCGCGGGCCATCTTTTTAAGTTCTTCAACCTTACCCGTGCCCACCAGGAATGCCCGGTGCGGTTGGCCGATGTTTTGATAGGTCCGGCCCACCACTTCCAGTCCGGCGGTAGCGCAAAGCTGTTCCAATTCATCCAGGGAATCCTGTACCTCGAACAGGTCGCCATTCTGGCCGATACCAACCAGCAGCGCCCTTTCAAGAGGCGCGGCAGTCTTATGGTTGGTCGCCCTGGGATGTTTTTCCCTGGGGCCAACCACCAGGTCTTCCAGCGGTTCAAGCTCAATATTGGCGAGACTTGGGACTGGTTCAGGTTGGTTTAGCGTGGTCGTTTCGACATTTTGATCGGGGTAAGAATTTGTTGAATTACTAAATAATTTATTTTCTTTATCATGGCCGTTTCGGGTTGCTTCCGGTTCAGTCAAACCGTCCGGGCTGCGAAACGCTTCATTAAAGTTATTAGCTTTAAAGTTATTAGCTTTGGTCGTAAGATTTCTCCTATAGTATGCCTGTTCCGATTAGCAGGCGTACCTACAAAACATCATTTTATGTAAAAGGACCGCGGTGGGTCCATACAAACAATTATAGCACAGGCGAGACCTGAATTCCTTCAGTCGTCCGTGCTATATAATATACGCAACTAAGCTTAAAAAGGTTCCCCTTTACAGGAGCATTTTTTGGTTTTTAGCCGTTCATATTGTTCTCAACCCGGACATCATCCAGGAAATAGCCGGTATTGTTGGTCAGTTCGGCGCTCGAGCCGCTGGTGAAGTGGAAGCGTACTTTGATTTCCGACCCCTTAAACTGGGAGAGGTCGAGGGTAATTTCTTCCCACTGTTTGTAGACTGCGTGCGCTTCGAAGACCGGTTGGTAAGCCTGCCCATCCGGGGCTACTTCTACAACAAGATGAGTATCAACCGGGCCGTCAGCCTGCTGACCGGCCTGGCCGTTTATCTCGAAGCGTAAAACCGGGTTGGAAACGCTGCTTAAATCAAGGCCGCGGCCGATTTCGGCGGTAGTATCCAGGTTGGCCCGGTAAGCGCCGGTTTTCTCTTCGCCAACCCAGAGGCTTGTCTTGCTGGAATAAGATTTTTTAGTGGTGGTGTGCCAGCCCGGGCCTAATTTCCAGTCACCCTGCTGGACATTATCAAAATCAGTGTAGTAAAGGGTGCGGATTACCGGGGCGGAATAGCTCGAAACAACGTTTTTTGTCGAAACACCCGTAACAGTTGGTTCAGTATCGCTGGAGGTAACCGGGGCACGCAGGAACAGGGCGTAGCCAATACTGATTAGGGCTACCAGCACGACCAGACCTTCCATTTTAGCGCGGAAGCCGCTTTTGGCCTGGCCAGTGTTGCGCCCGGTTGAAGTTGAAGCGCTTTTGCGGCTATAGGAATAATCGCTGCCGGATGATGTATAGCTGTCGCCATAGCTGTAGTTATCATAGAGCATTTCCCGGTCGTACGCCTTGCGGGTCCAGTCGTCTTTAAGGGTAGCGTAGGCGGCGTTTAGCTGCTGCATCATGCGAGTAGCTTCTTTAGAGCGGTTGTGGTCGGGATGGTACTGGAAAGCCATCCGGCGGTAAGCGGCGTCAATCGTTTGTTTGGTAGCGCCAGGCCCAACCCGCAGAACTTTGTAGTAATCGGGAGACTCGTAATCGGCGATAAAGTTAGCCCTGTATTCAGTAGTCATCGGCTTATACGCTTTCCTGGTAAAATCGGTCACTAGAACAAACGTTCAACTAGATTATAAATGCTAATTTCTCCCCTGTCAATAACTTTTGGAATAAATGTGCTAATTTATCTCTAATTCCTATTTCCATTAGTATAAAATTTGACGTTTAGATTTAAAAAGACAATAGAAACAAACGTTCGATCCGGACGTTTTGAACCAAAATGCTAAAATCTGAGAATACATCACCAAACTCAAGCTACTTGGGCCTTTTTTCGGCCCCTTTT
>CADDZM010000099.1 GCA_902812345.1 Chloroflexota bacterium | reverse complement strand
GGAAATCCCAGGACGCTCTTTTTTTGCTTTTACAGGATGTTAACCCTTTTTCAGCCCGGTTTACTGGCTGATGGGCGGAACGTAGTTGTTGTTACCATTAGGACGCGTTTGCGGCGGTTGGTAACTCGCGGTCTGGACCGGGTTTGGCGCAGAGGCGGGCCGGACCTGCCCGGACATTGGTGATGCGGGCATGGGCGGGACCGGTTGTGACGGCAAAGGCATCTGCTGGGCCGGGGCCGGGTGGTTGCCGTTACCGTTTTGCGCCGCAACGGGTGAGCCGCTGGCCGACCCCGCCGCCTGGACCATCGCCTGGAACGGCTGGACCAGGCTGGTCAGTTCAAGGGGCATAATCCACTTGGTAGACTGGCTCTGGCCGAGCGTTTTGAGGGTTTCAAGGTATTGCAAATTCATGGTCTTGCCGTCCACGTGGTTGGCAATCTCATAAACTTTTTGCAGGGCCATGGCGTAACCTTCGGCCTGCATAATGGCGGCTTCCCGGGTGGCCTGGGCTTGCAGGATAGTAGCCTCGCGGGTACCTTCGGCTTGCAGGATGGTGGCCTGACGAGCGCCTTCGGCCCGTTTGATGGCCGCTTCGCTCTGGCCGTTCGCTTCCAGCACCACCGCCCGCCGGGTCCGTTCCGCCGACATCTGCTTGCTCATGGATTCCAGGATGTCACGCGGCGGGATAACCTCGCGGATTTCGACAGCGGTGACTTTAATGCCCCAGCGCGAGGTCGCTTCGTCCAGCTTACCGCGCATAATCTCGTTAATGCTGTCGCGTTTCGCCAGCACATCATCAAGGGCCATATCACCGACGATAGCCCGCAGGGTTGTGATAGCGATACCCCGCGCCGCGCCCCGGTAATCTACCACCTGGATCACGCTCGGAATAGCGTCAACTACTTTCATATAAATCAGGAAGTCAATCGAAACGGTCGCGTTATCTTTGGTGATACAGGTCTGGGGTTGGACTTCAAACCAGGTCTCACGCAAGTCTACCCGCACGCCTTTATCAACAAAAGGCAGTAGGAAGACCAGGCCGGGCCCTTTCGCGCCGACGCAGCGGCCTAATCGGAAGACTACCAGGCGCTGGAAGTCTGGCATTACCCGGAAAGCTGAAATTATTATACCGAACAGGACCGCTAAAATAAGTGCGCCAATGATCCAGGGTCCGCCCGTGGCTAAAAAATCGCTCATACTCCACCTTTTCTACTAAAAATTGCTTTGTCTTTTGTTCCAGGTTGCCGGATTACATTTTTCTACGGTAACTTTACCGGTAGTTCGAGATTTCAATCAAGTTGCCATCCGGGTCGCGTATATAAACGGACTCGATGGGGCCGAGAGCGCCGGTTCGCCCAACCGGGCCGAGTTCAACCGGCACGTCCTGTTCTTTCAGGTGCGCGATAACCTCGGTTAGAGGTGCCGGGCTGATGAAACAGAGGTCGCCGGAACCGGGAGTAGGGTGGGTCGCTTTCGGTTCAAATTCATGTCCGGTCTGATGCAGATTTATCTTGGACTGGCCGAACTTGAGAGCTTTACGGCCTTCACCAAAGTCAATTTTTTCCATACCGAGGACGCGCTGGTAAAAGTCGAGGGTCACCTCAATATCTCTGACGGTCAGCACCAGGTGGTCCACTCTTTCAATCGAAATCATTTTTTGCTCCAGCCCGTTTCGGTCCATTCGCCGAAATCCAGCGCCTGGGCCGGGTCTGTTTGGTCAGCGTACGGTTCAACAAGCTTGCCGCGTACTTTAAGGATGACACCTTCAAGGCCGGTTATTTCGACCGGTTGGCCCACTTCTACCGGTGTCACATCCAGGCCGGGAATGGGGTCAACTTCGGCGGTCCAGACCTCTCCCTGCACGCGCACCTTGCCCCTGGGGTTGAGCCGGGTAATAGCCTGGGCCGGGCTGTTGCGCAAGCCCTCGAGGCCGCTCTGGACCGGAGCGTGCCGGGAGTTGCGGACCACTTTGAAGACGTACAGGCCAAACCCGGCCATGAGCAAGGTCATAGCCCCGATTATAAGCGGGTTGACTACGATAGCGTCCAGGCCGGAAGAAGGAGCCTTAAAAAGGGTGAGAGACCCGGCCACGAAAGCGACCAGGGCCGCGACAGCCAGCAGGCCGCTCATGCCGGTGGAGAGTTCAAAGGTGAAAAGCCCGGCGGCAAGCGCCAGCAGAACCAGGCCGCCCCAGCTAAAAGGCAGGTGACCCAGCCCTATCAGGCCGAGGATAAAGGCAATCGCCCCGGCCGCGCCGGGTATAATCGCTCCGGGGTGAAAAAGTTCCGCCAGTAAACCCAGCACACCCAGGGCCAGCAGCAGATAGGCTACATTGGGGTCGCTCAGGATTTGAATAATACTTTCCATAGAGCCGGACTCTTTCTAAGGTTGATGGTAAGGGTATTAGCCTCAGTGCTATTTTTCCTCTAATACTATTCATACGAAATCAGCCGGGCCTTTGTTCCATGTTTTGCCCCGAAAATCTCTTTTGGGAAAAACTCTTGACGCGGCTGGTATAACGGGTTTGTACCCCTTATTAAAAGATGTCCGGTAATTCAAAATTTCTTTTTTCTTGCAGTACCGGCTATTGAATACTGCCTGCAAACCGGGGTTTGTTCCGGCAGGCAAAAGGTGCTAAACTAGGCAAAATTGGTCGGACCGGGTTAAAACTCGAAGACGTTACAGGTGGAAAGGAAACGAACATGGCATTCCTTAAAGGCCAGAAGAATAAAAATCAATTACCTCCGCCCCTGACCCTGATGAAGCCGGAGGACGAAAACCGGCTCTTGATTAACCCCCAGCGCGGCACTCAACTGGGCGAATTTGTAATTGCCTGCCGGACCGATTACACCCAGACCTTTTCGGACACCTGGATTGCTCGCTTTGATTATCACTGGTCGGAATACCTGCTGCTGACCAAACGACTGCTCCAGAAACCAGGCGACCTGACCGCCCTGGTCTTTTTGCCGCAAGATTTCTCGGAGGTTTATTACGTGGTGGTGCCGCCCGAGTCACCCGACCTTCGCTACCTCACGCCCCAGGGCCGGACCGATTACGAGCTTTCCGAGGGTTACGAAAGAGAAGTCAACGAGGCTATTTACAAAGATTACGCTTCACTTCCTAAACGCAGCGTCTATCACTCGGTAGACCCGCAGGGGGTTAGCTGGGATAGGGTCGTGGACGATGTGCTGAACAACCGGATTAACAGCGTGGCGGTGGATTATAACGGCACCCGCTTTAATTACGAGTTCCCTAAAGACGAAAAAGAAGCGGCAGCGGCGGCTTTCCAGGCTTCCGCCAGGCGGTTAGGCGCCTACCCGATGGAGGAAAGTTTGCGCCACGACCGCCGCTTTGATATTGTGCCGTCTCTACCCGCTGGGGTTACGGGCCGGGTGACTGTCCGCGAGTTTCTGGCAGACCCCAAACAAAAAGCGCCCTGGCAGCGCATTTCTTTCCAGCGCACCGAAATCCCTCCGGGTAGCGTTCCGCCGGGCGAGCCAACCGTCCAGAACAATCTTAGTTTCGGGGACGAGCTTGACCCCAACGAGAGTTTATTGACTTACCTGGCGACCAGGTACCCTCAACTTGATGCCCCTAACCCGACCGTCAAAATTGCCGGGTATTTTTAGGGAAGTAGTCAGTTTTCAGTGTTTAGTAGTAAGAGAACTAAACACTGAAAACTTTTTAATTAAGAAGAAGGAATTATTAGTGCAACTGTCCGCGCTTTTAACGGCTTTACCGGACAAAGAAATCCTGGCCCCGGGCAACCCTGAAAGCCCGGTGAGCGGGATAATTTATTCGTCTAAAGAGGCTCGACCGGGCGCGCTTTTTGTGGCGGTGGTCGGGTTTCACACGGACGGCCACAACTTCCTGGCCGATGCCGCCGCGAAAGGCGCGGTTGCCCTGGTCGGCAAGAACCGCGAACGGCTGACCGCATTCGCAAACAGCCCGGCTTACGCCGGTCAGGCCGTCATATTGGTGCCGGACGAACGGGCCGCCCTGACGCACCTGGCGGCGGCTTTCTACGGCTACCCGGCCCGCCAACTGGGCATGGTCGGCATCACCGGGACCAAAGGCAAGACCACCACCAGCTTTCTAACCAGCGAAGTTTTAGAGGCCGGGCCGTACAGCACCGGGCTGATTGGGACGGTTGAATTTAAGGTCGGGGCGCGCCGCTGGGCTAACGAAACCCGCCAGACCACCCCCGAAGCGGTCGAAATCCAGCAACTTCTGGCCGAGATGGCTCGCGAAAAGGTGGATTATTGCGTGCTTGAAAGTAGTTCGCACGGTCTGGCTCTGCGTAAGTTGCTCGACTGCGCCTATGACGTGGCGGTGTTTACGAATATCACCCACGAACACCTCGATTTTCACGGCACCTTTGAGCAGTACCGCGCCGACAAAGGCATCCTGGCCGAAGCCCTTTTCGAGGAACCGCCCAAACCTTTCCTGAAATTCCCTAAAACTATCGTCCTGAACATTGACGACCCTAACGCCTGGTATTTCCGGGAAAAAGCCGAAGCGGCGGCCAAACAGAAAAACTACCCCCTGCGCGTCCTGACCTACAGCATCCACGCGCCCGCCGACGTGCAGGCCGTGGATATTAAGGCTGACGCAACCAGCCTTGAATATACCGCCGTAACCCCGGTTGGTGAAATCCGCCTGCGCCTGAACCTGCCCGGCGAGTTTAACGTCTATAACAGCCTGGCCGCCCTGACGGTCGGGATTTCGCAGGGTGTGCCGCTCGAAAACGCCAGACACGCCCTTGAAGCGGTCCAGGGTGTGTCAGGCCGCATGGAAAAGATTGACGAGGGCCAGCCGTTCGCGGTTATCGTGGATTATGCCCACAACCCCGACTCTATCCAGCAGGTTTTAAAGACTTTGCGCCCCATTACGCCCGGCCGCCTGATTGCGGTCTTTGGCAGCGCCGGGGAGCGCGACATTGCCAAACGACCTATCCAGGGCAGCATCGCGGCAAAACTGGCTGATTTCGCCATTTTTACGAACGAAGACCCCCGCCTGGAAGATGAAAACCTGATTATTAACCAGATTGCCGCCGGAGCTGAGGCTAACGGCTGGCAGGAAAACCGCGATTTTCTAATGATTGCCGACCGCCGCGCCGCCCTGGAAGAAGTCATGCGGCTGGCCCGGCCCGGCGACACGGTTCTGCTTCTGGGCAAGGGCCACGAAGGCAGTATCATTACCGCGACCGGGAAACTGCCCTGGGACGAACGTGACGAGGCCCGCCGCGCCCTGCGAATGTTAAACGGTTCGTTGAACGTTTAACGAAATTTCTCGAAAGGATTGTGATTTGAAAGAGGTAGAGGTAGCGATAATGGCGGCCCGCGAGGTCGGACAACTTATGCTCGACTGGCGCAAGGGCTTTCCGCCCGGTCCGGCCCGCATGGAGTACAAGGACGCCAAAGATGTCGTTACCGAAGTTGATACCCGCAGCGAAGAAATAATAGTAAACCATATCCGCCGGAATTTCCCCGACCACCATATCCTGGCCGAAGAAAGAGGCGAGGAAGCCGGAAGTGCCGGGTCGCCTTACACCTGGGTGATTGACCCCCTTGACGGCACTGCCAATTATGCCGCCGACCTCGCTACCAGTTGCACTTCGATAGCGCTTGCGAAGGGTGATGAAGTCATTATGGGCGTGGTCTACAACCCTTTCCGCGACGAGCTTTTCGTGGCGGAAAAAGGCCAGGGAACGTTGCTAAACGACCGGCCTATCCGGGTCTTTCCAACCCAAAGATTGGAAAAAGCCCTGGTCTGCTTTGACCTGGGTTACAACGAGGAAAAAGCTGTCGAGCAACTGCGCCAGGCTACCTTTTTCCGGCCCCGCGTGCGGAGTATGCGGATTCTTGGGTCAGGCGTGCTGGGACTGGTCAATGTGGCGGTGGGACGGTTTGACCTTTTCTACCACCAGGCGCTTAAACCCTGGGATTTAGCGGCGGCCCTGGTAATTTTGCAGGAAGCCGGGGCCGTTGTCACTCAGAACGACGGCCAACCGGCCAATTACCTGAAGCCGAGTATAATCGCGGCGTCGCCCGTCATTCACCGGGAATTTATGGAAGCCCTGGCCGAGTATCGTAAGACGGTGAACGGTAAAAGTAGTCAGTAGCCAGTGGAAAATGGCTTAATAACCAGACCTTTGCAGAAAATCAGGAGAAAGTAGCATTGTCCGACCTGGCGACAGGTGAGGAAGAGCAAATTAATCCGCCTCGTCCGGCCAGGAGTGACCGGGGTCTGATTAACAGCACCATTTTGATAATGGGCGCGACCCTGCTCAGCCGTATCCTGGGGGTGGTGCGCGATATTGCCCTGACGAACAAGTTTGGCACCAGCGACGAATATGGCGCTTACCAGGCGGCTTTTCGCATCCCCGACACCCTGTACCTTTTGATAATCGGCGGCGCGCTCGGCTCGTCGCTTATCCCGGTCTTTAGCCGCTTTCTGGGCCAGAACGACCGCGAAAATGCCTGGCGGCTTGCCAACACGGTCGTCAATTACGCCATGCTGGCGCTGACCGTCTGTAGCGTGGTGGCCTGGATTTTCGCCCCGGCGATTGTTTCGACCATTCTCGCGCCCGGCTTCTCCGAAGATACCAGGAATTTAACCACCGACCTGACCCGCCTGCTATTGCTCCAGCCTTTCTTTATGGGATTGGGCGGCATCGCCCTGGCCTTACTCAACGGCAGCGAAAACTTTGTCTGGCCTGCGGTCGCCCCGCTCATTTATAACCTTTCGATTATCGCCGGGACGCTTTTTCTAACCACCCCTTTCGGCATCCAGGGTGTTACATACGGCGTAATTATCGGTTCATTTCTCTACCTGGTGGTCCAGTTGCCGACCCTTTACCGGCTCGGCTTTTACTTCCACCCGACCCTGGACCGGGACGCGCCCGGGGCTACCCAGGTCTTGCGGGCCTTGATTCCGCGCCTTTTGGGACAGGCTGCTTTCCAGGCTAATTTCTTTATCGCGACCAACCTGGGGTCCGGCCTTAACCAGGGTGCCGCCCGCGTGAATGCCTTTGGCCTGGCCTACCAGTTGTTCATGCTGCCGCACGGGGTCTTCGCTATCAGCCTCGCCACGGTCGCTTTCCCGGCCATGGCCCGTTTTCTCGGCGAAAAGAACCTGGACGGGATGAAGCAAACCCTTATCGGGGCGTTGCGCCAGGTCTTTTTCCTGGCCTTGCCCGCCGCCCTGGGTCTGGGTATCCTGGCCCGCCCTATCGTGATGACCCTTTACCAGAGCGGCAAGTTTACCTCGGAAAGCACCGACCTGGTCAGCCCCACGGTGCTTTGCTTTAGCTTTGGCCTGGTCTCGTACGGTATCGTGGAAATCCTCACACGCGGATTTTACGCCCTCCACGACACCCGCACGCCCGTCCTGGTCGCCCTGGTTACGGTCGCCCTGAACCTTGTTTTTAGCCTGGTCCTCATCGGGCCTTTGCAGCAGGGCGGCCTCGCCCTGGCTCTCGCCCTTAGCACCACCGTCGAAATGATACTGCTGTTCTGGCTCTTAAACCGCCAGATTGGTTCGCTTACCGCCGGTAGCAGTGATGATTTGCTTTTAGCCGTCTTCAAAATCGGTATTGCCGCCGACCTGATG
The DNA here is from genome assembly GCA_902812345.1 of Chloroflexota bacterium. Taxonomy (GTDB): domain Bacteria; phylum Chloroflexota; class Chloroflexia; order Chloroheliales; family Chloroheliaceae; genus 54-19. The sequence goes on along the minus strand of CADDZM010000099.1, from coordinate 10,826 downwards.
GGCGTGGCGCTGCTAATCGGCATGAAAGCCCTGCAAGAACCCCTGCAAAACGCCGACAAACTTGGCATCATTATAATTACCTTTTTGCTGGTAGGCATAGGCGGCGCTGTCTACGCCGGGGCGGCTTACTTTCTTCATCTGGAAGAACTCCGCCGCGTGGTCCGGCGTTTCGTCCGCCGCTAATTTCCAGACCGCTATCGTGTGGGCTATCTCCCTTTTATTTGACCAATCCCAGCCAAAAATATTATCATTCCACCAACCCGACTTTTTCTGCTCAACAAGTTTCAGGAGAATTTTTGAAAATGACAACCGAAACAACCGTTAAACCGGGTTTACAACCCGAAGACCTGACAAAATTCAAGCTGCTTGGTGATGTTCAGCTTGCCCCGGACGGCAGCCGAGTTTACTACGACGTTTTTTATGTCAACCGCGACAAGAACATCTACCAGGGCGAAATCTGGCAGACCGACCTGGGGAGCGGTAAGGCGACTCCGCTAACCGCCGGGACACGCCGCGACTCGCTGCCCCGCCTTTCACCGGACGGCAAGAAACTGGCTTTTCTCTCGGACCGGGGCGAAGGCAACAAGAAGCAAGTTTATGTGCTCGACCTGACCGTCCCCGGCGAGGCCCGCCAATTGACCGAATTGCAAAGCGGCGTTACAAACCTGGCCTGGTCGGGCGATAACCGCTACCTGGCCGTCCTGGCCGAGACCCCCGACGATACCGCAAAAGCGGGCGGTTGGGCCAAACCGGAGACGACCGAAGCCCGCCTGGCCCGTGAAGCCAGAGAGCAGGAAGAAAACCGCATTGGCGGCAACCCGGTCTATTTTAACCGGGTCAAGCACCGCGCCGACGGCCGGCGGGGTCTGGTGCCGGGCGACGCGCACGTCCAACTCTGGCTGGTGGATACCCAGGATGCCTTTGGCACGCCCAAACAGCTTACCAGGGGGTCTTTTAACGTGGCGACCCCGGCCTTTTCGCCGGACGGCAAACGGCTGGTCTTTAGCTCGACCCGCGACCAGAAACTGGCCGATTTTAGCTGCACCAGCGACCTGTGGCTGATTGACCCCTTTGAACCGAAAGCCGAACCCCGCAAGCTGACCGGCAGTCTCGGCCCGGCCAATCACCCGGCTTTCTCGCCGGACGGCACGAAACTGGCTTACCTGGGCCACCGGAACCCCAAAGACGGCTCTTTTATGGAGTTAAACCGGCTCTGGGTGCTGGATTTGGATGAGAAAGGCCCGGTTAAGGAAGCCCGCTGCCTGACCGCCAACTTTGAAAAGCCGGTCGCCCAGTTCCTCAACTCGGATTTGCGCGGCGGCACTGATACCGCCCCGGTCTGGAGCGCCGACGGCCAGGAGATTTTCTTTGCCGCTACTGCAGAAGCCGCTATGCAAATCTTCCGCGTGTCCGCCGACGCCAGCGCCGAACCGCGCCGGGTGGCCGGGGAGAAAGCCCACATCTATTATTTCAGCTTTGCCCCTAAAGAAAAACTGGTGGCCTACGCCAAAGCTACCCCGCTCATTCCCGGTGATGTCTTTGTCCAATCCCTCGACCAGGGAGAAAACACCGCCCGCCAGGTTACCAGCCTCAACCAGGACTGGCTGGCCGGGATTCACCTGGGCGAACCGGAAAAGGTCGCGGCCCGCAGCCAGGACGACCGGGTTGACATTGAGGGCTGGCTGATTAAGCCGCCCGGTTTCGACCCGTCCAAAAAGTACCCGCTGGTCCTTGAGATTCACGGCGGCCCCCACACGGCTTACGGCTACAGCTTCTATCACGAATTCCAGACTTTAGCTGGGCAGGGCCAGCTTGTCCTGTACACCAACCCGCGCGGCAGCGTCGGCTACAGCAAATATTTCCAGTCCGCTATCCACAACGACTGGGGCAATCACGACTACAATGACATTATGACCGTCCTGGAGGAGGTAATAAAGCAGGGATATGTGGACGAAACGCGCCTCGGCGTGACCGGCGGCAGTTATGGCGGTTACATGACCAACTGGATTATCGGGCATAGCGACCGCTTCAAAGCAGCCCTGACCCAGCGCTGCGTCAGCAATATGATGACGATGTACACTCTCTCGGACATCAGTTTTGGCTTTGTCGAGTCGGAGTTCGAGGGCGACATCTGGACCAACCCGCTTATCTGGGAAAGGTCACCGATGGCCCACGCCAATAAAGTCAAGACCCCGCTCCTGATGCTCCACAGCGAAGCTGATTTTCGCTGCCCTATCGAGCAGGCCGAAGAATTTTACTTCGCTCTCAAAAGGAACGGCGTGGATGTCGAGCTGGTCCGCACGCCCAATGAGGATCACAACCTCTCCCGCAACGGCAGCCCGGACCACCGTATCGGGCGGTTGCACCGGATTCAGGACTGGTTTTTGAAACGGCTTTAGACCGGGTTAACAAAAAGCCGGGATACCTCTTTGTAAAGGGGTATCCCGGCTTTTTGTTTTCAAGAGGTTTTAACATCTCAAATTTGTCGGGAGCAGTTCTGCTGATTGCGGCGTTTATGCTATAATTTGGATAATTAACTCGAAGTGCAACCCAATAATCAGAGGCATTTGAATTTCGAAAGGGCTTCCATGAGAAAAGTCGGCCTGCCAGATCAACAACTCGTTATGTTCGAAAACTTACCGGAAGTCAGGATTAAGCCTGAACCTTTTCTAAAATGGGCGGGCGGCAAAGGGCAGCTATTAACCCAGTTTGCCGCTCTTTTCCCCAAAAACTTCAATTGCTATTTCGAGCCTTTTCTTGGTAGCGGAGCCGTTTTCTTTCACTTAAGACCCCATAAAGCCATCCTTAATGATGTAAATCCAAGCCTCATTGCGGCTTATCGCCATATCCAGACTCAACCAGACGAGCTAATAATAATTTTATATTCCTTAAGGCAAAATTACCACTCTCAGAGCTCTCAAGAACAGGAGCGAACTTATTACCGGTTAAGGGCGCGCTACAATGGCCTTCCATCTGGCTCCCTGGAAAAAAGCGCTCTTCTAATCTTTTTAAATAAGACCGGTTATAACGGGCTATACCGGGAAAGCAAAAAGGGTGGCTTTAATGTTCCTTTCGGGCGTTACGACAACCCGTCGATCTTTGACGAAAATAATCTGCGGGCCGTTTCCCAGGAATTGCAAAACGTAACTTTGCTAAACACCGGCTTCAAGGAAGCCGTTACTACGGCCCAAGAAGGCGATTTTATCTATTTCGATCCCCCGTATGTGCCTTTGAGCAAAACAGCCTCGTTTACCAGCTACACCAGCCAGGATTTCTCCCTTGCCGATCAATTAACGCTGGCCGGGACCCTTAACGAAGTGACAGCTCGTGGCGTCTTATTCATGCTTTCGAACGCCGCTACTGATACCGCTAGAGATTTGTACAAAAATTTTAACCAGCATGAAGTCATGGCAAGCCGTGCAATTAACAGCAATCCTAACTCGCGCGGCAAAATTGCTGAACTCGTTGTAACAAACTACTAAAAGGAAAGACCTTTACTTTTGTGAAGTATAACGCCGTTTACCAGGAGACTATCGGTTGTCCGACCGCCGAAGCGGTTTTTCACTATCTAACGAATAATCTTGTCGAGTCTATTACTTATTGGGATTATTTCGTAGCCTGGAATACCGCGCACAAAAATATTCGGCCACTGGAAATTGAGCTTAATACCATTAACTACCTGGTTGGCAAACCAAATATTGAAGCTGAGTTCAGAAGGTTACTGGTCCATCAGCCTTCAGTTGCCAGAATAATCCCTATTTTGCTTGCCAGTAGGGAAAAGAATTTTACCCTGTTAACCGATTTTTCAAACCAGGAATTCAAGCTTGAAAAATTCTCTTTTGAGGTCAAAGACACTCTGAACAAGTACGAAATTGATAAAATTTGCCGGTTTGCCAGGGAAACTGGCCTGCTGGATTTATTTGAAACTGGCAAGCTTAAAAGTATCCCAGATTATGTACTGGGTGTTGAAGTAGGGCTTGGAAGCAACGGTCGGAAGAACCGGAGCGGCGCTCAGATGGAAATTATCCTGGATAAATTAACCGCCGAGATTTGCCGCAATAATGGCCTTGCCTATTTGCGGCAAGTGAACCCCAAGCGTATCCAAAAGGATTGGGGCATTACCCTGACCCTCAACAAAGCCAGCCGGAACTTTGATTTTGCCATCAATACGCCGGAGCAACTTTACCTGGTGGAAACTAACTATTACGGCGGAGGCGGTTCAAAACTAAAGGCTACCGCCGGGGAATACAAACAACTCTATACCGATTTAACCGCCCAGGGTCATAAATTTATCTGGATTACTGACGGGCTGGGCTGGAAAACCACCCAAAACCCGCTGGAAGACGCCTTCAACCACATTGACCATTTACTGAACCTGAAAATGGTTACGTCTGGTATCCTCGAATATATTCTCAACCACAATCTTTAACTGACCAGGATTGGTTTTGTTTTTAGTTGACCTGACGTTTGGCAAGTCTGCGTGTCTCTCCCGGTTATGTGCAATCGCCAACGGCACTGAGATTCCTCCGCTTCGGTCGAAATGACAAAGGGGAGAGCCGGGCTTTGGGGGGCAGGTCGAGGTAAGGCTACATAGTTCCACCACTTTTGACTTTGCACTTGCCCTTTATAATTCTTAAGAAGAATGTCTAAAAATAAATAGTTCTGATAAAAGGGGGAATCTCTACCTGCGCCCCGGGATACTACAAAACCGGTGATTATACGCAGGCAGAGAAGCTTATTTTAACCCGTTATTTGGAAACTAACCGCCTTCAATCTCGCGGCGAGGTTTGGGGGAACCGGGACCGCCCCTGGAACGGCTCATAAACAGGGCTACCCCGGCCACCACCAGCCCAATAATACCAGCGATAAGCCCGACCAGCCCGAGCGTATTCGCGGACGCAACGTTATTTTTTGCCGTATCTAAAGCCTGCTGCTGAGCGGCAAGTTGTTGTTGAAGAGCCTGTAAATCGCTGGCCGACGCGCCTGCCGGGGCCGCCCCTGCATTCTTGGTTGGCGCGGCTGCCACAACAGGCGTAGCCCCGGACCCGGCAGAAGTTGTCCCTGCGGCGGTAGCTGCGGGAGTGGCTGCCGGCGCTGCCGTTGGACTGCCTGCCGCCACCCCGGTCGAAGTACTTGCCGTAGCCGCCGGGAGACTGCTCGCCTGGTTATAGCCGGGCTTGTCGGGGAACTGAAGCGCTGTTAGCTCCTGGACACTATCGAAGGTATCCGGGCTGGAAGTAAACCGCTCGTCAATCTTGTCTGTGCCGAGGGTGCCGAATATGTGAAAGGAATAGTTGCCGGTGCGAGTCGGAACAAACGGAGCATTATACTTGCCGGGCTGATAAGGGACCGCCACGAGGGTCAGCGGCATAGCGCTTGGCCCGTAAATCACTTCGGCTTTGAGCGTATCGAAAGCCCCCGTGAGGCCGTTGGCAAGAACGCCATTGCTGTCCGGTTTAGTCGTACACTGACCGGTGCAGACGGTTAGTTCGAGGCCGTTCTCAAGCCCCTGGTAGGCCGGTTCGGTAATAAAACCGACCCGGAACTGGTATTTGCCGCCGTCAACATCCCTGGTTTCGTGCGCCAGAGCGGCGCCGGTCGAAAGCCAGAGGGCGCTGCCGAAGGAAAAAATAACCAAAATAAGGGTGAGGAAAAATCCTGGTTTGAAAAATTTTGACACTGCTGTTCTTGAACACTTTCGTTACCCGGCGACCCGGCCGGAACAGGTCCGGATAGGACGCCGGATTAAGCTTGATTGAGAATAAATCTGCTAGGGGTCTAGGCCCGGCGCTTCTGCCGGATTACCAGCAGCGCCCCGGTGAAAAGAGCAGTCCCGGCCAGGACCAGGAGCGCGGGCAGGGTAAAGGAGTTGGCGCTGTCCGAAAGCCCGCCCTGGCCGGTTGCCGGCGCGCCTGCCGGAGCAGTATCGCCGCCGCTTGCCTGCTGAATCGCTTTGGAAGCATCCCCGGCCGCCGCCGCACTGCCACTGGCGACGGTAAAGGTGTAGCTACCGTTTATAATGCCGCTATCGTCTTCAGTAAATGAGCGGAACGTGACCGTGTATTTACCGTCGGGCAGGGGGTTCAGACTGACGGTGGCTTTCGCTCCATCCACTTTTAGGTCGCCTTTATCAACCACCTTTCCACTAGCGTCTGTAACCGAGAGTTTGGTTTGAGTTGGAGATGTCTCTTCGTCAAAAGTAAGGGTCAGGGTCGCCGGGGCCGCCGAAACGGTCGCATCGGGTAAAATCGTAGCGGTCTTGAGGTGGGCATGGGCAAAAGCTACCCCGCTCCCGGCCAACGCTAAAGCTAACGCTGCGAAAGCCAGTAGGGCCGCGATTACCAGGTTATAGCGCCAGGGGTTGTTTCTCAAAGTTGCAGTTCTCAATGGAACCATCCTTTCTAAGATTGGTTATAAAAATGCCGAATTTTGCCCGCCTGAAGGTTTCCCGGGCCAGGCCAAAAGCGCCCGAAAAACTCGCCCAACTCGCTAGAGATTTTTAACGGCTTTAAGCCCAAGATTATCTTTAGAGTTGGTACGAGGTTCAGGACGGGCAGAAAAATAGAAATACCCTTAGAAAATGGGTGGTTTTAGCGGGATTTTCAGAAAAGGGTTAGCTACCGGCCAGTCGTCGGTAAGCGCGTGATAAGTCAGGAGCGACAAAGGGGCAATCCCGGCCAGTTGCTGGGGGTCGGGAAAATCGGTTAAAGATTTTAAGGCTGCGCCGCTGCTGTAATCGCTATCCAGGCGGTTGCCGGGGTTAAGATAGCTAAACCGGACCGGCGGTGAAGGAATCAGGCCGTCGTCGTATTCGGTAACACCCGCCGAAGTCAGGTTTTCGGCATGGTTCAGGCTTTCGTGAACGTGCCAGAACCCAAAGAATTGGAGATGGAGCAACTCGCCGGCGCTAACCTGACCCGGCGCGGTTGGATTGGAGCCATTTGCCGGTCCAGCGGCATCCAAAGTCCGGTCAGTAACGACAGCGGACGCGCCCAGGCCCAGGTTTAGCATGGCAAGCGCCAGGAAGCAGCCTGCGGCCAGGCGAATTCCGGCCAGCGCCAGTTTCTTCAATTCAAGCCAGAGCAAAATCAATCCTGGTGCCTTTAAGGTTCGGTGAACCGCTTGCCGCGGTCTTCAAGCTCCCAATAATACCGGTTCCTGGTGTTCGTCCGTAAAGTTATTCTAGCACCCCCAAACTTTTTATACAATCGTTGACTTTTCGGGCCTAAAAGTAGTATCTTAGAAGTAAATTTGCCTTGATTCCATTATGAAGCCGTGGTTTGTTTGGCCGGTAAATGATTTTAATAAATTATTATGTAAACACATATGACGAAAAACAATGATGCGGGGGCAAATACGGCCAGCAACCGGAAAAGCCGCCTCAGCGCCGGCGAAAAACTGGAACAGCGCACCCGCGAATTTGGAATCCTCAAGGCTATTGCGGAGGAGCTAAACCGGGCGGTGGATGTTAAAAGCGCCCTGGAAAATTCGCTGGGCCTGGTCGCCGAACTGCTCGGCCTTAAGACGGGTTGGGTCTGGCTGCTCGATGAAGCCAATAACGAGCCGTACCTGGCTGCCTCCCGGATGCTGCCGCCTTTCCTGACCACCCGCCCATCCCGGATGCGGGGCAAGAACTGCGAATGCCTCCGAACTTTCCTGGCGGGCGATATGACCGGGGCGGCCAACGTAAACGTCCTCGAATGCAGCCGCTTATATGGCGAGGTTGATGGGGCGGACGGTCTGCACTATCACGCCTCTATCCCGATTTACGCTCACGACAGGCCGCTCGGTATCATGAATGTTGCCAGCACCGACTGGCGCGGTCTCGACCAGGACGACTTGCAACTCCTCTATACTATCGGCTACCAGGTCGGGGTAGCGATTGAAAGAGCGCGCCTGTTCGACCAGACTCTGCGCCTGGCAACTACCGAAGAACGCAACCGCCTGGCCCGCGAGATTCACGATACTATCGCCCAGGGCATGGCGGCAGCAATCTTTAACCTGGAAAGCGCTGACGTGCTGTTGGATGACACCGACCCGGCCCGGCAGGCCAGAGGTCGCGACAAACTTCGCAAGGCGCTCAATCTGACCCGCTCCAACCTCGAAGAAGCCCGGCGTTCGGTATTAGACCTGCGGGCGGCCCCTTTGCAAGAAAAGCCGCTGGCGGAAGCCCTGGCCGCCCTGGTGGAAGATTTCGGGGCGGAGACCGGCCTGGAAACCCATTTCGAACTGGCTCCCGGCACCGTCGGCAACCGGCGTTACCCGGCCCGCACCGAAGTCGCGGTCTACCGGGTCGCCCAGGAAGCCCTGACCAATATTAAAAAACACGCCCAGGCCCGCCAGGTCAAGGTGACTTTTAAAACCGACCTTATCCAGGGTAACGAAGAATTGAGCCTGCAAGTGGAAGATGACGGTAAGGGCTTCGAGCCGGGCCAAACGGCGAAAAGTGATGGCCCCACCACCGGACCCGGCCATTTTGGCATTATCGGGATGAACGAGCGAGCGCACCTGCTCGATGGCAATCTCTGTATTACCAGTTGCCCGGGCAGCGGCACTACCCTGGAACTGACCGTACCAATAAGTTGAAAACCCGCCCAAAAAGAAAATCTTAAATGACTTCAACCATAAAAATTTTAATCGTGGACGACCACCCGGTAGTGCGGGACGGCCTTACGGCGGTCCTGGAGACGCAGCCGGATTTCGAGGTGGTGGGGGAGGCCGGGGACGGCCAGGAAGCCATCACGCAGGTTGAACGCTTGCACCCGGACGTGGTTCTGCTTGACCTGGATATGCCGGTGCTGGACGGCCTGGGCGCTTTGCAGCAAATCATGCAGCAGCAGCCCGGTACGAAGGTTATTATCTTCACCGTCTTTGATTCGGACGAACGCATCCTGACGGCGGTTCAGTCAGGGGCGCAGGGGTATCTACTGAAAGGTGACGCGCCCCGCAACGAAATCTTCCGGGCGGTCAGGACCGTTTATGCGGGTGGGGCTTTGTTGCAGCCGCTGGTAGCCGGGAAACTCTTACGCCAGGTCCAGACCCAGACCGCTACCAATGGTGCAGACCAATCCGGCGTGGAAGACCTGACCGACCGCGAACAGGATGTTTTAGAGCTAATCGGGCAGGGAATGGCAAACAAAGAGATTGCGCAAAAGCTGGTCATCAGCGAACGGACGGTCAAGTTTCACGTCAGCGCGATTCTCGCCAAACTGGGGGCGGGCAACCGCACCGAGGCCACCCGCATCGCGGCCCAGCGCGGCCTGATAAAGCTTTAAGAAAGTTTTAAGCCGTTTCCCCGGCGGCTTTGCGTAAGCGGTTCATGATAGCCTGGCCCAGGCCGTCCGGCGCGACCCTTTCGGCGAAAATAGCCCTGAGGCCGCGCCGGTCACATTCCCGGAAGAACGAGAAAAGCTGCCGGGCATATTCCTCAAAATTTTCCGCCAGCAACACAAAGTCAGCTGGAAAGGCCGGAGCCGTCAGTCCGATATACCCGGCCTGGCTGGTAGATGCTGCCGGAATTTCGCCCGGTTCGACCAGGTAAACTTTTGCTTTCGGCGCATAATGGCGGTACTTCATGCCGGGCGTGGTCTCGGCTACCAGGCCGGGGTCGGTGGCAATATCCGGCGTTACCCGGCGGAGCATTTCAAGCGTGACCGCGCCTGGCCGCAGCAGTACCGGCGCAGGCCCGCTCGCGTCCACAATAGTCGACTCAAGCCCAAAAACCGCCTCCGGTCCCTTTAGAATCGCCCCGACCCGCCCCTGCATATCTTCCAGGCAATCCTGCCAGCGGGTCGGGCTGGGCTGTCCCGAAAGATTAGCCGAAGGGGCCGCCACCGGAAGGGCGGTCAGTTTTAGAAATTCGCGGGCCAGTTCGAGCGAAGGCATTCTCAGGCAAACTTTAGAGCTTCCGGCAGTTGTAATGGCGGGTATTAGCGGGCGTTTGGGCAGCAGCATCGAAAAAGGGCCGGGGAAGAATTCCGCGATAAGCTTGCGGGCGTAACCGGGAATGTTAAAGGCCAGTTCGTCCACCTGCCCGGTGTGCCAGATATGGACAATCAACGGATTGTCCGCCGGGCGCTGTTTGGCAGCATAGATGGCGGCCACAGCTTCAGGGTTGGTTGCGTCCGCGCCCAGGCCGTAAACCGTCTCGGTTGGGAAAATCACGGTCTGCCCGGCCTGCAACAATTTGGCCGCTTCTTCCGGGCGGTCTGTAAGCAAAGTTTTCATCTTATGGGAATTATAAGCGGATTGACCTCAAAGCGTCAAAGATAAAAGATAATAGCTTTAGGACAATTATAGCGGTCCGAACCCTATTCACGCTCGCAGGGGCGACTTTCAGGTGTATAACCCACTGTAGTATCTTGACCAGCCAAAATGGGCGGCGGGTTACAAAATCAGTCGCATACCGGAAGGTCGAAAACCTGGTCTAATCCACGGCTGGCTGAGACTACCCTTGAAACGTTCCCGGAAGTAGTGTTAACATCATCGGCAACGAGATTCCTCGACTTTGCTGGAAATGACAATGGTAGGTACAGTTCTTGATATTCTAAAACCAGCGGAAAGTCTTCTTTTTCGGCAAGCCGAACGCAGCCTGTAAACGGCTGTTTAACACGAGTAAGCCACAACTCTACAGCAGGTTTTTGAATGACAAAGGCCGTCTGGCGGGGGACTTTAAAGTTTAACATGTTGAATAATGCTCTTAGAACGTGTTTCATAACACCAAAAGCAAAATAAAGTGGGGAGATGAGTTGAAAATTACGCAAATAAAGGGTAAGCTTTATTTATGGAAATTAAAAGAAAAGCTTACCCTAGCGACTCGACTGACA
>CADDZM010000098.1 GCA_902812345.1 Chloroflexota bacterium | reverse complement strand
AAGTGCTTTCAGGCTCGAAAGTTTGAAAGGAAGTTTTTGCCGCAGTCCAACCTGGTTTGCCAGCCTACCTCCACTCAAAGTATTCATAATAGGCTCCCCTTCCCCAAAAACCTCACCTACTTCAATACCTTGCGGGGTAATGTAGAACTCGTGAATCAGGCGGTCATGTTCGCTGTCCCGCTCTTTAAGGACAGAAATTAAATACCTTAGCCCGGAACGCAGTTCAGCCAGGCGCAATAAAATTATATTTTCAGTTATAGCTGAGATACCCTGGATTGGCAGTTCGACATTACCGCCAAACACTCCTGGCAATTCAAAGGTAAAAACAGTAGTTACATTTAACACTCGAAGTTCATTGGTAAGGGCCGCCCAGTAGCGGGATAGCCGGTCCTGGTAGATGGCTGCCTGGTAAAAGGCGCTTAAACCATCTATGAAAAGTCGCTGTATTTTGTATTCACGAATGGTTGAGAGCAACTTTTCTGCCAGTGCGTCTAAATCACATTCCAGAGGAGGTTGCCACAAGATTTGAAGTAAGCCGGCTTCATAATATGGTACAAGCTCAATACCGATATCAGATGCCTTATCCAGCAGGCGGAGAGGAGATTCGTAAAAACCGAAATGCAGACAGGACTGCCCCTGAGCCAGCCCGGTTTCGAGAAATTGCAAACCCAGGGAGGTTTTCCCATTACCGGTGGGGCCAAATAAGGTCGTACAGGTACTTGCCGGTATCCCTCCACCTAGCATTTCATCCAGCCGCGTGATGCCGAACTTCTCACGCCTGGGTGGTTGGACCGTAATTAAGGGGTGGGTATATTGCACTTCGCTACGAGGGTAAATAACGATACCATCAGAGGTAATTGCTAAACTGTGCAGCCCCTGTAGAAAAGAACTGCCCCTGAATTTTAGCACGTGTAATTTACGCTGGTTACGTAAATCCGCTAATTCGTCACTTAGTTCGATAACCCCATCTACCATGGTGTACTCAGGCTGCAGGAGGTGTCCGGCGCTGCGGTGGGTAAGTAAGATAGTAGTGCAGCCATTGACTTCGCTGTAAGCGTCTATACCTCTTATAAATGCCTTAAAGTTGATGCCTGACCCGGCAAAATCCTCGGTAGTAGCCAGGCCGTCCAGAATTAGGAGGGTCGCCTGGTGTTCCTTTATCATATTGCGGCACATTGTTAAAAGGCCGGTCAAGCCCTCTTTTTCTAAAATGCTGTAACCACTAACATAGTACATGGTGGAACCTACCGCTTTAATGTCGAAAAAAGAGAGGTTTTGGAGATGCCCGATCATGCGGTTATGGGTCTCGCTTACGACCGTAATGAATACTACCCGGCCCCCTGAAGCAATATGGTTGAAACCAACCTGGTTAGCCAGAATTGTCTTACCCATCCCCGGTTGACCCATGATGATATAAGAATCTCCTTTTAGAAAACCTCCCTGCAGGACTATGTCCAATCCCTGGATACCGCTGGGAAGTCGTACAGGTTGGGGATAGATAGCTCGTTCTTCGACGGCTGGCCTGGGTTGTTGATAATCGCTCATACCTGAATTTTATCTCCCTTTTGAAAATACGCTGGTTTGCCTGACTCTTTCCCGGCAACATAATGGGTATGTCCTGGATACATTTAACGCTCTGGGCCGGGCATTTTCACACATGGATTCCGGTATAGACCCGTTTGTTTAACAGCAAAAAGTGAGCCTATAAAACTTGCTAAGGAATATGGCCCGAAAAATTGTCCTGGCTGAAAATTAGTCAGCCCCTTATACAGGAAACACGTTTGGGGAGAATGGCAGGACGAATATAAGCGGTAGGGATTCGCGGTGATTCTTTTTGCGCCGGGCCAGGCTATGGGGGCGAGGCCAGGTAGTGAAGGCGGGTGTTCCGTTTATAAAAGACCGCTTGTTTGCCTTAAATAAGGGTAAATGGGGCCGGAATTGACGGGTTTTCGAGGGTTGTGTATAGTGCAAGCCTGCCTGTACTGCTCAGTTTTGATCCGGAGAATGTTTTACTTTTAGAATAAAAGAGACAAGAAAAACTTAGGAAGAAAAACTTAGGAAGGAACGCCGTAATGACGGAGAAAGCGTCACCTGCTCTTGATTTCAGCCAGTATTTAACCTATGAGGCCATGACCGCCGCTCTAAAACAGATGGCGGCGGCTTATCCCGCCCTGGCCCGGCTCGACTCGATAGGCAAAAGCCACGAAGACCGCGACTTGTGGCTGATGACGGTCACCAATTTCCAGACCGGCCCCGATACCGATAAACCGGCCTACTGGATTGACGGGAATATTCACGCCGCCGAAGTTACCGGCTCGGCTACCGCACTCTATACCATCCAGTACTTACTGGAAAATTATGGCCGGGACGCTGCGGCGCAGACGGACAGCACCCTGGCCTTGATTAATACCCTGCTCGATACGCGGGTCTTTTATATCCTGCCGCGCCATACCCCGGACGGCACCGAGCGTGTCCTGACCACGCCCCACCGCCTCCGCAGCAGCACCCGGCCTTATCCGCTGGACGAAGACCGCGACGGCCTGACCCCGCAAGACCTGGACAATGACGGCACAATTCGCCAGATGCGTATCCAGGATCCTGGCGGCGACTGGAAAGTCAGCCAGTTAGACCCGCGGGTGCTGGTCAAGCGGCTGCCGGAAGACTTTGGCGGAACCTATTACCGGGTTTACGCGGAAGGCACGGTCCGCAACTATGACGGCTACATGCTCAAAGTGCCGCCACCCAAAGAAGGTCTTGACCTGAACCGCAACTATCCCTACGACTGGACGCCCGACAACGAGCAGGCCGGGGCCGGGCCGTACCCGCTTTCCGAGCCTGAAACACAGGCCGTGGTGGCTTTCTGGTCTGCTCACCGCAACATTACCGGGTCGCAGAGCTACCACACTTTCAGCGGGGTTATTTTGCGGCCTTACAGCGGCAAGCCCGATGACGCTTTCTCGCTGCAAGACCTGGAAGTTTACAAGGCGATGGGGCAGCGCGGCAAGGAATATACCGGCTATCCCGACGCCAGTATCTACCACAATTTCCGCTACTCTCCCAAGAGCGTGCTGCACGGCTCTTTCCTGGACTGGGCTTACGAACACCAGGGCGTCTTCGCCATCAGCACCGAACTTTGGGACACTATTAAGCTGGCCGGGATTGAAAACCGCGACTTTATCGAGTTTTTGTGGAAGAAGCGCAGCGAACAGGACGAATTAAAAGTCTTTCACTGGATGATGGACAATCTGCCGGGCAGTTTCAAGGATTGGGAAGCCTTTGAGCATCCCCAGCTTGGCCCTGTTGAAATCGGTGGTTGGGACTATGTGTATAGCTGGCAGAACCCGCCGCCCGGTTCGCAGTTCTTGAAAGACGTGATGCACGCTAACATGCTTTTCTCGTTCGCCTGCGCTGCTATGTCGCCCCTCCTGGCTATTCCCAAACTCGATGTCGAAAAGGTCGGGGATAATCTCTACAAAGTAACGGCCCTGGTCGAGAATACCGGCTTTTTGCCGACCTATGTCACCGCGAAAGCCCTGGAGCGCAAGTTTCTAAAACCGCTCACGGTTAAGCTGGTGACGCTGGAAGGCGTCGAGGTGGTTTCAGGCGAGGAAAAAAGAGAACTTCCCCACCTGGAAGGCCGCTCGAACAAACAGGCCATGAACCCTTTCCACAACGGCTATTCAAGTGACGACCGCGCCAAAGTGGAGTGGATAGTAAAGGCCCACCCCGGCACGCGAATTATCGTGGAAGCCAGGGCCGAGCGGGCCGGTAAAGTAACCCGCGAATACGAAGTCGAGTAGGGTTCGGGTACTGCTTCTTTCGCAGGTCAGGCGGCCTCAAAATTCGCCTGACTTTTTATTTCCTCCTTCCCCGGCCTATCCCGAAATCCTTGTCTAATTCTAGTATGAAAACCAGTGGAGATATACCTTATTTTGTATGGCTGAAATTTTCTGGCACACTCTTTGCATAAGAAATGGCAGGGACTCCTTAGTATCAAATTAAATTATTTGTTGTAATGAAGTAAAAAATTAGATTTACAGGGGTTACTATGGAAACAGTAAGGGTGCGGAGAGAAAGCGGCTTGAGAACGATTTTAGGCCTTTTAGTGGTAGCGGCGCTGGCGATTATCGCGGTGTTTGCCTGGAATCAATGGGCATCCAACAACACTCAGCTTTCGATTGTCTACCCGACAGACAACGCCGAACTGGCCGGGAATACGGTCCCGGTTAAACTGGCGGCCAGCCAGAATTTACAGGACAAGTTAAATTCGGCGGCGGGCAAGGTCCAGATTATCACTTACCTGGACGGCAAAGAAGTCGCCAGGGGCCAGGCTCTTAATTACAGCCTGTCTTCAGTTGCGCCCGGGGAACACCGGCTTGAAATCGGTCTTTCCGACCAGACTACAAGCAATAGTATCAGCCTGAGCGTGATGCCAAAGCCGGTGTCGTTTACGCTCGGCGGCGGTATGGGCGCGACTAATCCGCTGCCGACCACCTCAAACAGCCTCAATGGGATTTATGGTAACGTGCCTTCCGCGCCTGACGATAGTATCGCCCCGGTCCCGACAGGCACGCCCGCTGCTGCCCAGGCTCCGGCGCCCCCGGCCCCGACCAAACTGCCGGTCCAGGTTCCGGCCTCCGGTGAGGGCGGCGGCTCGAAACTGGCTGCGCTAGACCAACCGGCCGCACAAGCAATAACCGGCGCTGGCTCTGATGCCAGCCAGCCAAACACCCAGGCCAGCGTTTATAATAGCGAAACTTCCCAGCAGGCGGCCCAGGCGGGGACAAGCCTGAACGTTTCTTCCACGCAGCCCAATAAAAAGGCCGTGATTGCCGCCGAAACTGCCGCTCAGCCTAAAGCTGACGACCCGATGTCGGGTGTCTTCCGGGGCATCTTCGCCTTTTACGTGGCCGGGTTTATCGTGGGGTTGGGTTTGATTATCGTCCTCAGTAAAAGACACCCCCGTGGTAACAGGTTTTAACAGGAGTTTTTAAATAGAGGCCGGGCGACCCTTTACATCGCCCGGCCTTTTGTTAACGGGAAAATACAAAAGCAAGGTTGATAAAATTAAGTCAACTAATACCAGGTACGGTTGAGTACTTGTTATTTCGCCCTTATTCAAATTTCAGCATCACAAGTTCAGGCCGGGCATTAAAGCGCATTTTCAGGCCGCTCATACCCAACCCTCTGCCGACATACAGGCGGATGCCATTGTAGGTGTACCAGCCAAGCACGAATTCGCTGTAGTGGTGACTGCCGGGCCGGAATTTTACCCAGTTGAGTTTACGGTTCAGGGGCGGCAGGGCCGGGTTTATCTGGCCGCCGTGGGTGTGGCCGCAAAGCATCACGTGGGCAAAGTCCGGCGGTAGAGTCTTTATAGTCGCCGGGTTGTGGGAAAGCAATATCAGAGGCCGCACCCCGGGGGGAATCTGCCGGGCTGTTTCCGCAACATCCGGTTCCCCTTTTACAAAGTCGTCAATCCCGGCCAGCCAGATTTGCGCACCCCTGTACTCGAAAGGCTCGGCCCGGTTTACCAGCCACTTGAGGCCGACCTCTTCCAGATTTTTCATGATGCGCAGGTACTCGCCGCGCCGCCCAAAATAATCGTGATTGCCCAGCACACCCCACACCGGGATACCCGCCCCGGTCAGTACCCGCACCATGTCGGCCATTACCGGGTTGTACTTGCCGTGGTCGAACATGTCGCCGCCCAGTAAGGCCAGGTCTGGTCTTTCCAACAAAGCTCTTTCCACGGCCAGCCAGAGCGTATCACTCGCCGGACCCTTGTCCGGCAGGTGCAAATCACTAAAAAAGGCTGCCTTGAAGCCTTTAATCCCTTGCCCTATACCTTCCAGTGCGTCCACCGGGACGGTCTGGTGGCTCACATCGAGCCAGTTCGGCTCGACATAGCGGGCATATGCCAGGGTCGGAAAACCGAAAGTGGTCCCGGTTAAGGCCAGTTTCCGGCCAGTTTCAAATAATAAATTTTTCTTCTTTTTGATTTCAGGGTTATTCAAAGTTTTTGTTTTCCTAATTGTTGCTCGTTCCAATCCGCCAGCAAACCTATTTTACCATTTTAAACCCGCCTAAACATATAACCGGCCAGAAGGCAGCGATGTTTCTTTCCTACAGGCTAATTATAATTTTAAAAGGCCAGTTTCCAAATGCCACCGTGAAATTATTAGTCCTGATGTTAAAAATAAAAATAGTTTCAGGCAATTTATACGAAATTCAGGTGAGCAGGTCGTTAAATTCTGGCATTAAATTATAGATGCCTGGAAAATTACTATAATCTTATTGGCTTTGTAAGAATCTTGTGGTAAATTATAAGTATTAAAGACTTTTATTGCTTTGCAATTTTACCTATCATTTTGTAGTTCAGCTACATTTATTTCACGCCCGCTTACACCGGCGAATAGGGTTGCGGTATATTGAATAACTCATCCGAAAGTAAGGACAGACCCTACCAGGAACCCGAAACTTACCCCTCAAAATCAACGGAGACTTTTATTGACCCTGCCTGGAAGGATTTACCCGCCCCGGCCTGGCTTGCCACCGGGCCGCTACAAGACTCCGGCGCACCTCAACCGGAAGAACTCGCCCGTGCCGACACATATGGTAAAAGCGACTCTGACGGGGGGCAAACCCAGCGCCAACCAAACAACAATAGCCACCCTCACAACCGGAACCCGCCAGCCAGTACCACAGACTTTCTACGTTTGCAGCGGGAGCAAGGCGAAAATCTACTCCGGGAGCGCCACTATAACGAGGCGATTGCCAGCTTTAGCGAAATTATTCAGCTTCAGTCAGGCTTGATTTGGAGCTATACCAACCGTGTCTACGCTTATTTTGCTATCCGCGAATACGCCAAAGCAATTGCCGACCTGAACGAAATTCTCAGGCTACAGCCAGATTCGGCCTGGGCATACGCCCAGCGCGGAGAAGCTTACCGCCTGTTAGAGGATTTTCCGAAGGCTGTTTCCGACCTGGACCGGGCGGTTGAAATTGATTATAACCTGGGCCAGGCTTATTACAGCCGGGGCTGCATCTACCTCGCGCATAAAGATTACTGGAAAGCCACCGCTAACCTTGACCGGGTGGTTGAACTCTTGCCGGATTACCCACCGGCTTACTATTCCAGGGGTGAGGCTTACCGGCTGCGGGGAGAATTCCGGCTGGCCCTGGAAGATTTCGACCGCTATACCTATATGGAAAGGACGACCTGGGGCCACTTCGCCCGCGGGCAGACGCACTACAGCCTCAAACATTACCCGGAAGCTATCGCCGATTTCGATGAATCGCTTGAAATAGCCCCCGAGCAGGTGGAGGCGATTATCCAGCGGGGCAAAGCTTATCTTAAATTGGCCGACTACCCGCAGGCAATCGCCAATTTCGAACAGGCGATTAAACTTAAACCGGATGAACCATGGGCTTACAGCCAGCTTGGCGAAGTCAAACGCCTGATGAAGAATTTTGAGGCGGCAATTATAGACCTGGACCGGGCCATTGCCCTGAAACCCGACCTGGCCTGGGCTTATGCAAGCCGGGCCGAGGCGTACCGCAATTTGCGCCGCCACCAGGAAGCTATTGTAGACTATTCCAAAGTTATTGAACTTGACCCGCATTCGGCCTGGGGTTATATCCAGCGTGGTGATGTCTATCGCCTGGTGGGTGAATTTCAACTGGCCCTGGTCGATTATGATAGGGTGATTGAGCATAACCCCGACAACGCCTGGATTTACGTGCTGCGTAACGCTACCCTGCGCCAGCTCGAAGGCTACAAACTGACAATCGAGGATTACAACCGGGCGATTGAACTGGACCCTGAGTCGGCCTGGGCTTATGCCCGCCGCGCCAAAGCTCACAGCCAGTTGAAAATGTATGACCAGGCTTTGCAGGACTACGAACGAGCTATTCAGCTTGACCCGCACCGGACGGCCTCGTACCTGGAACGGGCCGACCTGTTGCGCAGCCAGGACGATTTCGAGCGGGCTATCCAGGATTACACAAAGATTATCAAGGACGGCAACAACCTGGGCCACGCTTACGCCGGGCGCGGCGAAGCCTTTTTTCAATTGCATAGACACGAGCAAGCCCTGCAGGATTTTACTCATTCGCTGGAAAATGCCCCGGAGAGCGCCTGGACCCTGGGCCGGCTTGGTGAAATCAACCGGCTGCTGGACCAACCGGACCGGGCTTTGATTGACTTTAGCGAAGCCCTTCAGCTTAGCCCGGTTGACCCCTGGCTTTACGAGCGGCGCGGGCGGGTCTACCAGTCGTTGCAGGATTACAGCCAGGCAATTGCTGATTACAACCAGGCGCTGAGCCTGGACCCGACTTTCTTTTCAATTTATGGTAACCGCGCCGAAGCTTTTCGCAAACTGGGGAAATACGAGCAGGCTATCCAGGATTACGAACAGGTCTTACAGCAGAACCCGGCGGCGACCTGGGCCTACCACAACCGGGGCAAGGCCTGGCTGCGGCTTAAAAAGTACGACCAGGCATTATCCGATTTCGACTATGTTATCAGGCTGGAACCGGAAGCGGTGCCGGTTTACCTGGACCAGGCCGAAACCAGGATGCTGACCGGCGATTACCAGGCTGCCTTCAGCGATTACAACGAGGTTATCAAGCGCAACCCCGACCATCTGAAAGCGTACCTGGGACGGGCCAAAGTGAACAGGTTGCTCGGCAATCATGCCGCCGCCATCGAGGACTATGGCCGGGTTATCCAACTAGACCCGCTTAACCCGCAGGGTCACAAAGCCAGGGGTGAACTTTACCTGGAATTGTATAAATATGCCCTGGCCCTGGAAGATTTCGACCGGGTGATTGAGCTGGAACCCTTCCAGGCGGGCGGTTATAACCTGCGCGGGGAGGCTTGCCGCCAGCTCAAACAGTATAAAGAAGCGCTCGAAGACTTTAACCGCTCGATTGATTTAGACCCGACCGCCGCCAGCGCGTATGCTCGCCGAGGCGCTACCTACCAGCACTTAAAAGAATTTGAGAGAGCCCTTGATGATTACGAGCAAGCCCTTGAACTCGACCCTGATAACGCTTTTTCCCTTGCCAGGCGCGGTAAGATTTCCCAGGAACTAAAGGAATACGCGCAGGCTATCGCCGACTACAGCCGGGGGTTGCAACTAGAGCCGTCCGATAAGTGGGTTTACGAGCAGCGCGGTTATGCCTATCTTTGGGCGAACGAGCCTGAAATGGCCCTGGCCGACTTCCAGCAGTGCCACCAGGTTGAACCGGATAATGCGCAGAACGGCCTGATGTTTTGCTGGCTAAAACTTTACCTGGAATTCGAAGCAGGCCAGGCGGAAGCCCATCAGGAATTGACCGCAATCTCCCAGAACCAGCCGGCCTCTTACCAGGGCTATATCGCGGCAGGGATTCTTTCCGGCCTGAATGGCCTTAAGGTAGAAACCCTGCGGCAACTGGACGATGCTATTGAATTAAAACCAGAGGAGCCGTGGGCTTATTTCTGGTGGGGTCTTTTCGCCGTTAATTTAAATCTGGAACTACCGGCCCAGGAAGCTTTTAAGGTGGCGTTGCAATTTGGTTTGCCGCCGATTCTTATGGAGACCGTGGGAGCGGTGGCCGGGAATACCTATTTCTTTGACCAGCCCACACAAGCAGCGCTAAATCCTGACCTGCCGGGGCTGCCAACCCTGCTACCCCTGGACCAGGAAGAGATCACGCCTGAACCCTACAATGATTTTATTAATAAGCTTAATTCATCCTTTGTTGAAGAAGACCAGACCAAAAACCTTTCAAGCAGCATCGCTCATTTCGAGCAAGAGGAAACCCTGGCCCAATCCAACGAGCGGCTGCTCGACACCGCACCTATCAGTAACGAGATTTTCGAGCGAGAGTTGAAAAGTCAAACCGCAAGGCTCAATGAAATCATCGACCAGCTTAAACACATAGAAAACCAGAAGTAGGCCCAGAAGTAAAATTAGAGATGCCGCGCCTCGTGAGTAAGTCCGGTTTTACCAATCCCTAATCTTGTTTTAACCCTTTTTTTACTTATCATTGTTATTATTATTGTTACCGCTTACACGCGGAAGCGATGATAAACGCCGGGTTTAAAACCCCCCTATATTTTAGCCACCTTTTAAAACTAAAACTTTGTAGTACGGGTGCGTCAAAAGAGCAACCCTTCTTGCCGGAGACGAAGTTATGTCTGATAAGATGGAGCGAGGCCAGGTTGAGAAAACCTCGGACCATGCCCGCGATCATGCGACGGCCCGTTATAGTGTTCCAGTTGTTTCAAGCCGCTCGCTGGTAGCTGGAATGCACGCCCACCATGGCACCAAGCCGGTAGCCTCCACCCACCAACGTGCCCGCCCCTGGGATTTCCTTAAACGCCTCAGCCGCAGCGACCACAGTGGCTGGCTTATCACCACGCTGGTTTTTATCCTGGTTGTTACCATGACGCTTAGTTTTGGCTTTGCCAAAGGTTGGATTGACGCCAAAGTAGCCCTCGGCGCTTCGGCAGTCTTTTTGGTGGTGCTGCTGGCGACCATGGTTATCGCTCACTGGCCTTCCCGCAACCGCTAAAGGCAATCGGATAAAAGCCTTCCCGCCAATCTCAAATTCCCGGTTGGAACATTTCGCCCGTTTATGAGATACTACGCCTTGTTCCGCTTATGGTGAACCAGGTTTAAGCAGGTCGGGTATCTTCAGTCAGGATGAAATTATTTACAAAGGAAAAGGAGCAGGTTAAGCCGGAAACGCCGGAATCGGACCAGCCGGAATTCAGGCTGTCCCGCTGGCCGTTCTGGCTGAACCTGGGCCTGGTAACGCTTTTTTTAGCGGCGCTGGCGGTCCAGTTGGGCCGGGGTAAACTCTGGCTGGTAGGGCCAACCGGGGTCTGGCTGCTCTTTGGCGCGGCCTTACTCGCAACTGTCGCCCGCCCGGTTTTTGAGAACCCCTTAAACGCTCGCCGGAAACTGGGAAGTTGGGGCCGGATAGTTTCCCGCAATATCACGCCGTTTGGCCTGGGCGTGGCGGTCCTGACACTGTTCGGCCTGTGGCTGCGGGTCTGGGGCCAGAAAAACGGCTTGCCTTATATTATTCCCGCCGATGAAAACCTGACTGTAGACGTGGGTACGCGCCTCTTAAAGACCGGCGATTTCGATACCCAGATGTATTATTACCCCAGTTTCTACCTTTACCAGGAAGCCCTCGTCGGCGCTTTGCAGTTTTTGTGGGGTAACTTTACCGGGCTGTACAACGGCCTGGACAGTCTGCCCGACCGCACCTTTGCCATCACGACCGCACCTCACATGTACATCTGGGAGCGGACTTATACGGCTCTCTGGGGTACTGCCGCTATTCCACTGGCTTACCTGGTGGTAAAAAAAATCTGGCAAAACCGCCGGGCCGGGCTGCTGGCGGCCGGGTTCGTGGCCTTTTCAGCCCTGGCGACCGAACATTCCCATTATGTAACCGTAGACATGCCGATGGCGACCCTGACCCTGGCGGCGCTTATCCCGGCCTGGAATATCTTTCAAAAAGGCCGCCTGCGGGATTACATCTGGGCCGGGATAAGCGCCGGGCTGGCCCTCAGCACGAAGTGGAACGGGGTCGTCACGCTGGTTTTGCCGCTGACAGCCCAGTTTCTAAGGATGCTTGATACCACACCCCGGTGGTACCAACGGTTGAAAGTTTTTTTTTCAGCGCGCCTGGGAGCGGTCTCGTTAGCGGCCGGGCTGGCTTTCCTGGCGACCACCCCTTATATCCTCGCCAGGGTCAAGGGCTATAGTGACGCTTTCGGGACCAATATCACCAAGTACCGCCTCTCTACGGTTGATTACGCCACGGATACGCCCTGGCTTGGCAATTTACAGGTTATCTGGAACGATAGTTTATGGCTGTGCCTGCTAGGCGGGGCCGGGTTGCTGCTGCTGGCCTTCCGCCACCGTCCGGGCGACCTGCTGGCCCTGAGTTTTCCACTGGTCTATTTGCTAAGTATAAATTCCTACCGGCTGATTTACCCGCGCAACGTCCTGCCGCTAACCCTTTATGGGGCAGTTTTCGCGGGGCTGTTTTGCGGGTGGGTCTGGGATAGGCTGGCCGCGCCGCGCCTGGCCGCTTTTAACTTTAGTACGGCCCTGCGCCGTTACGCCGGGATTGCTATTCCGGCAGTCTTCCTGCTGCTGACTATGAACGGGCCGCTAGGCGCGATTTTTTACGGCGACCAGTTTAACGACCAGCCTTTCAGTTACAACCGGGTCGAGGATTGGCTGAAAAACCAGGTCGGGCCCGGGCCGCTAAAGATGGTTGAAATGAGGCCGCAGCAGTGGGGCGATTATCCCAATGTGTTGGCTCGCGTGGCGGAGCAGGGCGTGAACGATTTCCCGCTCGAATATTACCGGGAGCGAGGAATCCAGTATTTAGCCATCAACCAGGACCGGGTCTACGGGTCGGGATCCGCGGGCAGCTACCCGCAACTACTCCAACCGGCCCACATCGTCCGGCAATTCGAGACCAAAACGGTCGAAAAACCGGGTCCAGCCTTTACGGTCGTTAAGACCGGCGTCACACCCGAAACTTTGAAACTGCAATATCCAAAAGGGGTTGATTTTGGCGGCAAGTTGCGGCTGCTGGGTCTGAACGCCGGGAAGCCGGGTGACAGCCGGATATACCTGCCGCCACCGGGCGAAATTTTGCAGAACCAGCCCTGGCCGGTCTTTAAGCCGGGCGAAACTATCGGCCTGAGCGTTTACTGGCAGGTGTTAGGTTCGCCGGGGGTGGATTACGTGGTCTTTATCCACCTGCAACCGGCTGGGAAAGCGGACCAGAACCTGGCGAGCCGGGACACGCCGCCTTTGCAGGGGCTTTACCCGACGGGCCAGTGGAAACCGGGCGAAATTGTTACGGATACGCCCAACCTGGCCCTGCCCGCTAATTTGCCACCCGGCGACTATAACCTGGTAATGGGTCTTTACCGGCCCGACGGCAAATTTACCCCTTTGCCGCTGGCTGACGGCAGTAATTCGCTGGTGCTGGCCCAGCTAAAAGTGAGCAAATAAAGCATGATTTTCAAGCGACCCGGCCTGGACTCCGGCCTCCCCCGAAAAATGAACCGGCTGAATATCGCCCTGGCAGCGCTGGCGCTTTTGTGTTACCTGCTTTTCCTGACCGGCGACTATTTTCTGCCGGTAAAAAGCCCGCTCTGGCTGGGCGCAGCCTTGCTTGTACTGGCAGGTGGTACCGTCTATAAAATAGCCAGGAGCCGGGGCGTCAGCTTGGCCGAGGTCCGCCACTGGCTGGCGGCAAACTGGCCCGCCCTGGTGCTGGTCGTAGCCTTGCTGGGCGGCGGCCTTTTGCGTTACCAGGCTCTCAAAAATCGGCCTAATACTCCGGCATCACCTGCCGCCACAACCGGACCGGCAGGGGTGCAGGCGTTCGCCAACGACGCCCGCAACATCATTAATAGTAGCGACTGGCAGCCTAAAAGCTACGAACAGCCGCCGCTTTATCTCTTTGGCGGGGCCGTGATAACCGAGTTAATCTTTTTCCAGCAGGCCAGCGCCGGGAAAATCAACAGCCCGGAGCAGGTCAACAGCCAGGATATTCTCGATTATTTAAATTATGTAAATCTAATCCTGGGCCTGGTAACGGTAGCGGTGGTGTACGCGGCGGCTAGACGCTGGTGGAAGTCGCGGACCGCAGGAGCAATCGCGGCAGGCCTGACCGGGATGGCCTGGCTGGCCTACCAGGCCACGCCCAATCCTGCGCCCCAACTTCTGGCGGCGGCCCTGGCGGCGCTGAGTTTTTACTTTATGACTTTTATCGAGGGTAAGTTGCGCTGGCCACTCTTTGGGGCCGGGTTACTTGCGGGCCTTGCAACCGGGGCCGCTTATGGGGCGGTCTTAATCCTCGTGCCGCTGCTCTGGCTGGCCGCTACCAGGGTGGAAAAAGGGCACCGCTGGAAATGGGTTGGCCTGGGATTGGGCGGCTGGCTGCTCGGCTGGACCCTGGCCTGCCCCGGCTGGATTCTAAGTTTGAACCGCTTTGTAGCCGGGTTAAGCGCAATCAAAGCCGCGCCTGCCGCCGCGCTGAACAGCTATTTCCAGCAGTTTTTCAGTTATGACCTCGGCCTGCTGGCGGTGGTCTTCCTGACGGTGGCGTTCGCTTTTATACGCCGGACGGCCCGGGTAAATATCTGGCCGCTGCTGGCTTTTCCGCTGCTTTATAGCCTCGTTCTAAACTTTGCCGGCCCGGTTAACGTGACCCGGTTGGCCCTGGTAGCGCCCTGGCTGGCCCTCGCGGCGGCGGGTCCACTCGCCGAACTGGCGGGATGGCTGCAAGACCACCTGCCGGGCCGCTTCCGCAAAACTACCCTGGCAGGGGCCACGCTCACCCTGGGTATCCTGGCGGTTGTTCTTCTTGTTTCAATTTTGGGGCGGCGGTTTTTCGCCTGATAAGAACCACCGTAAAACTCTTGCGGCTTTTTTTAAAAGTGCTACTATTAATTACCGAACACCGCCCTTACGCGTCCAATCACCAGCCAAATAGAAGGGGTTAGCCAGTTTGAGCTTGAAGAATTCCAGGATGGGTGGATTAACCCTCGTTTTTACTTTGTTGCTGCTGCTGGCCGGTCTCCTGGCGGCCTGTGGCGACAATACGGCGGTCAGCTCGGAAGAAATGACGGTGCAGGCCCGACCGAGCATTGAAGCCCCCCGCAAGACCGCGCCGGCCGCCGCTACGAGCGAACTCGCCCTGACCGAAAAGTACCCGGAAAAGACGGTCATTCGAAGCTTTAGCGACAGTCAGGGCCGCAAAGTTAAATTGATTTACGGGCGCGGCACCGGGCATGGAAGCGATTACGGCTGGGCGCACATTTACGGCAAGCACATCAACGGTATCTGGTACGATGGCGGGACTATCTCGACTTTTCCGCATGACGCCG
The DNA here is from genome assembly GCA_902812345.1 of Chloroflexota bacterium. Taxonomy (GTDB): domain Bacteria; phylum Chloroflexota; class Chloroflexia; order Chloroheliales; family Chloroheliaceae; genus 54-19. The sequence goes on along the minus strand of CADDZM010000098.1, from coordinate 3,537 downwards.
GGACCAAAACGCCCCAGGAGGTGGTCAACCTGATACAGAAAAGCCTGACCGACCAGCAACCGGACAAAGAGGCTAACGACCGCCTCTCATACAGCTATCCGATACCCGGCCGCAACAAAGATGTTTTTACCGTGGTCGGTAATGATGGAACAATTATCACGTCTTACCCGGTCAATCACGGTAGCAAAGACAGCGATAATTAGTTTAAGTTTTAGGAGGACAAAGATGTCGCAAACCGCCTCGACCGAGCCCTTTTCCACTACCCCGGCTGTCATTGTGCCGCCTATTTTCAACGCCGCCACCTATTTTGTTGACCGCAACCTGGCCCAAGGCCGCACCGCCAGCACCGCCATTTTTTACGAGGACCAGGAAATAACCTACGGGCAGGTCGGCGAGATGGTCAACCGGGCCGGGAACGCTTTGCGCGACCTGGGGCTGCAAATCGAACAACGGGTCTTGCTGCTTTTGCTGGACTGCCCACCATACGCGGCAGCCTTCTTTGGCGCGATGAAAATCGGGGCGGTGCCGATTCCAACCAACACCCTGATGAAACCGGCTGATTACCAGTATTTTCTCAATGACAGCCGGGCGGTCTTTGCGATTGTCTCCGAGCCGCTCCTGGCTGTCCTCGAACCAATTCGGGACCAGTGCCTGCGCCTGCGCCAGGTTATCGTGGTCTGCCAGCAACCGGGCGGTCCGAACGATGCCGTACTTAAAGAAAAAGGCTACCTGCTTTTCCACGAACTGCTCGAAGCGGCCTCACCGGAGCTTGAAGCGTTCCCGACCAGCCGGGACGACGCGGCTTTCTGGCTCTATTCCAGCGGCACCACCGGCTTTCCCAAAGGGGCGGTCCACCTGCACCGCGATATGGTCTACTGCACCGAGTATTACGCCAAAGGCATTTTGAAAATGACCGGGGAAGACCGCTGCTTTAGCGTGGCGAAGCTCTTTTTCGCCTACGGCCTGGGCAACGGCCTTTATTTTCCTTTTGGCGTGGGTGGCGCGGCAATCTTGCATCCGGGCCGTCCCGAACCCCAGAAGCTTTTGGAAATTGCCGCAAATAAAAAGGCGACCCTCTTTTTCGGGGTACCGACCGCGTTCGCAGCCATGCTTTCCCAGCCGGCCAATTACGACCTGGGCAGCGTGCGGTCGGGTATCTCCGCCGGGGAAGCCCTGCCTAAAGCGGTCTGGGAACGCTTCAAGACCCGCTTTGGAGTGGAAATATTGGACGGCATCGGCTCGACGGAAGTGCTGCATATTTTTGTCTCGAACCGGCCAGGCGAGGTGCGACCGGGCAGCACCGGGAAGGTCGTGCCGGGTTACGAGGCGAAAATCGTGGACGAAAACGGTCAGGAAGTCGGACAGAACGAGGAAGGCCAGCTTATCATCAAGGGGCAAAGCACCTGCGCCTATTACTGGAACAAGTGGGACAAGACCCGCGAAACGATTCTGGGGGAATGGATACGGACCGGCGACAAGTATTATAAGGACGAGGACGGTTATTACTGGTATCACGGCCGCTCCGATGACATGATTAAGGCCGGGGGCATCTGGGTCTCGCCGGTAGAGGTGGAAAACGCCCTGGTTGAACACCCGGCGGTCCAGGAAACCGGCGTGGTTGGCCGGATGGACGGGGACGAACTGCTCAAGCCCTGCGCCTTCGTGGTCGTGAAAGCGGATTACGAGGCCGGTCCGGCCCTGGAGGAGGAGTTAAAGCAATTCGTAAAGGATAAAATCGCGGTCTATAAATATCCGCGCTGGATTGTCTTTGTCGATAGTTTACCCCGCACCGCTACCGGCAAGCTACAACGCTTCAAGCTAAGAGAGGGCGTATAACCTTTTATACTCATCCCCAGCACGGAATTGCCGCAGTGCGAAGAACCGCTAGCTGCCTTTTATACTTACTTTTCATTAGTAGCCAACTTATGGTAATATAATTGCGTATATAATAAAGAGAAAGAGTTATACACAATTTTAGAACCCTATTTAGAAATAATTTAAAAATATTTATTTATATTTAATGGAAGGAAAGCATGAAAAGACGCGAAATAAATAAAGTCTGGACGGTCCGGGCGCAACAGGATAGCCCTATTCACAAAGTCGGCATGGTGCTGGAACCCGGCCACTTTGAAGAATACGACCCGTTCTTATTTCTGGCCGAGGACTGGTTTGAGCGTGGAGTATTTGATTTTCACCCGCACCGGGGCATGGAAACCGTTACCTATATTATAGAAGGCATCCTTGAACATAGCGATAATAAGGGCGGAGCGGGGCGGTTAAATCCCGGCGACACCCAGTGGATGACCGCCGGGCGCGGCATTGTTCACAAGGAAGAACCGGCGGTTGGCGAAACCGTTCACAGCCTCCAACTCTGGCTTAATCTTCCCGCCGAAAAGAAATTGACCGTAACCCGCTACCAGGACTTGCAAAGCGCCAAAATGCCGCTGCGCCAGGAACCGGGCGCGCAGGTGCGGGTCTTTTCGGGGTCGTCGGCGGGCGTCAAGGCCGAAACCCTGAACCACGTGCCTGTCACGATGGTCGAAATCACCCTCGAACCGGGCGCAACAATCAGCCAGGATTTACCGGGCGGCTACAACGGTTTTATCTATGTCCTGGAAGGACGAGGGGTTTTGGGGTCAAAGGAGACCGAGGGCAAAAAGAACCAGGTTTTGTGGACCAACCCGAGCGGAGACGGCGAAGATAGTGAAATTACTATTACCGCCAAAGAGCCGCTTAAAGTGGTTTTGTTCGCGGGACAGCCTCTCCACGAGCCGGTAGTAGCGTACGGGCCGTTCGTAATGAATACGGAGCAGGAAATCATTCAGGCTTACGCCGACTACCGCTCCGGCAAGTTTAATTAGATTTTTTTAACATAGGTTTTTTAAAAATAAAAAACAAAAGCAGGGCCAGATGGCGCCTGCTTTTTGTTTCCGAGGATTTATCCTGATCAGTCGCCGAAGTCAACCGTCCAGTACCAGCCGTAAGTACTGCCCGGCACGTTATAACGGGCAACGCCGATATGCGTGTACTGCGCCTTGACCATGTTGGCGTTGTGGCCGGGAGAATTCTTGAACTGAGTGAACGCGTCCTGAGCCGAGTCCTTCCCGGCAGCTAAATTCTCACCCATCCAGCCGCCTTTGTAGTTGAAGGCGGCCATCCGTTTGAAGGGGTCGCGGCCCAGGCTGTCCGTGTGCGAGAAGTAGTTTTTCTCACCCATGTCCTTTGACATCCAGTTAGCAGCCTGTTCAATATTCGGCAGGTAGGTCAGTTGGCCCAGACCCTGTGATTTACGATAATCGTTAATAATGTTGATGAAATTCTGCTCTTCGTTATCCAGGGGGTTCGCCGCCGGGGCCGGAACAGGCTGCTGCGCCGGGGCCGGTTTAGCCGCTACCTGGATAGGCGCGGGAGCGTGACCGTTGTAACGCCAGTTGAAGTAGTGCAGGCCAATGTTACCCATCTCCACCTGCCAGCCCGCCGGGTTAGACGGCGTGTAGGTCAGGATCCGCCGCTGGAACAGTTGCACCAGCACCATCT